>URXE01000006.1 GCA_900551815.1 uncultured Collinsella sp.
AGGAGTCGTCGGCAGCGTCAGATGTGTATAAGAGACAGGGGCTATAGCGCTCAAGGTCATGCTGGAGACGGGGGCTTTCCCCACGGCGTCAAGTGGTCTCGTTGAGTTTTTCAACTATCCGCTCGGCACAACTTCACTGCTGTACTGCGCATGCACGTTTTTAGGCCATGCCGAGGGAACAATGCTCGTTGTTCAGGCAGCCTTTATCTTCTCATGTTTTTATGCTGTTCTTGGTATTGTGCGCAATCGCCGTTCGTTTCTGCCATATGCGGTGTTAGGGGCTGGCTGCTCGCTCCTTACGTTTTTCAATGTAACGATTCGCATTAATAACCTTTTGGTTGATTTCGTGCTCCCGGTCCTCACGATGGCGTGCTGGGCAGTCGTGGATCGTTATAACGGTGATGTTCGCCGCGAGCTCAAGTTGCTCGTGCCGTTGATGGCGGAGCTCATAGTGGTGAAGTCGACGGGCGTCGTATTCGTTGCATTTGTGCTCGCTTACCATTTAGCGCGCGGACACGTTGCTCTCAGGAATCGCAGCTGGAACGCTCGCCTGCGCTGGTTTGGTGCAACTGCCGTCGCAGGTGTTTTGGGTTTTTCCACTTATCTGATGTGGAGTTGGCACATGGCCACGGCGCTCGCGGGCGTCAAGAATAAGTTCGATGTGGGCGATGCTGCTCACGCGGCGGTGGTCGGCGGTAAGAATACTGCCCAGATCGCGCAGGTCGTCTCGACGTTTTTTGCGACCTCCATCGATTTAACTACCAGGCCTACGCTCGGTTTCCTGCTCGGCAACTTGGCTGTTGTCGCATTGCTAGCGGCTGCTCGGTGGCGCTTTGGGCATCAGTTGACACATGTGCGCCGCGCACTGGTTGCGCTTGATTTCATGACAATTGTTTACTATGTGGGTATTCTCGCCATGTACATTTTCTCGATGCCAATGGACGAGGCCTTGAGGCTTGCTGGATTCGATCGTTATGCTTGCAGCATCATTGCATTGTTTGTCGGTGGCCTGGCGATGGCAGTTACCGTTGAGCTTGAGGGGCAGATGAAATTCCGGTCCGATGGTTCCCCCTGCCATGCAACGCCGTTACATAAGCGGCGATACCAACAGGTTGTAATGGGCTGCATCGCCTTGTCGCTTGGCCTTTTGACGAGTGAATACAACGGCATGCTATTCAATGCAAAGACATACGACACTTCGCTTCCGGCGACGGTCCGAGATGTCGTCGGTGATCGCTGGCCGGCATCGGGTAAAGAAGACGGTACTCGTTATTTGCTGTTCGGTTCCGATCGCGATGGGCTTATGACTTCGTACTACTTCACGTATGTGGCTCGATATTATTTGTTTGCCCCGCATTCCGATGCCATATGCGCGTTCTATGAGCCCAATATGGATAACCTTCTGTCGGGTTATGACAAGCTCATCGTAATCGAGTCCAATTCTGCGGAGATGGGTCTACTTAAAAAGCATTATGGCGTTACAGGCAAGGTCGGCGTCTATCGTATCGAGAAAAATAGCACCAGGGTAAACCTTATTGCTGAGTGAGGCAGCGAGATGAGCTCTATGATCATGATTTCACCCATTCCGGATAGGTTGCCTTGTACCAATGTGGTGGGGAGATGTGGCGTTTCCCCAGATAAAACCGAACAAAATAAACCTTTCCCCTTTTGGTAGGTGGAGAATAGGGTAAAGTAAGTGGTGGTTAACTAGAGGAGGCTTGCTATGGCACCTATCGATATTGTTGTACTGGCTGTTATCGGCGTTGCGTTTGTCGCCGTGTGCGTGCGCATCTATCGCAAGGGCACCTGCGCCGACTGCGCTCAGGGTGGCGTTTGCACGGGGCATTGCTCCAACAAAAAGACGTGCGCTGCACTTAAGGGCGTAGACAAAATCGCCGAAGACTTGGGCCGCGGTATCAAATAAGGTCCGGACATCCAAGCGCTCCGCGGGCATCCGTTCGCGGGGCGCTTTGTGCATTTGAGGGAGAGCACGGCGAGTCGAAGAGTATTTTTGGGGTATCGTTACCTGTACTGTTAATTGGCAACTTATCTATAACGGAGTATCCCCATGAGCGCTCGCGTAACCATGAAGGACATAGCCGCCGAGCTTGGCGTTTCCATCAATACCGTGCACAAGGCCCTGACGGGAAAGGCCGGCGTGAGCGAATCCGTGCGCGCCAAGGTGAACGCCAAGGCCGAGGCCATGGGCTATCACCGCAACACAAGTGCCTCAAGCCTGCGCCGCAAGGACATCAATCTGGTGTTTTGCCTGCCCCGCGCATCGCGCGAGGGAGCGTACTTTTTCCGTTACCTGTGGGAAGGCTGCAATCGCTTTGAACAGGAGGTCATCGACCGGGGCATTACGGTTGAGCGCGTTGAATTTGGCGTGGGCGGCTACGCTGATGCACTCGAGCAAATCGACGAGCGTCTGCAGGTGGGCGAGAAGATTGATGGCTTGCTCGCCTATGCGCCGGGCGACGATCGTGCAACCGAGCTGTTGGGGCAGATTGCCGAGGCGGGCGTGACGATCGAGCTCGTCGACGGCGACCGTCCGCATTTGAATCGTTTGGGTGCGAGCTTGGCCGATTATTCGACGGCAGGCAGCCTTATGGCCGAGCAGGCGGCAAACCTGGTCCATGCTTCTGGGGCCGACGCCCGCGTGCTCCTTTTGACAGGCGACCCGTATACCGATTCGCACTATCTAACCGCCCGCGCCTTTCACAATTACCTGCGCGAACGTGATATTCCATGGCAGGTTGAGGATCTTGCAGGTGCCCATGCGCAAGTCAAACAACTCGAGCATGAGCTCGAAAAGCGCTTGAGTGCGCCGGGCGCCCCCGAACTTATCTGTAGCGTTTTTGCCGTTGGTTCCGAAGTGGTTGCCGACGCGCTCGTTTCGACCGACAAGGCCGGTCAGGTCATGGTGATCGGCAACGACCTGTTTCCCGAAAGTGCTCTGGCCTTGCGCCGCGGTATCTTTACCAATATTGTCTATAAGGACCCGACGAGCCTGGCGTATCGCGGCGCTAAGACGCTGGGCGATTATCTGCTGTGGGGAAGGACCCCGACGGTGCCCGTCCAGAAGGGCGCCGTCGAGATGGTATTTGCCAGCAATGTCGATCGCTACTGCGAACTTGCGGGTATTTAGCCGATTGAGCAGGTACCCCCTCTTGCGACGTGCATTTTTGGGAGTATTCAGCATTGGCATGCCCTGAATGAGGTGCAGAACGACTGTTTTAAGTGCCCCCGATGGCGTAATTTGCCATCGGGGGCACTTTTTATGCCGATCGGGCGCTATCTGCGTTCCAAATAGGACGCTGAGGATGGCGCACGGCGCGCTCCAATGCTGAATACTCCCAAAAATGTACGTCGGGACATGACCCACCTGAGCAAAAGCGCTCAAGTTCGGTGTTCGGGGACGCCGACCAGTCCGCAATACATGCAAGTCACATCTCCAGCAACCGTTGAACGGGCAAAATCTACCGTTCACCCTGTGGTGGTTAGGTGAACGTTCACCTTTTGAGGTGCAATGGATTAGTATAGTGAACGTTCACCTAAAGGATAACGAGCGCGCCGTGCGCCCGCCTTGCCAGCAAAGGGGCTGTTTGATGAAAAACTTTATGGACGATCAGGATTTCCTGCTGAGCACCAAGACCGGCGAGGAGCTGTTCCACAACTTTGCCGAGGGCATGCCCATCGTCGACTACCACTGCCACATTTCTCCCAAGGAGATTTGGGAGGACAAGCGTTTCGAGAACATCACCGAGGTTTGGCTGGGCGGCGACCACTACAAGTGGCGCCTGATGCGTGCCAACGGCGTCGACGAGCGTTTTATCACTGGCGACGCCCCTGCTCGCGAGAAGTTCCAAAAGTGGGCCGAGACCCTGGGTCGCTGCGTCGGCAACCCCGTCTTTGAGTGGAGCCACCTGGAGCTTAAGCGCTACTTTGGCTACGAGGGCGTCCTCAACGGCAAGACTGCCCAGGAGGTCTGGGACCTTGCCAACGCCAAGCTCGCTGAGGCTAGCTTTACCTGCCGCAACCTGATCAAGCAGTCCAACGTCCGCATGATCTGCACTACCGACGACCCCGCCGACAGCTTTGAGTGGCACAAGAAGATTGCCGCCGACGACAGCTTTGACGTTCAGGTCGTTCCCGCCATGCGCCCCGATGCCGCTTTGCGCATCGAGCGCGGCCAGGAGTTTGCCGACTACTGCAAGCACCTCTCCGAGGTTGCCGGCGTTGAGGTCAGCGACTTTGAGGGCATGAAGGCTGCCATTTCCAAGCGCTACGACGTTGCTCACGAGCTGGGCTGCCGCGCCTCCGACCACGCACTCGACTACGTTATGTACGCCCCGGCTACCGTCGACGAGATCGAGGCTATCTTTGCCAAGGGTCTGGCTGCCGAGCCGCTCACCGAGGAAGAGGTCCTCAAGTACAAGACTGCCTTTATGCAGTTCGTTGCCGGCGAGTATGTCCGTCTGGGCTGGGCCATGCAGCTGCACTTTGGCTGCAAGCGCGACAACAACCGCGCCATGTTCGCCAAACTCGGTCCCGACACCGGCTACGACTGCATCTCCAACTACACGCCGTCCGACCAGCTCGCCGATTTCCTCAACTCCATCCAGGAGACCTGCGGCCTGCCCAAGACCATCCTGTACAGCCTGAACCCCATCGATAACACCATGATCGATACCGTCATGGGTTGCTTCCAGGAGGCTCCGACTGCCGGTAAGATCCAGAACGGCTCCGCCTGGTGGTTCAACGACAACGAGGTCGGCATGCGCGAGCAGCTTACGGCTCTGGCTAACGAGGGCGTGTTGGGCAACTTTGTGGGCATGCTTACCGATTCCCGCTCCTTCCTGTCCTATCCGCGCCACGAGTACTTCCGTCGCGTGCTGTGCAGCGTGATCGGCGAGTGGGTCGAGCAGGGCAAGTACCCGGCCGACATGGAGCTGCTGGGCGAGGTTGTGCGTGACATCAGCTACAACAATGCGGTCCGCTACTTTGGCTTTGACCTGGACACCGACGAGGCCTAAGCCCGCATCGAATCACATCGAACCCTGGGCGCCGTTGCCACACGCGGAGCCCCGTTTTGCTTGCACGCTAAAAAACATCTAAGGAGACACATAGATGGAGAACATCAGCTACGATGCGCTCGAGAAGATCGGCTACAAGGGCTATTTGCTGCCCAAGGATGCTCCCGAGAAGGTTCTACAGTTTGGCGAGGGCAATTTCCTGCGCGCCTTCGTCGACCGCTTCTTTGACATGGGCAACGAGGCCACCGGCTGGAACGGCAAGGTCGTCATGGTGCAGCCCATCAGCGGTGCCTTTGGCTTTGCCGACGGTATCAATGCCCAGGACGACCTGTACACCGTGCTGGTGCGCGGCAAGGAGAACGGCAACACAGTTGACGAGTCCCGCGTGATCAGCGCCTGCAGCCGCTGCCTTAACCCGTATCGTGAGGACGACTACCGTGCCATGATGGAGGTCGCTGTCTCCGACGACCTAGAGATCATCGTCTCCAACACCACCGAGGCCGGTATCGCCTATGACCCGTCCTGCAAGGCCGACGACATGCCACCTGCGAGCTTCCCCGCCAAGCTTGCCCAGGTGCTCCACACCCGCTGGGCTGCCGGTAAGCCGGGCGTCATCGTCCTCGCCTGCGAGCTCATCGATCACAACGGCGAGGAGTTGCTGCGCATCATGAACCAGTACGTGAGCGATTGGGGCTGGGAGGATGAGTTTGCACAGTGGATGGCCAACGACTGCACCGTCTGCACCACGCTCGTCGACACCATCGTACCGGGCCGTATCCGCGACGCATCCGAGGCCGCCGCGGTGGCTGAGCGTCTGGGCTACGAGGATCCCTTCCTGGCCGTGCGCGAGCCCTTCCAGATGTGGGGCATCCAGGGCGACGAGTCGCTTGCCGAGAAGCTTCCCTTTGTGAAGGCTGGTCTTCCGGGTGTCTTTGTGACTCCCGACGTCACCCCGTACAAAAAGCGCAAGGTCCGCATCCTCAACGGTGCCCACACCGCCTTCGTTCCGGGTTCCTGGGTTGCCGGCTTTGATATCGTGCGCGACTGCATGCATGACAAGACCATTCGCGGCTTCATGAACACCATGCTCTACGACGAGGTCATTCCGACGCTTGCCGCCGACTTGGATGTCGAGGACTGCAAGGCCTTTGCCGCCGCCGTCGAAAACCGCTTCGACAACCCGTTTATTGATCATGCGCTGCTCTCCATCTGCCTCAACTCCACGGCTAAGTGGCGCGCTCGCGACCTGCCCACGCTCAAGGACTACGTTGCCGAGACCGGCAACCTGCCCAAGTGCCTGGCGACGAGCCTCGCTACGCTCATCTCCTTCTACACGCAGGAGCTCGTGTTCCGCGAGGGCGACGGCCTGCACCTGCGTCGCTCCGACGGCACCGAGTACACCGCTCAGGACGACGCCTTCGTACTCGATTTCTACGCCGCCCACGCCGGTGCCGACGATGCCCAGCTGGTGCACGACGTGCTCACCAACGAGCAGATGTGGGGCGAGGACCTTACGCAGATCGCCGGTCTTGAGGAGTTTGTCGTCAGTGCGCTCGCCGTCGTGCGCACCGAGGGTGCCAAGCAGGCCTTCGCCAACGCTCAGGCGTAAATTTCCGGCGCAGACGCGGGCGCGGGACGGCGTGCCCGCGTCTCGACTTCTGCTCAACCTGTAGGGTTAGGACCATTTGTAATGAATACTATCCAGATCAATCCGGCCGATAACGTGATCGTTGCGCTGTCGCCGCTTGCCAAGGGCACTGCCGTCGCGGTTCCCGGGGTGGGCGAGGTCGTGGCCGTGGAGGATATTCCGCAGGGCCATAAGATGGCGGTGCGCGCGATTGCCGCAGGGGAGGACGTCATCAAGTACGGCCTTCCTATCGGCCATGTGACGGGCGATGTCCAGCCCGGTCAGTGGCTCCACACGCACAATGTGAAGACCAACCTTTCGGGCGAGGTCGAGTACGCCTACAACCCCACGCATCCGGTCGTGGATCCCGTTGAGCCTGAGACCTTTATGGGGTTCCGCCGCGCCGACGGTCGTGCCGCGACGCGTAATGAGCTGTGGATCATCCCCACGGTCGGCTGTGTCAATGAAGTCGCCCGTGCCATGTGTGAGCAGGCCCAGGATCTGGTCGATGGCTCGCTCGAGGGTGTTTACTACTTCCCGCATCCCTTTGGCTGCTCGCAGACCGGCGCCGACCATGTCCAGACGCGTCGTCTGCTGGTGGCGCTCTCGCGTCACCCAAATGCGGCCGGCGTGCTGTTCCTGTCGCTTGGTTGCGAGAACTGCACACACCAGCAGGTGCTCGACGAGCTCGGTGACTTCGATCACGAGCGCGTCCGCTTCCTCACCTGCCAGGACGTTGCCGACGAGCAGGTCGAGGGCCACAAGATTCTGGCCGAGCTGGCAGACCTGGCAAAGCAGTCCAAGCGTGAGCCCATTTTGGCCTCCGAGCTGGTTATTGGTCTTAAGTGCGGCGGCTCCGACGGTCTTTCGGGCATTACCGCCAACCCCACGATCGGTCGCGTGAGCGATATGGTCGTCGCCCGTGGCGGCACGTCGGTGCTTACCGAGGTGCCCGAGATGTTTGGCGCCGAGAGTATTCTGCTCGATCGCTGTGAGAACGAGCAGGTCTTTAGCGCCGCCTCCGACATGCTCAACGGCTTTAAGGGCTACTTTATTAGCCACGGCGAGGTTGTCTACGAGAACCCGAGCCCCGGCAACAAGGACGGAGGTATTACCACGCTCGAGGACAAGAGCTGCGGCTGCGTGCAAAAGGGCGGATCTGCCCCCATCGTCGATGTGCTGCCGTATGCCGGCCAGGCAACTAAACACGGCCTGAACATGCTGTGCGGTCCGGGCAACGACATGGTATCCACCACGGCGTTGACGGCTGCCGGCTGCCACGTGATTCTGTTCTCGACCGGCCGCGGCACACCGTTTGGCGCGCCGGCGCCTACGCTCAAAGTGTTCACCAACCAGCGTTTGTGCGACCACAAGGCCAATTGGATGGACTTTAACGCCGGCGTGATTGCCACGGGTGAGCGCACGCTCGACGAGGCCGCCCGCGATTTGTACCAGCTGGTGCTACAGACGGCGAGCGGTAAGCTCACGAGTGCCGAGCGCCGTGGCTGTCACGAGATCAGTATCTGGAAGGACGGCGTCTGCTTGTAGCGGCAAGTGCGCCCAAGCATAGCGCGATGTCATCGGCCCCGTCGGGAGTGTTCCCGGCGGGGCTTTTTCGTTTCGTGGTTAAGTGAATATGTTGGAAAATCCGATAAACGTTCACCTATCTCATGGCTGTCCAGCATGGCACCCTTACCAGCAGAAAATAGGTGTGAGGATCTCAATTGTGTCCGTTCAGCGGTAAAAATCGACCGTTCAAGGATATTATTCAAGTGAACGTTCACCTATCATAAGTAATCGCGCATAATCTAGCTAAACGTTCACCTTACCAGTGGACGACATACAGACAGACGTCGGTATGGACTCCAGTGTCTTGTTACAAGACAATCGAGAAAAGAGAGGGAGCTCGATGACTAATAAGATCGGAAAAAAGCGTAAGATCACATTCTGGACGCGCTTGGGCTTTGGTATGGGCGGTATGCTCAATTCCGGTGCCCTGACCTTTACGCACAGCTACATGGTGCTGTTCCTGTCCACGGAGTGTGGCCTGTCCGCAGGCGAGGCTGCACTGATCAGCTCGTTTGCCATCTATGTCAACGCCATTCTTTGCCCGCTGATGGGTTTTGTGGCCGATAACTTCTATGCCACCAAGATTGGCCGCATCTTTGGTCGTCGTCGTTTCTGGATCTTGCTGGCCATCCCGATGATGATCGCCGAGCCGCTCATCTTCGTGGCTACGCCGTTTGGCTTCCCGTACTACTTTGTGCTGTACCTGATCTACAACGTCGCGTACACGTTCTGCACCGCCAACCTTTCGCCGCTTACCATCGAGATGACCGACGACTTTAAGGAGCGTACGTACCTCACCGGCTACAAGCATCTCTTTGGTAACGCCGCCGGCTTCCTGATGGCTGCACTCGTCGGCTTTGGCTTTGGCACCTTCGGCGAGACCAACCCGTTCAGCTACTTCATCATTGCTACGGTCAACGCTTCGGTCATGGCAATCTCGCTGCTCTGCGTGTACCTGTCCACGTGGGAGCACACCCCCGAGGAGGTCGCTCAGGAGAAGATCGAGAGCGTCGGCGAGGGCATCAAGAAGTTCTTTATCGACGTTATCTCCACCTTCCGCAACAAGTCCTTCCGCAAGGTCCTGTATGCACAGGTCTCCACGAAGCTCGCTGCTGCCTGCTGGTCTGCGTGCCTGTCCTTCTTCATCGTCTACTGCCTGCAGATTCCTAAGTCCTACGAGTCCGTGATGGAGATGCCTGGCAAGGTCGTCGCTATCGTCTGCACCGCCATCTGGGTCGCCCTCATGGCCAAGAAGGGCTTCCACAAGTCTTGGTACCTGGCAAATGTCGGTTGCGCTGCGTGCATCATCGCCTTCAACTACTTCGCCTTTGGTCAGATCAACGGCACCTCCACGGTCGCCATCGCCATGATCGCCTACCCCATCATCTTCGCCATCTGGAAGTTCTTCTACGTCGGCTTCCAGTACCTGCCCGATGTTCTGCTCAACTACATCCCCGATGTCGATGAGCTCATCACCCTGCGTCGTCGCGAGGGTATCTACAGCTCCGCTCAGCAGCTCTGCCAGCAGATCGCCCAGGCTATCGCCGTCAACGTATGGGCTATCGTCCTTGCTGCCTCCGGCTTCATTCAGACCGCCGGCAATAGCGACGCCGTGACCCAGCCCGCTACCGTGCCTCTGTATATCTGCGGCTACATGATCATCGGCTGCGCCGGCTTCTTCCTGCTTGCAGCCGTCCTTGCCCGCGGCATCAAGATCGACAAGGAGCAGTGCGACGTCCTTTGCGACGAGATTCACCGAGTCAAGGAGGGTGGCAAGATGGCCGACGTCAAGCCCGAGGTCAAGGCGCTTTGCGAGGAGCTCTCCGGCTTTAAGTACGAGGACTGCTTTGCCCACAACAACGTTGGCTTCCAGGACGGTAGCGTAACTCCCGCCGAGTAAGGCCGACATATCGTCCAAATCACAGGGCCGTGCCACCGGAATTCCGCCGGCAGGCACGGCCCTTTTTCAACAGCGTACAATTTGCCTTTAGAGCATCTTTTTGAGGGAGAAACCCATGGAGACGAACGTTATCTGGCGCAACGCCCGCGCGGCCGTGATCGAGCTTGACGACGGCGGTTACTTTACCTGCGCCGATACGTGGGAGATCTTTGTCAACGACGAGCCCGCCGGTACCACGAATACGGTCGAGACCTATGTCGACGGCCTGACCCCCGGCAAGCGCAACCTGGTTCGTTTTGTTTGTGGCGAGCGTGAGCTGAGCGTAGGTGTCACCACGCCGGCTGAGCCCTTTACCATCAACGTTCGCGACTGTGGCGCCAAGGGCGATGCCGAGCATGATGACACCACCAACATCCAGGCTGCCATCATGGCCTGTCCCAAGGACGGGCGCGTGCTGATTCCCGCCGGTAGCTATCGTATCAAGTCCCTCTTCCTTAAGAGCAATATCAACATCGAGCTCGCCGACGGGGCAGTGCTGCTGGCCCGCCACGATCGTGCCGCGCTTGCCTACATTCCGGGCACGGTCACGGGCAACGAGGGCGCCGGTTATGCCGGTACCGATATGCTGCCCCTGGGCCGCTGGGAGGGGGAGAGCTTCTCGACCTACTGTTCTACCTTTACGGGTCTGGGCGTGCACGACGTGTGCATCTATGGTCGCGGCGCGATTGACGGTCAGACCGATTTTGCCGAGGACAACTGGTGGAACAAGGACTTTAAGAACATCTTCCGTCCCGAGGAGGGCCGCGAGGTCGCCCGTCCGCGCATGATCTTCCTGTCCGAGTGCCAAAACGTGAGCCTTGCCGGCTTTACCGTGCGCAACAGCCCGGCGTGGAATATCCATCCCGTCCTGTGCGAGCATGTCGACGCGCTTTGCCTGTCGATCGAGGGTCCCAAGAACTCCCACAACACCGACGGTTTCGATCCCGAGAGCTGCGGCTTTGTCCGCATCCTTGGCTGTCAGTTCTCGGTGGGCGATGACTGCATCGCCATCAAGAGCGGCAAGCTGGGCATTGAGCCCGAGCTTCGTCCCGCTACGCACGACGTGCTGATCTCTCACTGCTACATGCACGATGGTCACGGCGCCGTGGTCCTGGGTTCAGAGGCCGCCGGCGGCATCAAGGACCTTACCGTGAGCAAGTGCCTCTTTGAGCGCACCGACCGCGGCCTGCGCGTCAAGACCCGCCGCGGGCGCGGCAAGGATGCCGTCAACGAGGGCATTACCTTTGAGCACATTCGCATGGACGAGGTGCTCACGCCCTTCGTGGTCAACTCCTTCTACTTCTGTGACAAGGACGGCAAGACCGATTACGTGCAGTCTCGCGAGGCGCTGCCTGTCGACGACCGCACGCCCGGCTTTGGTGCCACGACGTTTTGCGATATCGAGGCCACCAACTGCCATGCTGCCGCGGCCTATATCACGGGTCTGCCCGAGAGCAAAGTAACGCGTCTGACGTTCCAGGATGTCCACGTGACCTTCGCGCCGGATGCCGAGCCCTTTGTTCCGGCCATGGCCTGTGGCGTTGAGCCCATGGTGCGTCAGGGCATCATCGCGCAAAACGTCAAGGTACTCGACCTGCAAAATGTGGTGATCGAGGGCCAGGACGGCGAGGAACTGCAGCTCCAGAACGTCGACAAGGTCGTCCGTTCCTAACTCGGGTTGATGACCAGGGCTGCATTGTCGGATAAATCGGCAATGCAGCCCTTGTGCGATACGGCCGTGTGCGCTGCGCTACGCATCATGGTGAAAGGGAATACATGCTCAATAAAACGATTCCTGTCGGGGTCGATGGCTCGTCTGCCACGATTACGTCTTATGTTTTTGCCCCGACCGAAGATGCTTATGCTTTAAAACCGCTGCCTGCAGTTGTGGTCGTGCCAGGAGGCGGCTACGATCACGTTTCGCCGCGCGAAGGCGAGCCGGTAGCGCTCCGTTTGTTGGCGATGGGCTACCAAGCGTTTGTACTGAACTATTCGGTTGCTCCGGCTGTCTATCCGCTGGCATTGCAAGAACTCGCGCGGGCGGTCGATACCGTCCGAAGCCATGCGGCAGAGTACTGTGTCGATCCTGATCGGATTACGGTCATGGGTTTTTCGGCCGGTGGGCATCTAGTTGGCTTGCTCGGGGCGCTTTGGGACCAATCCTGGCTTGCAGAGTCGATTTCGGCATCGCCTGAGTCGATTCGGCCTGACACACTTTGCTTGGGCTATCCGGTCGTAAGCTCGGGGGCCTATGCTCATCGTGGTTCGTTTGAACACCTAACGGGTGCCGATGGCGCTTTAGCTCAAAAGTTGTCGATCGAGAATATGGTGGGCGATGGCTTCCCCCGTACGTTCTTGTGGCATACCGCCGAGGATGCATCGGTACCAGTTCAAAATAGCCTCCTTCTTGCGCAGGCTCTTGCCGACCACGGGATTGGCTTTAGCCTACATGTCTTTTCGCATGGAAAGCATGGGGCATCGCTCGCCACGGACCAAACGGCATTTAAGGGCTGCGCCGAGCATATTCAGCCACAGGTTCAGGGCTGGCCTGAACAGTTCGTTGCATGGGAGCGTGATGGACGATGAGCGAAAGTATCTATACGCTGCGCGTTTCGAGGGCTGCGGCAGGAGCGTATCCAACGATTTCCGATGCCTTGGCGGCAGCCGATCAGCTCTATCCGGATGCCGAGCAACCGGTGATGATTCGCGTCGAGCCGGGTGAGTACCGCGAGCGGGTCGAGATTCGTCGCCCGCATGTGACGATTGAGGGAGAGACGGCCGATAGCGTGCGTATCATGGGCGGCCTGGGTGCCAAGATGCCTTCGGAGGACGGCTCGGGCGCGGACGGCACGCTCGGCACGTTTAGGACCTATACCGTTTTGGTCGATGCCGACGACGTACGGCTCGAGAACCTCACGATCGAAAACGATGCGGGCGATGGGCGCGAGGTCGGTCAGGCGATTGCCCTGTATGCTGATGGCGACCGTCTGGTTGTCGATGCCTGCTGCATTAAGGGACACCAAGACACGCTGTTTTTGGGTTCGCTGCCGCCGTATGAGGCCAAACCGGGCGGGTTTATAGGACCCAAACAGTATGCGCCGCGCCGGGTGGGGCGCCAGTATTTTCGACGTTGCCGGATCGAGGGCGATGTCGACTTTATCTTTGGCGGCGCGCGTGCCTACTTTGAGGGGTGCGAGATTCGCTCGCTCAACCGCGATATGGACGTGAACGGCTACGTGACGGCGGCGTCGACGCCCGAAGGCGAGCCGCACGGCTTTGTGTTCCACGGCTGTTCGTTTACAGCTCCGGATGGCGTGGCGCCGGATTCGGTCTACCTGGGTCGTCCTTGGCGCGAATGGGCGCAAACTGTGCTGATCGATTGCTGGCTGGGGCGACATGTCAAGCGCGAAGGCTGGTGGGATTGGAATAAGCCGGCGGCACACAACTGCGTGCAGTATGCTGGCGCGATTCTGCATGGGCCGGCGGGTGATACTACCGGCTGGGTGCCGTGGGCGAATGAACTCGATGTGACGGCTGCCGCCGGGTACGCTCGCGAGCAGGTGCTTGCCGGTGGGGATGGCTGGGATCCCGAGGGCGGCGACGGTGATGCGGTTGAGACGGCTGAACTGTCTGCCAACGGCCGCACCGTGCACATCGAGACGTACTGCGAAGACGAACCTGCGCTGCGTGCCCGGCTGAAGCGCGAGGGGCGTTCGGCTGCTTTTACGGGCAAGACTCCTGCAGATTTTGAGGCATGGAAGATTGCGACCAGGACTCGTCTGTACGATGTTTTGGGCCTTTCGCTTATGGACCGCGTCCCGATTGAGATTCGTGAGCTCAGCCGCGTGCGGGTTGCCGGCGGCATCGTGCGCACCCATGCGATGTTGCAGGTCGAGCGCGATGTTTGGATGCCGTTCTACCTGTTGGAACCGTCTCATCCTAAGCTTGATGAGCGGGGACTCAAACGCTGTTATATCTGCCCGCATGGCCATCAGGGAGCGGGTGCTGCAAGCGTAGCCGGTGTTGCGGGCGTGCCGGCTGTCGATGATGCCGTGCGTAAGTTCAATTACGACTACGGTCTGCGTTTGGCACGCATGGGATACGTGACCGTCTGCCCTGATGCGCGCGGTTGGGGATACCGTCGGGACTGGAAGGGTCAGGGCGATGACGAGAACAGCTACCTGCGCGGTACGTGTCTGAATCAAGCACGTATGGCCGAGCCGCTGGGTCTTACGGTCGCGGGCCTCAACGTCTGGGACAACATGCGCTTGATCGATTACTTGGAGGCGCGCGGCGACATTGCCATGGATGACCTGGGTTGCTTTGGTTTTTCGGGTGGCGGCTACATGACGTTGTACCTGGCCGCACTCGACCCGCGTGTGCGCAAGGCGTTTGTCTCGGGCTATCTGTACGGTGTCGATGATTCGCTGCTACATCTCAATGGCAATTGCAGCTGCAACTACACGCCCGGACTTTGGCGCTTACTCGACATGGGCGATATTGCCTCGCTCATCGCGCCGCATCCGCTGCTGGTGCAAAGCTGCGAAGAGGATCATCTGAACGGTTCGCGCGGGCTGAAAAATGTTGACGAGCAGCTCGAGATCGTGCGCGATGCCTACAAGTTGCTGGGTCGCAGAGATGGCCTGCGGCACGAGGTGTGTCCGGGTGAACACCATCTGGGCGTGGCACATCTTGCCGAGGATATCGAATGGCTCGATTCGCACGTTGCGGA
Organism: uncultured Collinsella sp.; assembly: GCA_900551815.1. Classification (GTDB taxonomy): domain Bacteria; phylum Actinomycetota; class Coriobacteriia; order Coriobacteriales; family Coriobacteriaceae; genus Collinsella. The sequence goes on from URXE01000006.1 coordinate 14,904, forward strand.
ATGCGCCCGTTCATAGCCCCTCGGCATGCTGCGAATAAACGGTACGTTCCTGTATGACCGCCGATGGGCGGATGAGGAGAAGATTATGGAAACGAAGAGCTTGAGTGAATCGACCATTTGCTGCTTTGGCGATTCGACCACATGGGGCGATAACGGATGCGGCGCAGGCGGTAACGACATCTCCTGGACTTCGCATCTGGGCGCGTTGCTGGGAGGCGCGGTCGTCGAGAACTTTGGCATCAAGGGTTCGCGCATCGCCATCAAGGCCGACCGTACCGATTCGTTTGTCGAGCGCCTGGACGGTATCGACGATGCGGCCGATATCCACATCGTCTTTGGCGGCGTCAACGACTTTAGCCGCAACGTGCCGCTTGGAGAGCTGGGCAGCACGGACGTGCATGAGTTCTACGGTGCACTCGACTACCTGATTCGCACCATAACGGCGCGCTCGCCTCGGGCAAAGCTCGTGTTTATGACGCCGTGCAAGACGAGCGGCAAGCACGAGAAGGATATCCCGGCAAGCGACGAGGCGAACCATTTGGGGTTGACGCAGGTCGCCTACGTGCGAGCGATGCTCGAGGTCTGCGACCGCTACTCCGTGCCGGTGATTGACCTGTATGCGCAAAGCGGTATCAGCCCGTTTTTGCCGGAGCACCGCGAGCTCTATATGCCGGACGGTCTGCACTACAGCCCTGCCGGCTATGAGCGCCTGGCGCATCGCATCGCCGCGGGTCTCACCGCCGTTTGCCGCTAAAAGTCTGCCGTTCGCGAGGAATATAGGGTTAACGTTCACCCTATATTCCTCGTTCGCGTTACACTAGGGGTAACGTTCACCTATCGTTTATGTCAGAGGGGACAGCAATGGGTTGCAATCAAATCCTGGACCGTTATATCGAGCAGTTGATCGAAACCTCTACGCCGCAGGCGCCGGCTTGGAATATCGAAAAGATTCGCGCCGGCAAGGAGAACACCTGGAACTATATTGACGGCTGCATGATCAAGGCGCTCATCGAACTGTATGAGATCACGGGTGAGCAGCGCTACCTGACTTTCGCCGACGACTACATCGATTTTTTTGTCCAGGACGATGGCACCATCAAGCATTACAACCCGCAGGAGTACAACCTCGATAACGTCAATGCGGGCAAGACCCTCTACAAGCTCTATGACCTGGTGGGCAAGCCCAAGTACCGTGCCGCCATGGACACCATCTACCGCCAGCTCGAGACCCAGCCGCGCACCAAAGAAGGCGTGTTTTGGCACAAGGCCGTCTATCCCAACCAGATCTGGCTCGATGGCATGTATATGGCCCAGCCGTTCTACATGCAGTACGAGCTGAGCTTCCACAACCGTCGTGCCTGCTCGGACAGCTTCCATATGTTCCAGGTCGTGCATGACCTGATGCGCAACCCCCTCAACGGTCTGTACTATCACGCTTACGACGCGAGCCGCAAACAGTTCTGGTGCGACCCGGTCACCGGCCTTTCGGCTAACTTCTGGCTGCGCGCCGAGGGCTGGTTTGCCATGGCACTCATCGATACCTGGGAGCTCATGCCGCCTTCGATGTCAGCCGAGAAGGACGAGATTCGCAAGATGTTCCACGACCTGATCGATGCCATGCTGCCGTATCAGGACGAGAAGACCGGCATGTGGCATCAGGTCATCAACCTGCCCAATATCGCCCCCAACTACCTGGAGGAGTCTGGTAGCGCGATTTTTGCCAATGCCATCATGAAGGGCGTGCGTCTAGGCGTGCTGGGCGAGCGTTACTACCAGTACGGCCGTCGCGCCTTCGACGGCATCTGCGAGACCTGCCTGTCCGAGCATGATGGACAGCTGGCGCTCGACAACATCTGCCTGGTCGCGGGCTTGGGAAACACCGCGCACCGCGAGGGCACGTTTGGTTACTACATGAGCGAGCCTATCGTCAAAAACGATGCGAAGGGCGTGGCGCCGCTGGTGCTTGCCTATATCGAGACCATGCATCACGACAAACTGGCCGGCAGGCATGACCCGCTTGCTCCCTCGGGCGTGTGCTCTATCGAGGACCCGTTTGGCGGATACACCCCGGGCATCAACGCTCATAAGGGATGTGAATAACGTGGGGGCTATTACTCCGGGCGTACGTTTGCACGACCTTCCGCAGGGGACCGTCGAGGAACGCATTCGCATGGCGGGAGAGCTGGGCTTTTCGTGCATTCAACTGCCGAGCAAGGTGCTCTACGCATCGATGGGGATCGATCGAGGCGGCCTGACCCACGAGCTTGCCGACCATTTGCGTGCGGTGCTCGACGAGGCGGGCGTTTCGGTCGCCGTGCTCGGCTGTTATAAGAATCTGGCGACGCCCGATCGCCAACAGCTCATGGATAACTTTGCCGAGTACGAGGCATGCTTGAACTTTGCCCAGATGCTCGGCGGATGCCCGGTTGGCACCGAGACCGGTCGCCCCAATGCACAGAACCGCGTTGCTGACGACCGCATGACCGATGAGGCACTCGATGCGTTTGCAGACGGGCTTGCACGCGTCTGCGATCGGGCCGAGGCCGTGGGTGGGCAAATTTTGATCGAGCCTGGTTGGAACGAAACGGTCAACACGCCGGATCGCTGCCGTGAGGTGCTAGAGCGCGTCTCGAGTCCGTCGCTCGGCGTGATCTATGACCCGGTATCACTGCTGCACCCCAGTGTTGTTGACGAAGCGCAGGAAATCACCGCGCGCATGCTCTACTTATGCGGCAGTAAGATCCGCGCGCTGCACGCCAAGGATTTTGAGGTCGTTGATAACGAGGACGAAGCCGGTTGGTGCGACGGTACGGGTTCGCGCCTGGTGTGTCATGGCGTGGGCGAGACGGGACGATATGACTTTGAGCCCGTGGTGGCCTGGGCGGCTGCCGCCTGCCCTGGGATTCCCTGCGTGGTCGAGAACAGCGTGCCGGCGACGGCGGCTGACTGCCTGGCAACACTCGAGCACATGTCCGCTCGCTGCGGGGCTTCGCATCGCGAGTTATAGCATTGGCTTTTGCCGTGTCGGCAGATTGAGATTACCTGTATGGGGCGGCGGTGAAGGGTCTTTATCGTCGCCCCATTGGATTGCATTAAAAAGGGGAGTTGCGTGGCTATCCACATTGTCGAAGAGGCGAATCGTTGCCTAGGTTGTAAAAGGGCGTTCTGTCAGATTAAGGGCTGCCCGGTTCAGACGCCTATTCCGCGGGTCATCGACCTGTTCAAACAGCGTCGTCTAGAAGAGGCGGGCGAGCTGCTGTTCCAGAATAATCCCATGAGCGCGGTCTGCTCCATGGTGTGCAACCATTCGGGCCAGTGCGAGGGTGCTTGCATCCAGGGCCGCAAGGGCACACCCGTGCATTTCTCGAGCATCGAGAACTATATCTCGACAGCGTATTTGGATCGTAAGGAGTGGACGCCCGCGCCGTCGTGCGGCAAACAGGTTGCTGTGGTCGGTTCCGGTCCTGCCGGTATTACCGTGGCCATTAAGATGGCCCAGCTGGGCTGTGCCGTCACGGTATTTGAACAGCGCTCCGAGGTCGGCGGTGTACTGGAGTACGGTATCCCCGAGTTCCGCCTGCCCCGTGCGCTCGTGCAAAAGTACCGTCACGTGATGTGCTCGCTTGGCGTGCGCGTGCGCCCTTCGACCACCATCGGCGGCGCACTGCACATCGATGACCTGCTACGTGACGGCTACGACGCGGTCTTTGTCGGTACCGGTACCTGGCGAGCTCGCAAACTGGGTATTCCCGGCGAGTCGCGCGGCAACGTGCTGTTTGGTATCGATTACCAGGTCGATCCCTCGAGCGTGGCGATCGGGCAGAACGTGGCGGTCATCGGTGCCGGCAATGTGGCCATGGACGTTGCCCGCACGGCCCTGCGCTCGGGCGCTCGCAAGGTCACCGTGTATGCCCGATCGCGCCATATCTCTGCCATCGATGACGAGGTAGAGCTGACCGAGCTCGATGGTGCCGAGATTGTGTGCGGCAAGGCGATCTATGCCATCGACGATAACGGTCCGGTCTTCGAGACGGCTATCTTCGACGAGGACAACAATGTGGTGGGCTACGAGGAAGAGCTTGACCATGTGTCTGCCGACACAGTTGTGATTGCGGCTTCGCAGGTGCCCAAGGACAAGCTTGTGCTTACGACGGGTGGCTTGGAGACCGACCATCGCGGCCTTCTTTCGGTCGATGAGCGCGGCATGACCACCGTACCTGGCGTCTTTGCCGCCGGCGACGTGGTTAACGGCCCGCTCACCGTGGTTCATGCCGTGGCAGGTGCTAAGCTCGCCGTCGAAGGCATGACCAGCTACCTGGGCCTCTAACACATCCCATCCATCAGTTGCGGTGAAATACGGACTGTTTTGGCTGTCAAAAGCCTCGATTGCTCCGTATCTCACCGCAACTTTTTTGTGGGTCGATACGTAGGCAGGGGAGTGCGTGCGGTCGGGTGTTGTGCAGTTGCTGGTACGATAGGTACGTTAGCAACTGCCGCCGAGCGGCTCAAATGAAAGGAACCCTGTATGGAGTCCTCTGCCTATCCAATGCTCTTTAGCCCGATCAAGGTCGGTACGACCGAGGTCAAGAACCGCGTCTTTATGCCGCCGGTGTCCACCAACCTGGCCGATCATGGCTATGTGACCGACGACTTGGTCGATCATTACCGTGCTCGCGCCAAGGGCGGCGTGGGCCTCATCATCACCGAGGTCGTGACGGTCGAGCCTACCTATACCTATCTGCCGGGTGACATGTGCTGCTACGACGACACGTTTATCCCTGGCTGGGAAAAGCTCGCCGCGGCCGTCCACGAGTATGGCTGCAAGATCATGCCGCAGCTCTTCCACCCCGCCTATATGGCCTTTAACATTCCGGGCACGCCGCGCCTGATCGCTCCGTCCTTTGTGGGCCCGTCTTACGCCCGCGAGGCACCGCGTCCCATCACGGTCGATGAGATCCACGAGCTCACGCATCAGTTCGGTGACGCCGCCGTGCGTATGCAGAAGGCCGGTGTCGATGGCGTCGAGGTCCATGCGGCACACGCCCACGGCATGCTCGGCGGCTTTTTGACTCCGCTCTACAACAAGCGCACCGACGAGTACGGTGGCTCGCTCGACGCCCGCATGCGTTTCCTGCTCGAAGTCATCGCCGAGATTCGCGAGCGCTGCGGCAAGGACTTTATCATCGACGTTCGTATCTCGGGCGACGAGTACACCGATGGCGGCCTGACCCTCAACGACATGATCTACGTCTCGCGTCGCCTGGAGAAGGCCGGCGTCGACATGATTCATGTGTCGGGTGGTACCACCATCAAGCGCGGCTCCGCAATTCCCGCCGCCGGTACCCAGCAGGCCTCGCATGCCGCCTGCTCGCGCGAGATCAAAAAGCACGTCAACATTCCCGTCGCCACCGTTGGACGCATCAACGAGGCCTGGATCGCCGAGGAGCTGATTGAGGACGGCGCTGCCGACATCTGCATGATGGGCCGCGCCAATCTGTGCGATGCCGAGTTCTGCAACAAAGCCGCTGCCGGCAACGCCGACGACATCCGCCCCTGCATTGGCTGCCTGCGCTGCCTGAACGGCATTATGTTTGGCAAGCGCATCTCCTGCACCGTCAACCCCGATGTTGAGCGCGACGAGGCCGGTTACGAGCCTGCCGCCGAGGCCAAGAACGTACTGGTTGTGGGCGCTGGTCCTGCGGGCATGGAGGCAGCCTACATTGCCGCCAAGCGCGGCCATAACGTGGTGCTCGTGGACAAGCAGGACGAACCGGGCGGTGAGATGCGCATCGCAGCCGTTCCGCCAGCAAAGCAGGAACTCACCCGCGTGATCAAGTATCAGTACCGTCGCCTGGCCGAGGCAGGCGTGAAGTGCGTATTTGGCACCGAGCTTACTGCCGAGGACATTCAGCGCGACTACGCCGGCTACGAGGTCGTCTTGGCTTATGGCGCCGAGCCCATCGCTCCGGCCTTCATGCAGGGCTTTAAGCAGGTTATGACGGCTGACGACCTGTTGGGCGGCAAGGCTTTCCCGGGCAAGAAGATTGTCATCGTGGGCGGCGGCACCGTCGGTTGCGAGACGGCCGACTACCTGGCCCCGTTGGTCAACGATCTGTCGCCGGCCAATCGCGACGTCACCGTCATCGAGATGACCAAGACGCTCGCCGCCAACGAGGGCGGCGCCGGTCGCGCGGTGCTCATCACGCGCATGCTCTCCAAGGGCGTTCACGTGCTGACCGAGGCCAAGGTGACCGAGATTACCGAGGATGCCATCAGCTACGAAAAGGACGGCGAGATCCACACCATCGCCGATGCCGATACGCTGGTACTTGCCATGGGCTATCGTCCCAATACCAAGTTGGCCGACGACCTTGCTGCAGCCGGCGTTACCACCCACGTGTTGGGCGATGCCAACAAGTGCGGCAACATCCGCGACGCCATCGGCGATGGCTACAAGGTTGCTTGCGAGCTCTAGTCAACCCCTTGGTGCATGTGAGGCCTATCCCCGCGGCGTCAGTCGGTAGATAGCAAAAAGCGGCGGTCGTCCCGTACATGGGACGACCGCCGCTTGCGTTAGCTGCAATGAGTCGTGCGATTAGAGGCCCAGGATCTCCTTGACCTTGGCGATGATGGCCTCGTCGGTTGCGTTGGCAAAGAAGTACTCCTGGAAGTGTTCGCCGGCAAGTGCGCCCTTCACCAGGTCCTGATCGATCTCGCCCAGAACGTCGACGAGTGGACGCATGGTCACAGCGCGGACGCCGTCGAGAATCTTCTTGTTGCGCTGCTCGGGCTCAACGCGCTCGGCGGGGTAGCCGTTTCCCGAACCAAAGCCAAAGAGCTTCTCGAAGGTGTACTCAAGGTTGAGCTCCTGGCCCCAGCCGTTCTTGAGGGCGAAGGGCATGGCGACGGCGTTGCCATCGTTGACCTGGGCAAAGGTGTAGGCGTCGAGCGGGTCGGCAACGTGGCCACACAGCACGCCGGGGAAGGAGTTGCAGGCGAGCATGGCGCCCTCGCCGGTGCCGCAGCCGGTCACGACGTAGTCGGCAGCGCCGGAGTTGAGCAGCACGGCGGCAAGGATGCCGTTCTGCACATAGGTGAGGGGCTTGGAGTCGGCGTCGGCATACATGCCATAGTTAAAGACGGTGTGGCCCATGGGCTCGACAACCTTCTTAAGGGCAGCCTCGATCATAGGGTTCTTGGAGTTCTGAGAGTTCTCATTGATCAGAGCGATTTTCATTGCGAATTACCTTCCTATTTCTAACTTGCGGTGGAATAGTTCCTATTTATCCTGATAGATGGCCTATACAGGAACTATTTCACCGCAACTATTACATTGGCCTTAATGTGGGCGTGCGGTGAGCGAGCGGGCTTGAGGCGGAGCAGGTTGCCTTGAAAGAGGAGGGAAGCGTACTTGGGTACGCGACCGACGATTGAAAGGCAAGATGCCCGTCTCAAGCCCGCGCAGCGCCTAAGCAGGTTGCTTGCCGATGTAAGCCAGAATGCCGCCGTCGACGTAGAGGATGTGGCCGTTGACGAAGTTCGATGCATCGGAAGCCAAGAACACGGCGGGGCCCTTCAGGTCCTCGGGCGTGCCCCAACGGGCGGCCGGCGTTTTGGCAATGATGAACTGGTCAAACGGGTGACGGCTGCCGTCGGGCTGCGTCTCGCGCAGCGGCGCGGTCTGCGGCGTGGCGATGTAGCCGGGCCCAATGCCGTTGCACTGGATATTGGCCTCGCCAAACTCCGAGCAGATGTTCTTGGTGAGCATCTTCAGGCCGCCCTTGGCCGCGGCATAGCCGGCGATGGTCTCGCGGCCTAGCTCGCTCATCATCGAGCAGATGTTGATAATCTTGCCGTGGCCCTTGGCGATCATGCCGGGCAGACAGGCCTTGGACACGATAAACGGTGCGTTGAGGTCAATATCGACGACGCGGCGGAAGTCCTCGGCGCTCATGTCGAGCATCGGGGTGCGCTGGATGACGCCAGCGTTGTTGACCAGGATGTCGGGCGTGGTGCCAAAGTCGGCCTCGATCTTGGCGATGAGCTCGGCGACGACGGCCTCGTCGGTGACGTCTGCCACGTAACCATGGGCCTCAAAGCCCAGCTCGCGGTAGTGCTTCTCGGCCTCGGCGACCTTGTCGGCGTGACGTGCGTTAAAGGCGATCTTGGCGCCAGCCTCTCCGAGCGCCTCGGCGATAGCCATGCCAATGCCATAGGTGGCGCCGGTTACCAGTGCGACCTTGCCGTCCAGACGGAAGCTGTCCATAAGATCAGACATAGCGATCCTTTCAAAAGAAACGTTCATCTATAAAAGTCATGCTTCTCATACAAGGTCAGTATAGGTGAAGCGGCGTAATAGCCACCCCTTATTTCCTAAAATCAGGTGAACGTTCACTTTTAAAAGGCGAACGGCAGTCTTGTCCTTGCCGCACGGACGTTTATTCGCCCTGTTCCTGCATGCCCTCTGCGATCATGTTGCGGTTGTACACCAGATGCAAATACATCGCATCGTGCGCTGCGGTGGGATTGCGCGCGGCGATGGCGTCGGCCACGCCACGGTGGGTGCGGATGGTCTCCTCAACCAGCTTTTTGCCGGTCACGTCGATAAAGAGGGGGACGGATGCCTTGAGCACGCCTATCAGGCGGGGAACGACGAGGTTTCCGGAGCTTTCGGCAATGGCATTGTGGAACGCGGTGTCGGCGGCGGAGTAATCCTCACCGGCCTCGGCCAGGCGCTCGGATTCGTCGCAGAGATCTTTGATACAGACGACCTGGTCGTTGGTTGCGTGCTCGGCCGCCATGCGTGCCATCTGCGGCTCGATCATAAAGCGCACCTCGAGTAGGTCGCGCGCCAGACGCTGCTTGTCGTTGATAAAGGTAAAGCCCAGCGGGTCGTCGGCAACGCCGGGGTTTGACGCCACATAGGTGCCCGAACCTTGCTTAATGCGCACGATATTGCGCGACTGCAGCAACTTCATGGCCTCGCGCACAGTGCTCCTGCCGGCGCCCAAGCGCTCGACCAGCACGGTTTCCTTGGGCAGGCGATCGCCTTGCTCAAGGTGTTCATCCAGAATCAATTGAATGATTTTCTCCGATATTTGCTCGGGGAGTCCCGATTCGGCGCGGGCCATAGCTATACCTTTCATTACAAAATTCATCTGAGCTATTTTAGCGCACCACGGATGCGATATTGGCCGCTGGATTAGAGTCGGGCGGCTTAGATATACCGTTCGCAGCGCAAATACGACCGTTTACCAAATACATCAGATGTATTTCGAACAAATTTCAAAATGAAACATCAGACCTTTCCAAAACACGCTATAGTCATCAGACGAATTCAAAAGGTCTGATGAATTGGAGGAAAGATGTCAGACCCAACGTTTATGGCTGATCCCACCAGGCTGGTCATCGCCGCCATCGTGGGCATCGCGCTGCTGCTTGCGCTCATCATCAAGTTCAAGCTGCATCCCGTGCTGTCGATGATGGTCTCGGCGCTCGCGACTGGCATCGGCGCCGGTATGCCGCTCGACCTGGTGGCGGACACTGTCACCAAGGGCGTGGGCACCACGCTGCAAAACATCGCCCTGCTCATTGGCCTGGGTTCGATGTTTGGCCAGATTCTTGAGGAGAGCGGCGGCGCCAAAAAGATTGCCCAAACCTTCATCGATACCTTTGGGCAGGGTCACTCCAGCTGGGCACTGGGCATTACCGGTCTGGTCATCGGCACTACGGTGTTCTTTGAGGCGGGCGTAGTCGTTTTGATTCCGCTTGCGTTTAGCGTGGCATCCCAGACCAAAAAGTCGACGCTCTACTACGGCATCGCGCTGCTCGCGGGACTTGCCGCTGGCTATGCGTTTGTGCCGCCATCGGCCGGTTCGGTTCTGGTCGCCGGCACGCTCGGTGTCGACCTGGGCACCATGATTCTTGTCGGTATCCCCACCGCCTTCATCGCCATGGCAATCGCTGGCGTCATCTGGGGCCGCAACGTCGGCGGTCGCATCTTTACCGATGTTCCGGAGCACTTTACCTCTGCCGAGGGCGCGAGCGACGAAAAGGAGCTTCCCTCCTTTGGTATGGTGCTTGCCATCGTGCTCACGCCGCTTTGTCTGATTTTGCTGGGCACGCTGTCTTCTTATATCCCCATGCCCGCCGAGCTCGCCTCGATTCTCGCCTTCCTGGGCAAGCCGTTCGTCGCTTTGACGCTTGCCACGCTCGTCGCGATGTATCTGCTGGGCGCGCGCCGCGGCTACTCCGGCGCCGAGCTCAAGGCCCTGCTCGACCGCTCTCTTAAGCCCGTCGGCATGATCTTGCTGGTTATCGCCTGTGGCGGCGTCATTCGCTGGATGCTGCAGGACTGCGGCTTGGGCCAGGTTATCGGCCCTATGCTCGAGGCCTCACCGCTGCCTTTGGTGGTCGTTGCCTTTTTGATTGCCGTCATGGTGCGTGCCTCTGTCGGCAGCTCCATCGTCGCTATGACCATGGCATCGGGCATTATGGCCGCCATGCCTGCGGTTTCCGGAGCCTCAGTGCTCATGCGTGCCGCTATCTGTCTTGCTATCTGCGGCGGTGCCACGGCCCTCTCGCACGTCAACGATGCCGGTTTTTGGATGTGCTCCTCGTTCCTGGAGATTGACGAGAAGACCACCCTCAAGTCCTGGATCGTTATGGAGACGCTCATCGGCCTTTCGGGTCTTGCCTGCGCCCTGGTGATTTCGTTCTTCGCCTAGTTCGCGTAGCTAAGCATCTTTTGCCGAGTGCATCGCTCGGTACCCATTTACACCTGATTCATTAACCAACGATTGGTACAACCGTTCAAACCAAAAGAGGAGAGCACCATGGACGAGAAGACCAAGGCACAGATTCAGCAGGAGGCAGCCGACCTGGTTGCCAAGCTGCAGCCGCGTTCCGGCAAGTTTCGCACCATCAGCCCCGAGATGGACCCGCTGCGCCTGGGCTCTGGCTGGTCTATCGAGGATCTGGACAAGCCGCAGGTCATTATCGAGTCGACCTTTGGCGATTCGCACCCGGGTTCTGCCGGCCTGTTCGAGCTGGTCGAGGAGGTCCGTGCCGGCGTTGCCGAGGCTGGCGGTCACGGTGCCCGTTACTTCTGCACCGATATCTGCGACGGCGAGGCCCAGGGCCACGACGGCATTAACTACTCGCTGCCCAGTCGCGACATGATCGCCAACATGATCGAGATCCATGCCAAGACCACCCCGTTCGACGCCGGCGTCTTTGTCGCCAGCTGCGATAAGGGCCTGCCTGCGAACCTCATGGCCATGGGTCGCATCAACATCCCCTCCATCGTCGTCACCGGCGGTGTCATGGATGCCGGTCCCGACCTGCTGACCCTGGAGCAGCTCGGCGCGATTTCTGCCCGCTACGAGCGCGGCGAGATCTCCCGCGAGGAGCTTGAGTTTGCCAAACACAACGCATGCCCCAGCTGCGGCGCCTGCTCGTTTATGGGCACCGCGTCGACCATGCAGGTTACCGCCGAGGCCCTGGGCCTTATGCTCCCCGGCACGGCCCTGCTGCCCGCCACCAGCTCCGACCTGCGTGAGTTTGCGCGCGAGGCCGGCCGTCAGTCCGTGTGGCTCTCCGAGCACAACCTGTGCCCGCGCGACATCGTGACCAAGGAGTCCTTCGAGAACCTCATCATGGTCCACGGCGCCATTTCGGGCTCCACCAACTCGCTGCTGCACATCCCCGCGATCGCCCGCGAGTTTGGCATCGAGATGTCCGCCGACGGCTTCGATCGCCTGCACCGTGGCGCCCACTACCTGCTCAACGTTCGTCCCGCAGGTGAGTGGCCGGCGCAGTTCTTCTACTATGCGGGCGGCGTGCCGCGCATCATGGAGGAGATCAAGTCGATGCTCCACCTCGATGTCATGACCGTCACCGGCAAGACCCTCGGCGAAAACCTCGAGGACCTTAAGAACAACGGCTACTACGAGAAGTGTGGCCGCTACTTGGAGAAGTGGAACCTCAAGCGCGAAGACATCATTCGCCCGTTTGACCAGGCTTTTGGTACCGATGGCTCCATCGCCATCCTCCACGGCAACCTTGCCCCCGAGGGCGCCGTCGTCAAGCACACGGTTGTTCCGCGCGAGATGTTCCAGGCTACGCTTAAGGCTCGCCCGTTCGATTGTGAGGAGGACGCTATCCACGCCGTCCTGACGCACGAGGTCAAGCCCGGTGACGCCGTCATCATTCGCTACGAGGGCCCCAAGGGCTCCGGCATGCCCGAGATGTTCTACACCACCGAGGCTATCGCCAGCGACCCCGAGCTGGGCGCGAGCATTGCCCTGATCACTGACGGTCGCTTCTCCGGCGCCTCCAAGGGCCCGGCTATCGGTCACGTTTCGCCCGAGGCTGCCGTGGGCGGTCCGATTGCCCTGATCGAGGAAGGCGACCTTATCCAGATCAACATTCCCGAGCGCTCGCTGTTTATCGTGGGCATCGCCGGCAAGAAGATGGAGCCGGCCGAGGTCGACGCCGTCCTGGCCGAGCGTCGAGCCGCTTGGAAGCCCAAGACTAATCGCTATACCTCCGGCACGCTCAAGTTCTTTACCGAGCATGCGGTTTCCGCCATTCAGGGTGGCTACATGGAGTAGCGCCCATGCGCATCAAATATCTCCTCTCATAGATTCGCGGTACGAAGGGCCCCGAGCTTGCACTGAGCTCGGGGCCTTTTTGTTCAACCTTGGCTAAAAAAGCCCCGTCCCAAAAAGACTGGTTGGAAGTTGCACTGAATTGGGGATTGTTTGACAGCGCGGGTGACGCCAGCGCCCCCTATTTCACCGCAACTGAGGGGATGGGGGATGCGATAGTATTACGTGGTGAAATTCGACAAACCGTGGGCTTCATCCGAGGGCTTTATGGAACAACACCAGCATTATCAGAGCTTGCAAGATCAGGCATATAACGCATTGCGCTCCAAGATCATCTATGCCGAGCTCAAGCCCGGCACGCGCCTTTCGGCGATTGGTCTGGAAAAAGAGACAGGAATCGGGCGTACGCCCATTCGCGAATCCTTTGTGCGCCTGCGCGAGCAGGAGCTGGTCGAAACACGTCCCAAAAGCGGCACCTACGTTTCTAAGATCAGCATGGAACACGCCGAGAATGCCTGTTTCTTGCGCGAAAAGCTCGAAAGAAGCGTACTCATTAAATGTTGTTCGGCTGCTACGCCCGAGCAAAAGCAGCGGCTTGAGCAGATTCTTGCCGAGTCCGAGTCGCTCGACCATAGCGAAACGCGTCGCTTTTTCGATCTGGACAACCTGTTCCATGAGACGTGTTTTGAGATTGCCGGCCGCCACATGTTGTGGGATTGGATGAAGAGCGTCAATACGCATTTTGAGCGATACAACTGGTTGCGTATGGTCTCGCAGGATCTGGATTGGGAGCCGATTCGTCGGCAGCATCGCCGGATTCTCGAGGCCATTAAAAAGGGCGATACCGACACGGCGAGCTATCTGGCCGAGACACACCTGCACCTGATGCCCGAGGAGCAGGGCCCGGTTATCGCCTTACATCCTGACTATTTTGAGCTGTCCAAAGACTCGGCCATCTAACTCGTTCCCTTCATTAGTTGCGGTGAAATAGGGATTGTTTTGCGGCTCTGATGGTGTAAGCAGTCCGTATTCCACCGCAAGTGCCGGGGCACATCGGGGCACGAAAACGCTGCGGCGCCGCTTGGAGGAAAAGACCGGAAGCAAGGGTCCATTCCTCCAGACGGTGCCGCAGCTGTTTTGATGGTTCGGCTTTTGTCGAAGTGTCTTAGTTGAGTGCGACTGCCAGCCGAGTAGGCAAAGCGGCTCGGGGGCGTGTCGCTTCCGTCACGTTCTATCAGCATACAAGACGGTTTTGGTTCTTGCTCGTGACGGAAACGGCGCGCTTCCGAGCCGCTTTAAAAGAAAGGGGGCGAGGTCTAGGGCACGCCCCCTTTCACGATAGAGAGCTAAACCTAGCCGCGGACCTTTTTGACGACGTCCATGGCATCACGGGCAATCTGCTCGACCTTGGAGAAGTCGCCGTCGGCAAACAGGGCCGGCTTAACCATCCAGGTGCCACCGCAGGCGATGATGGCAGAGGAGCTCAGGTACTCCTCGACGTTGTCGGTGCTCACACCGCCGGTAGGCATAAAGCGGTGACCGACAAACGGAGCGGCAAGGGCCTTGATGGTGTTCAGACCGCCATACTGGGACGCGGGGAAGAACTTGGTGACCTTGAGGCCCAGGTTCTCGGCGGCGGTAACCTCGGAGGGGGTCACGGTGCCGGGAAGGACGGGCAGGTCGATGTCGATGCAGTGCTTCACGACGTCCTCGTTGTAACCCGGGGAGACGATGAACTCGGCACCGGCGGCGCGGGCCTGCTCAACCTGCTCGACGGTCAGGACGGTGCCGGCACCAACGCACATCTCGGGCTCGGCCTCGGCCATGGCGGCGATGCACTCGGCGGCGCAGGCGGTGCGGAAGGTGACCTCGGCGGACTTCATGCCGGCTGCCATAAGGGCGTGGGCGAGCGGTGCGGCGTCCTCGACCTCATCGAGCACGACGACCGGCACGATGCCCAGGGACTCAAGCGTGGTGTAGAACTGATCGAACATGATGTTCCTTTCGATGTGAGGCGCGCGGGTGCGCGTAATTGCCAAATGTGCTGGTCAGGAGCCGATTTTGGATTGGTTATCGGAGGCACTGCTTGGGGTTCAAGCAATTCCAAAACCGGCTGCTCGACCAGTCATGTAGGGAATGCCAGGCAAAACCGGAATGGGACTGGTGGTTTTGCCCGGCCGGAGGAATCGGGGAGCGGGCCGCAGAGGTATGGGATTGGAAAGCCGCGGCCCGCGGAATGGAGACGGACTAGCGCGCGACGCGGGTGCCACCGTCGGCGGCGGATGCCACGGCTGCGATCTCGTCTGCGGTCACCAAGTTGGAATCGCCCTTGATGGTGAGCTTGAGGATCGAGGCCGCAATCGCGTAGTTGACGGCATCCTGCGGGTCAAAGTCGTTGATGAGGGCATGGACGAGGCCGGCGTTGAAAGCGTCGCCGGCGGCAACGCCCTCGAGCACGTGCACGTCGTGAGCAGGGGAGAACCAGTGCTCGCCGCTCTCGGCGTCAAAGAGCATGCCCATCCAGATGGAGCGCTCGACGCAGGAGATGTTGCGGACGACCGAGGCGACCTTCTTGCAACCGTACTCGGCGCAGATCTGACGGGCCATCTCGACGTAGGTGTCACGCTCCTCGATGCCGTGGGCAAGGGAGCCGGAGACGCAGGTCATGCCAAGGCCGGCAGGCGCATCCTCGTCGTTGGCGATGCAGATGTCGACGAGCGGCAGGAGTTCCTTCATGGTGGCCTGCGACTTCTCGGGCGACCACATCTTGCCGCGATAGTTCACGTCGCACACGGTGGTGATGCCCTTGGCGCGGCAGACGGCGAGCGCCTCCTTGCAGGCGGCGGCCATCTCGTCGGAGACGGCGGGGGTCACGCCGGAGAAGTAGAAGACATCGATGCCCTTGAGGATCTCGTCCCAGTCAAAAACATCGCGCTTGGCCATGTTGATGGCAGAGAACTTGCGGTCGTAGACGCAGCCGTTGCCGCGCTGCGAGGCACCGACCTCAAACACATAGGAGCCAAGGCGGTCGCCCTGACGCACGACGCGCGTGGTGTCGACGCCGTAGGCCTTCAGCGAACGCAGGGCGCACTCGCCCAGACGGTTGGCCGGGACAACGGAGACGTAAGCGGCCTTGTCGCCCTGGTAGGCCAGGGAAAGCGCGGTGTTTGCCTCGGCGCCGCCGTAGCGGACATCAAACTCGGTCGCCTGCTCAATGCGCAGGTGGTCTTTGGGCGAGAGCCTCATCATGATCTCGCCGAAGGTAAGAACCGTTTTACCCATGGTCGCGTAGCTCCTTCTTGCTCGTGCGTACACCTTTGATATGGCGTTGGCACGCAGGTGCCAAGACGGTAGGGTGCGTCTTTGCACCTGCGTGCCAACGCTCACCGAAATCGGTTTACGAAATCGGTTTCGTTTCGAGTTGTAGTATACTCACCTACAGCGTTTTGCAACCGAGATTTTTAAAAAAATGCCTAAAATGGCTCAGACCGCCGACAATTGGGAAACGGGGTGCGTTATGGCGCAGATGAGAATCAAGGACATTGCCGCCGAGGCGGGCGTGAGCCCGGCCACGGTCTCGCGCTATCTCAACAACCGCCCCGGGCAAATGACCGAGGAAACCCGTGCTCGCATCGCGGCGGTTATCGAGCGCACCGGCTATCGCCCGCGTGCCGCCGCGCGCAATCTACGCAGCTCGCGCACCAACCTCATCGGCGTGATCCTGGCCGACATCGCCAACCCGTTCTCCAGCGCCATGCTCGAAGGGCTTTCCGTCAGCGCCGCCGCGCGCGGCTGCTCGCTCATGACGGCCATTAGCGGCAACGACCCCGCTAAGGAAGCGGAGTCGCTTACCAGGCTTATCGATGCCGGCGTGGACGGCCTGGTCGTCAACACCTGCGGAGGCAATGACGAGGCGATCGCTGCGGCAGCGGGACGTCTGCCTGTTGTGCTGCTCGACCGCGACGTTGCCGACGGCGGTGTCGATCTGGTGACATCTAACAACCGTGAGCTGGTCGCTGGCTTGGTAGACGAGCTCGCCGCCGCTGGCAGCGAGCGCCTGTGCCTGCTCACCGAGGCAAGCGACGACAGCCCCGTGCGTCGAGAGCGCGCCGAGGCCTTTACCGACGAGCTGTCGCGCCGCGGACTTGCGGGCGAGGTTGTCACCCTGGCCGACGGTGGCGCCACGGGCATCGGCCGCTTGGACGAGACCATGCGTGACTATGCCGGTAAAAAGCTCGGCCTCATTGCCGTCAACGGCCTGGTCTTCCTGCGCCTGACCGAGGCTCTGGCGCAGCTTGGTCCCTCGTTACCGGCTGGTCTTAAGATTGCGACGTTTGACGATTATCCTTGGAACCACGTGCTCTTTGGCGGTGTGACCACAGCAGCGCAAGACACCCTCACCATTGCCGAGCGCGTAGTCGAGCGTCTGTCCGAGCGCATCGACGTTGTTACCACCACCGTGGGCGAAGCCGCAAAGCTCGCCCCCAAGCGCATCGAGGTTCCTGGTCACATTGAACACCGCGCTTCGACTTCGCGCTAGCCGCTCGTTCGCAACGGCCTGTTCGCGCACGTTTTTTGAGCGCTTGATACGCTTTAACCCTGCGGAAACATTTTTCTGCGATAGTATCTGCGATATAGACCAGTCGAAACCCGCCCGAAAGAAAGGGGAGCGACATGAACCAGCAGAACATCGATTACGTACTCCGTTCCGTAGAGCAGCGTGACATCCGCTTTGTGCGTCTGTGGTTTGTCGATATTCTCGGCCGCCTCAAGAACTTTGCCATTAGCCCCGAGGACCTCGAGGTCGCTTTTGAGGAGGGTATTGGCTTTGACGGCTCTGCCATCGAGGGCTTTGCCACGCCCGAGGAAGCCGACATGCTGGCGTTCCCCGATGCTTCGACCTTCCAGATTCTGCCGTGGCGCCCGAGCCATAACGGCGTCGCCCGCGTGTTCTGCGACGTGTGCACTCCCGATCGCAAGCCGTTTGCCGGCGACCCGCGCGATGCCCTGCGCCGCATGTTCCGCAAGGCCGAGAAGGCTGGTTATCTGCTCAACGTGGGTGCCGAGCTGGAGTATTACTACTTCCCCGACGAGCACACCCCCGAGCCGCTCGACAACGTGGGCTACTTCGATCTTTCGGTGAGCGATGCCGCTCGCGACCTGCGCCGCAACACGGTCCTCACGCTCGAGAAGATGTCCGTGCCCGTGGAGTACACCTTCCACGCCGCCGGCCGCTCGCAGCACGGCATGAGCCTGCGCCACGCCGAGGCCCTGAGCATGTCCGACGCCATCACCACGGCCAAGCTCATCATTAAGCAGCAAGCCTACGAGAGCGGTTGCCACGCCTCCTTTATGCCCAAGCCGTTGGCGGGCGAGGACGGCAGCGCCATGTTTTTGCATCAGTCGCTGTTCGACCACGACGGTAACAACGTCTTTTGGGGCGAGGACGACGAGAAGTACCACCTCTCCGATATCGCCAAGCACTACATGGCCGGCATCCTGGCGCACGCGCGCGAGATCAGCGCCATCACCAACCCCACGGTCAACTCGTACAAGCGCATCACCACGGGTGGCGACTCCGTGCCGCAGTACGCCACGTGGGGCCTGCGCAACCGCGCGAGTATGGTCCGCATCCCGGTCTACAAGCCCGGCAAGCAGCTGTCCACGCGCATCGAGCTTCGCAGCCCCGACCCCATGGCCAACCCGTACCTGGTCAACGCCGTCACGCTGGCGGCTGGCCTGGACGGCATCGAGCGCAAGCTGGAGCTCCCGCCCGAGGCCACGGCCGAGACGCTCAAGCTCACCGACCGCCAGATGGTCGAGGCCGGCTACACGCCGCTGCCGCGCTCGCTCAAAGAGGCGCTCGACGTGTTTGAGGACTCGCAGTTTATGAAGGATGCCCTCGGCGAGCACATCCACAGTTTCTTCCTTAAAAAGAAGCGCGACGAGTGGCATAAGTTTGAGTCCACGATTACCGAGTGGGAGATCAAGCACTACCTGGCGAACTCCTAATCGCGCTGGCTTGTTCCAGTACGATTGAGCTCATTTCCTTGGAGGCCGATATGTCCGAAAAGAGTGCCCTGTTCATGGCGCGCACGACGCGCTTCCACGAGTTTGCCCGCAGCTTGACGACCACCTTGGGTGTCGAGGTGAGCCTGGCCACCCCCGATTCGCCGACTGCGGCGCACGACTTTGACCTGCTGATCCTCGATTCCGATGGCATCCGCAGCGACCGCATCGATCAGATTGCCAAGTGGCTTGACGATCGCGGCGGCGTCCCCATGCTGGTGATCGTCGACGACGAGGCGCTCGGCACCCTGCGCCTGCCGAATCACGCGCATGCCGACTTTGTATGCCCCACGGCGACGCCCAACGAGCTTAAGGCTCGCGCGCAGCGCCTGATGGGCGAGGAAGAGACCGTCGCCGCCGACGATGTGCTCAACATCGATAACCTCGAGATTAACCTGGCTACCTACCAGGTGACGCTCGATAACGAGCCCATCGACCTGACGCTGATGGAGTATTCGCTGCTGAGCTTTTTGGCGACGCACCCCAACCGTGCCTACAGCCGCGAGGTGCTGCTGCACCGCGTGTGGGGCTTTGAGTACTGCGGCGGTACGCGTACCGTCGACGTGCACATCCGACGCATCCGCTCTAAGGTGGGCCCGCAGATCGCGGCACACATCACCACCGTCCGCGGCGTGGGTTATCTGTTTAAGGACTAGATTTCCACCACAAAGGGGACAGGCACCTTTGTGGTGGTATTGACGCAGGTGCGGGTTCCTTTCGGGCCTGCAACAGAACTTAAGCCTTCCTAAAAGATTGCGTTCTCATACACGTATGCCCGCATATTGGGGTACAACTCAACGTGAACAATGATGGCCCGCCACATGTTTGGCGGGCCTTTGGTTATTAGACGAAAGGATCGCAGCCATGAGCGAGAACGATTCCCAGCGTCCTCAGGATGCGGGCAACGCTGGCGAGACCCAGCAGCAGCCGCGTGTGCAGGTGGAGTCGACGCCTGCCGGCAGTAACATTCCCTACGTGCAGGCTTACGATACACAGACCGGCCAGCCGCTGGGCGGTCAGCAGGTTGTAAACAAGCACACGGTGGTCAAGACCAAGACCAAAAAGCTGCCGATCTTTATTACGGCACTCGCCGGCTGTGCCTGCGGAGCCCTGCTGGTCATTGCGCTCATTATGAGCGGCACGCTCAATATTGGCGGCGGAAAGAATGCCGTGACGGCGGGTGCTTCGGGTTCTTCGACGCAAAAGATCACGATTGACTCCGAGGACACCACGCTGGCCGAGGCCGTCTCTGCCAAGGCGTTGCCCTCCGTCGTTTCCATCACCGCCACTTCGAGCGGCAGCCAGAATGGCTCGCTTTCGCAGTCTGCTGATGAGTCGGATAGCTCGGGCAGCGTCGGTTCGGGCGTGGTGCTCGATACCGAGGGCCACATCCTCACCAACAACCACGTGGTCGATGGCTATGACCAGTACGTGGTGACCATGGACGACGGCACCACCTACGAGGCCGAGTTCGTGGGCAACGACGCTTCGAGCGACCTGGCCGTCATCAAGCTCAAGGACGCCGACGCCTCCAAGCTCACGCCGATCGAGATTGGTGATTCCTCCAAGCTCAACGTGGGCGAGTGGGTCATGGCGATCGGCTCGCCGTTCGGCAACGAGCAGTCTGTCTCCACGGGCATCGTGTCGGCGCTGTATCGCTCCACGGCCATGAGCTCTACCAGCGGCAACACCATCTACGCCAACATGATCCAGACCGATGCCGCCATCAACCCGGGCAACTCCGGTGGCGCGCTCGTCAACGACAACGGCGAGCTCGTGGGTATCAACTCGCTCATCGAGAGCTACTCGGGCTCCAGCTCGGGCGTGGGCTTTGCTATTCCCGTTAACTACGCCAAGAACATTGCCGACCAGATCATCGACGGCAAGACGCCGGTGCATCCGTACATGGGCGCTACGCTTTCGAGCGTCAATGCGCTCAACGCCCGCACCAACAAGCTGAGCACCGATAGCGGCGCGTATGTGGCGAGCGTCGTCGAGGATGGTCCTGCTGCTAAGGCTGGCATTCAGGAGGGCGACGTCATCACCAAGCTGGGCGACGACGAGATCACGAGCGCCGATGGTCTGATTATCGCGCTGCGCAGCCACGAGGTAGGCGAGAAGGTCGAGATCACGCTTATGCGCGGCAAGGAAGAGAAGAAGGTCACGGTCGAGCTGGCCTCCGATGAAGAGTTGCAGAACCAGCAGCAGGACGACAGCTCGACCGACACCGGCAACGGCGGTATTACCGACGATCAGCTGCGCCAGTACCTGGAGGAGCTGCTAGGCCAGCAGGGCCAGGGTCAAGGTTACGGCCAGGGGTTCTAGCGAGCCGTTTTACACATATCGAAGCAAGAGGGGCTGTCCCGTCAACGCGGGACAGCCCCTCTTTTCTTATTGATCCGTTGGGGACGGAGGAAAACGGATCATTTAGAGTTGATAAGAGCATGGTTGGATCGCGCGATCCACCCCGGTCTAGCGGCTGCCGATTCGGTGCGGTTTGAGACCGCTATTCGGCCCCGTTGCGACCGGTGGTACTCTTGTATCCGTTTGAAATCGAGCGAAGGAGTGCCGCTATGGAGCAATCGAGCCTGTTTGGTGACGGCGTGGACATCGATACCGAAACGCCCACGACCGCGGAAGCCACCGCACCGACCGACGCCCGTGCCCAGGCGGCAGCGCGCGCGGCCGAGCTGCGCCATGAGCTCGATTACCACGCCTATCGCTACTATATGCTCGATGCGCCTGAGATCACGGACGCCGCCTTTGACAAAATGCTCGTTGAGCTGCAGGAAATCGAGGCGACCTATCCCGACCTGGTGACGTCCGACAGCTATACCCAGCGCGTGGGCGGCTACGTGAGCGAGCAGTTTACGCCGGTCACGCATATGGCGCGCATGTATTCCATGGACGATGCCATGGATCTGGACGAACTCGACGCATGGCTCCAGCGCGCCGAGGATGCGCTCGGTGCTGGCAGCGTCACCTATACCTGCGAGCTTAAGATCGACGGCCTGGGCGTGGCACTTACCTACCAAAACGGCACCTTCGTACGCGCGGCCACACGTGGCGATGGCACCACGGGCGAGGACGTGTCGCTCAACGTCCGTACCATCAAGGATGTGCCCATGCACCTGTCCGAGCCGGCGCTCGCTCACATGGGCGCCGACCGCGAGCGCGCCATCGAGGTGCGCGGCGAGGTCTACATGCCTAAGGGCAGCTTTGTTCGTCTGAATGAAGAGGCCGATGCCGAGGGGCGCGACCCCTTCGCCAACCCGCGCAACGCTGCCGCCGGCAGCCTGCGTCAGAAGGATCCCAAGGTCACGGCGCGCCGCGACCTAGCCACCTTTATCTACGCCATCGCCGATACCGATCCGCTGCACGTTCACAGCCAGCGCGAATTTCTCGACTGGCTGCGCAACGCCGGCTTTAGCGTCAACCCCAACGTGGCTCGTTGCGCCACGCCGGCCGAGGTTCACGAGTTCTGTGCCCAGGCCCTCGAGCACCGCGGCGATCTCGATTACGACATCGACGGCGTGGTCGTAAAGGTGGACAGCTTCCAGCAGCAACTCGACCTGGGCTTTACCGCCCGCGCGCCGCGCTGGGCCATTGCCTTTAAGTTTCCGCCCGAGGAAAAGCAGACCATCCTACGCGAAATCCGTATCCAGGTGGGTCGCACCGGTGTGCTCACGCCGGTCGCCGAGTTCGACCCGGTGACAGTCGCCGGCTCCACCATCGCGCGCGCCACGCTGCACAACATCGACGAGATCCGTCGCAAAAACGTGCGCGAGGGCGACACCATCATCGTGCACAAGGCGGGCGACGTGATTCCCGAGGTCGTGGGCCCGGTGCTCGACAAGCGTCCGGCCGATTCGGTCGACTGGCGTATGCCCGAGGTTTGCCCCGTGTGCGGCAGCCCCGTGGTCCACGAGGATGGCGAGGTGGCCTACCGCTGCGTGTCCATCGACTGCCCCGCGCAGCTCAAGGAGCGCCTGCTCCACTGGGTGAGCCGCGGCTGCATGGACGTCGACGGCCTGGGCGACGAGATCGTCGACAAGATGATCGCCGCCGGCCTGATCCACGATGTCGCGGACTTCTACCAGCTCACGGTCGACGACATCGCAGGCCTGGACACGGGGCGCACCTATGCTAGCTCCAACAGCAAAAAAGGCGTCAAGAAGGGCGATCCCATCCCGGTGGGCCTCAAGACGGCCGAGAAAATCATCGCCGAGCTCAACAAGTCCAAGAGCCAGCCGCTCGGTCGCGTGCTGTTTGCCCTGGGTATCCGCCACGTGGGCAAGAGCGTGGGCGAGGTCATCGCTGAGCGATTCCTGTCGATTGACAAGCTCATTTTGGCGAGCGAAGAGGACATCGCCGAGTGCGAGGGCATCGGTCCCAAGATTGCGGCGAGCGTCAAGCAGTTCCTGGCCGTGCCCGAGAACCTTGCCGTGCTGGAACGTCTGCGCCAGGCGGGCCTTTCGCTCGAGGTCGACTTGGGCGCTGCGCACGCGCAAGCCGCAGCCGACGCTGGCGTGGCGGGCGAGCTCGCCGACGCACAGCCACTCGCGGGTCTGACCTTCGTGCTGACAGGCACGCTCGTCAACCGCACCCGCGACGAGGCGGGCGCGGCGCTCAAGGTGCTTGGTGCCAAGGTCTCGGGCAGTGTTTCAAAGAAGACGAGCTATCTGGTCGCCGGCCCCAAAGCGGGCTCCAAGCTCACCAAGGCCGAGCAGCTGGGTGTGCCCGTGCTGGACGAGGATGCACTCGAGCAGATCTTGGCTACTGGTCAGGTGCCCCAGGCTTAGTGCATCAATAGTCAAATTGAAGAACCGCCCGGAAGCACGATGTCTTCCGGGCGGTTCTTACTTTGCTGGGGCAATCGGCACCGTGATCTGTGTCACGTAGGTTGTGGGGTCGTCGCTGATGATGTCGTCGATCAGGGCAATCTCGCGCGAGGGCCCGGCGGGTGTCAGGTTGCGCTCGCGCATATAGCCGAGCAGCTGCTCATAGCGCGTGCCTGCCTGCCCGTGCGTGCCGCGGAAGCTTATGGTCAGGCATCGCGCGGCGGGCCGCGTCTCGACGTCGCCCACGTAATCATCGGTGTTATCGAGCAGCAAAAAGACCTCGTCGTAGCCGTCAAAGTCGCCGGCGGCGAGGCGCTCGGCGCTGATCCCAACGCCCAAGTTGCCCAAGAAGACAAAGGTCTCGTGCTGCCCCTTCTGCAATTGACGAATCTGCCACTCCAGCGCATAGGCGTCGGTAGGATTGACGCGTTCGCGCAGCACGGCGCAGCGAAATTCGGGCGCATCGATTGTGCAAATGGTGTCGAGCTTGGTGTTCAGGGCATCGTGAAGCAGCGCAAGCCGGTTATCGATCTTGCGCGACACGCGTTCGAGCTCGCGGCGCTTGCGCTCGATGAGCTCCTGCTGCTGAGCCAGCTGCCGCTGCATAAGGTCCACATCGCGCATGGTCACAAAATCACGGATTTGCGCGAGTGACAAATCGAGAACGCGCAGGTGGCTGATGGTATTGAGGGTGGAGAGCTGCCGCGATCCGTAGTAGCGGTACCCGCTCGCCGGATCGATGTGCGCCGGGTCCAGTAGGCCCATCTGTTCGTAATGGCGCAA
Organism: uncultured Collinsella sp.; assembly: GCA_900551815.1. Classification (GTDB taxonomy): domain Bacteria; phylum Actinomycetota; class Coriobacteriia; order Coriobacteriales; family Coriobacteriaceae; genus Collinsella. The sequence goes on from URXE01000006.1 coordinate 39,208, forward strand.
CGTGCCCACGCTCAGGTTAAACAGGCGTGCCACCTCGCCAATGCGGAGCAGGCCCTCGGTATGTTCACTTGGCATGTCGATCACAGGACCGCTCCTTTCAATAGGGTCGGGGAGGGGCGCCAGGCTTGCGTTGCCCCGCTACGCCACTAGCTTGTCAAAAGCTCCGCGGCGGTTGAGCACGGTAAACGCCATCACGCAAATGACTGCCGACAGAATCGACCCGCACGGCGAGGCGATGCCCATGGGAAACAGCGTGTCGGAATAGGCGTTCGACAGCAGCCACGCGCCCGGCACGCGAATGAGTGCCACGGCCAGCACGTTGTGCGCAAAGCCGATGTAGCTCTTGCCGTATGCAGCGAAAAAGCCGCTAAAGCAAATATGGATGCCGGCAAAGATTGCATCGAAAATATAACTGTGTATATAGCCGGTACCGGCCGCGACCACCGCGGGGTCCTTGGCAAAAAAGCCAATAAACGCCGGCGCCACCAGCCACATCAGCACCGTGATCAGGCAGCCGTACACCACCGAGATCGTCATGGCGTCCTTGAGCACCTGACGCGCGCGATCGCCCTTGCCCGCGCCGGCATTTTGCGCCGTGAGCGCGCTGACGGTGGCGCCCATGGAGCTCGGCACAATGAATAAAAAGCTGATCATCTTTTCGACCAGGCCCACGGCGGCGGCGTCGACGAGCCCTCGATGGTTGGCGATGACGGTGATAAACATAAACGCCACCTGGATGCAGCCGTCCTGCACGGCCACAGGCACGCCGATCTTAAGAATGCTGCCGAGCACCTCGGGCTGGGGACGCAGGTCGCTGCGCTTAACGTGGATGTTCGTGCGGCGGCTCTTAAGCCACACGAGCGCGAGGGCAACGCTGGCCGTCTGGGCGGTTACCGTGCCGAGCGCCGCGCCCACGGGGCCGAGCCCCATGTGTCCGATAAACAGAAAGTCGAGCGCGATGTTGATGATGCATGCCACGCCAATCACGTACATGGGCGAGCGCGAATCGCCCAGCCCGCGAAAGATGGCCGAAAGAATGTTGTACGCGGCGATAAACGGAATGCCGACAAAGCAGATACGCAGGTAGGCGGCGGTTCCTTCGACTGCCTCGGGTGGCGTGCCAATGAGCGCCACAACCTGCGGGCACAGCGCAAGCAGGACAACGGCCAGCACCACCGAGACACCCATAAAGAGCGTGATGGTGTTGCCGATGGCGGTCTCGGCACGGTCGAAGCGACGCGAGCCCACGGCGTGGCCGACGATGACCGTCGTTCCCATGGCCAAGCCCACGAGCGTCACGGTAATGATATAGAGCGTCTGAGCGCCATTGCCCACGGCGGTGATGCCGGCAGCGCCGCTAAACTGCCCCATCATGTACAGATCGGCCATGCCGTAGAGCATCTGCAAAAAGTACGAGAGCATATAAGGCAGGGCAAAGACCGCGATGGTCTTGAGGACATTGCCGCGTGTGAGGTCGTGTTCCATGGGCGGGGCACTTTCTGGCTGGGTTTGTTTAGCTACCAGTGTAGTGAAAACCCTATAACGATTATAGAGTCAAGGTTTGTGTTGGGTGCCGGGCGAAAAAAGTTGTGTGCGTAGGCATGCCTCATTGAACATGGACGGCCGAGCCAGATCGTGTTTGCGCTTGGAAATGCCGTTCACCTGAGTCGTGTCGTACGCATGTCGACCCATTCTTTCCGTGCGGTACTATATTCCCTGAAGAATAAAGGCCAGCGCGAGGGGAGGCTGCGTGGACGGGCACGTGCAACATGACGGCTTTGGCCGCGATATCAACTACCTGCGCATTGCCGTGACCGACAAGTGCAATTTCCGCTGCATCTATTGCATGCCGGCCGATGGCGTGGCGCCCCGTGCACACGACGAGCTGCTCAGTGTCGAGGAAATCGCCCACTTTGTGCGATTGGTGGCGGGGGAGGGCATTCGCCGCGTGCGCCTGACGGGTGGCGAGCCGCTGGTCAGCCGCCGTATCATCCCGCTCATTCGTGACATTCGCGCGATTCCGCAGATCGAGGACATCTCGCTCACCACCAACGGCGCCCTGCTTCCCAAGTTGGCGCCGCAGCTCAAAGATGCCGGGCTTAACCGCGTCAACATTTCGCTCGACACGCTCGACCCTACGCTGTTTGGAAAGATCACGCGCCTGGGTCGACTCGAGCAGACCATGGCTGGCATCGACGCGGCGCTGGCTTGGGGCTTTGAGCCCGTTAAGGTCAACTGCGTTGTTGTGCGCCGGCTCAACCAGGATGTGGCGGCCCTCGCGCGACTGACCGTCGACCGCCCCATTCATCTGCGCTTTATCGAATACATGCCCATTGGCGACGAACACACGAGCTCGCATTGCGCTGTGGACCCGCATGCGCCCGCACTCAATCCCGAGCTGTGGGATGCGAGCGATACCGTGCCGAGCGACGAGCTGCGGGCACGCATCAATGCCGGGGCCGCCGCGGTGGGTCTAGGTGAGCTCGAGCCGCTCGACATCAACGACGCTCCTGCCGGCGCGGGCCCTGCGCGCTATTGGCACTTTCTGGGCGCGGCGGGAACGGTCGGCTTCATTAGCGCCATGTCCAATCATTTCTGCGCGAGCTGCAACCGTTTGCGCCTGACGGCCGATGGCGGCGTGCGTCCGTGCCTGTTCAGCGATGCCGAGTATTCGGTGCGTGAGGCGCTGCGCCGTGGTGATGATATGCAGGTACTTTCGATTTGGCGCGATGCTGTGGCCCACAAACCGCAGGAACACGCGATAATTGAGGGCACGCAACGATTTATGTCCCAAATCGGAGGATGATCATATGGCCAAGAGCAGGTACGCCGATGCCACCAAGGCCGCTCGCAGGGCCGCGATGTCTGCCCATGCGGCCGCGGTGAATGCCGACAACGCCGACGCGTCCGCGCAGCCGACTGCCAGTGCTGCCGTCGAGCCCGCCCGTGACGCCCGTCGCGACGAGCTGACGCACGTGGACGCCAAGGGCGAGGTACGCATGGTCGACGTGTCCGACAAGGCCGAGACCCATCGCATTGCCATCGCCGAGGGCACTATCCTCATGCACTCCGAGACGCAGGCTATGGTGCTGCAGGACCGCGCCAAGAAGGGCGACGTGCTTGCCTGCGCACGCGTGGCGGGCATCATGGCCATCAAGCGCACGAGTGACATCATCCCCATGTGCCATCCGTTGCTCATTACCAAGAGTAAGTGCGATATCGAGCCCATCGCTTCGGCGGGAACGCCTGCCGAGGATGTGCCCGAGGGCTGGGCACCGGCGCGCGCGGACGGGCAGGTTGGCTTTCACGTACTGGTTACGGCCGGCGTGACGGGCAAGACGGGTATCGAGATGGAGGCTCTGACCGGCGCGAGTGCCGCGTGTCTGACCATCTACGACATGTGCAAGGCGGTCGATCGCGGCATGGAGATCGTCGACGTACGCCTGCTGCACAAGGAGGGCGGCCGCTCGGGCGTGTGGGATCGTGCAGAGCGTCAGGCCGCTGCTGTTGAGGCCGTGGCTGCTGACGGTGCCGCCCTCGCGAGCGCGTCCGCTGCCGTCACGCCCGCAGCTCCGGCCGTCCCCGCGATCGCGTTTATCGGCTACCAAAACTCGGGCAAGACAACGCTCGTCGAGAAGGTTATCGCCGAGCTCACCCGCCGCGGCCTGCGCGTGGGTTCGCTCAAGCATCATGGGCATCACGGCTTTGATATCGATGTGCCCGCTAAGGACACCTGGCGCCATCACCAAGCCGGATCCAAGCACGTGGGCCTCATCTGCGCCACGCGCTGGGCGGAGTACGCCGACACGCGCGAGGAGGACGAGATGCCCGCGCGCGAGCTGCTGTCGCGTTACAACGATGTCGACGTGGTGATCATCGAGGGCTACAAGACCGAGGGTTTCGACAACATCGTGGTCGCACGCTCCGGCGTCGACCGTCTGCGCGGCAAGAGCTCGCTCGACCTGGTCGATGGCCACACGTTGGCCCTTGCCTGCAACGAGGCCCTGGCACGCCAGGCCTTCGACGCCGGCTTTGCAACCCGAGCCGTCAACATCAACGACGCCCGAGCCATCTGCGACCTCATCCAAGACCATCTGGCCTAAAACCTGCCAAAAAGGGACAGGTTTATTTTGGCAGGTTTTATCTGGGCAAACGTCATTTCCACCACAAAGGGGACAGGCACCTTTGTGGTGGTTTTTGCTTTGGTAGATCTGTAGGACATGCCTTACAATCTACCAAGTAGTTCATGACGGGCGAAAAACGGAGAGAAGGGGCTTGATGCGTCCTTAATGTTTCATGCGGATAGATTGATTTGACAGACAGTGGCGAATGCCCACCGTCCGCATTCGTATGAAACAAGGAGTCTCCATGCTCGCCTCCCTTTTCTCAAAGCCTCAATCATCGCTGTCCGTGCAGGCCAAGCGTCTGGTGGCGATGCGCTTTCTCATCTACACCGGTTTTCAGACCAGCTACTTTATCGGCGTCATCGGAACGCTTACCTATGCGGACGGCGCTTCGGTCGTCGCGACATCGCTGGCTGTCCTCTTTATGAACGTCTTTGTGATCCTGGGGTCCTTTGCGGGCGGTGCGGCGCTCGACGCTTGGGGCCCGCGCCGCCATTTCTTGCTGAGTATCGTCGGTACGCTAGTAACGGGTGCGGCGATCCTCGTTTTTGGCAGCGCGACCGGCATAGTCCTGCTCGGCGCGGTACTCCTGGGCTTTGTGATGGGATTCGCCCAGCCCATCGCCACGTCCTATCCGGCGTATCTCACCGACGACCCCGTCGAGCTCAAAGACATCAACTCCGCCATAACCATGTTCTCCAACGTGAGCATTATCGTCGGTCCCACACTGGGAGGCTTTGTCGCGGCGGCTGCATCGTCACGCGCGGTGTTCGTGCTCATGATGATCTTTACCGTACTGGCGCTCGTCGCCGGTTGGGGCTTTAGGCCGCAAACAAGTCGCGTCGCCGCGCGCGAAAGTACTCCCGCGGATAGCAGCACAACGGCAAGTACTGCCAATCAAAGCCCCGACTCCAGTAAATCCACCCGCGCAACCTTCGCGACCAGCATCAAGACGGTCTTTACCAACAGCGTCCTCGCCCTACTGTTCTGCATTATCTTTCTTTCGAACTTTGGCTATGGCGCCTTTGACCCGCTGGAGTCGTTCTTCTACCGCGATATTCTGCATGTCGGTGTCGAGTGGATGGGCTGGCTCTCGTCGGCCTCGGGTGTGGGCGCGGTGTTGGGCGCCGTGGTCGCGCTCCGTTTGCCGCCGCACCTGGTCAACCTTAAAACCCTGCTCGTGGCGCTTATGTCCGTGGGCCTGGGAAGTATGCTCTATGTGGGGACGCCGTACGTGGGCGTGGCCCTCGTCGGTCAGATCGCCTTGGGCATAGCCTGGGGTGTCGTCAACCCGCTCCACAACACCATTGTGCAGACGACGGCACCACTCGAGCAGCTCGGCCGCGTTAACTCGGTCATGGGCTTTGGCAATATGTTCGCCGGCGTGGCCCCGCTGGCGATTGCCCCGTGGCTGGCGGCGACGTTTGGCGTGCAGCAGACGCTCGTAGGGGCGGGCGTGGTTGTGACGGCGGTTCCCGCGGCGTTGCTGCTGTTTGGCCGCCGGCATTTTGATCGTGTCGCAAGGCAGTAAAAACTATCGCAACATTCGATGAAAATCGCGATTTTGCCGAATAACGTCGAATGTTGTGATGGTTTGCGCCCCGGACTAGGCCATCCTGCGAGTCCGGCCCCTCTGCGGGTCAGGCCACCACAAAGGGGCCAGGCTCCTTTGTGGTGGTTTTTGCTTTGACGGGCCGCGCCTGTGCCTTGGTATACCATGTACGCCGTTTGCGAATACGCCCCACACCGCCGCGCTACCCAGAAAGGCCCCCCATGGACGCCACCTTCAGCCACATCAAAGCCGTGTTCTGCGATATCGACGGCACACTGCTCACGAGCCAGCACACGGTGTCCCCGCGCACCGTGGCGGCGATCCGCGCCCTGCGCGAGCGCGGCGTGCTGTTTGGTCTGTGCACCGGGCGCGACGCCCAGGCGACCGAGGCCATGTTTGGGCTCTGGGGTATCGAAGGCCTGGTAGACGTGCTGGTGGGGTGCGGTGGCGCCGAAGTCGTCGATCGCGCGCACGACATCAACGAGCTGAGCTATCCGCTGCCGGGCGAGACTATCGCGCGCATCTGCGAGCACATGGCAGACCTGCCGGCAACGCCCGTTTGCCCTCGGGATGGCGTGCTCTATGTGCCCGAGAGCAATGCATGCGTCGAGCATCTGTCGCGTGTCGATGGCGTGCCTTACAAGGTGGTCGACTTTGCCGAGTTTTTGCGCGAGCCGCAGACCAAGGTGATGTTTACCATGGCGCCCGAGGTAATGCCGCGGGTGATTGAGCGGGCGTCGACATTTGCCGATGACACCGTTAAAGCGGCGGCTCTGCAAACCACGCAGCGACTCTACGAGTTCATGGATCCGCGCGTGTCCAAGACGCGCGGCCTTGTGCGCGTGGCGGAGCTCAACGACATGGAGCTCCAGAACATCTGCGTGTTTGGCGATGCCGATAACGACACCTGCATGGTGGCCGACGCCGGCGTGGGCGTGGCTATGGCAAACGGCAGCGACGCTACCCGTGCCGCCGCCGACTTTGTAACCGCGAGCAACGACGAAGACGGCATCGCGATCTTTATCGAGGAACATCTGCTGTAGCGCTAGGGCAGAATCACCACAAAGGGGACAGGTGCCTTTGTGGCGGCCTCAGGCGATTTGGGCGAATTGATGCCTAAAATCTGCGCACAAAATCAAATATGATTGTCTGAACATCACGCTTCTAACCACCGATGGGTTAAAGATATTCTCATCAGTTTAGTAAGGTATTCCTGCTGGCTAATGACCTACCGCTCACGGTCGATTTTCGACCGTGAGCGGGATGTTTGCTCTTGAGCAAAATGTTGTGCAAATAAAGCTAATGCCATTAAAAAATGATAGTCAACTAAATTACCAGCAGAAACCAAAAATAGATAGCGAATAAACGAAGGCAAATCTGAGTAAATGTCAAGGGAATTGAGAACTCGCTACAAAAATGCCGGTTTTGTTGCTCATATGTTTAAACAATAGTTACAATAACTTTACTAAACGAGCGCAATTACAGATTGCGCAGATACGTTTGATAGTGAAAGAGCAAGATCGCGGTCTCTTGGGGAGGAGACATCGATGAAAGCAAATTCAGACAAATCTAAGCAGAGTAATAAAGCGACGCGCCATGTACTGGCAGGCGTTTTGTGCGGAGCCTCTGTTTTGAGCCTGGTACTGTCGCTCGTCATGCCTCCGATCTCGCAGGCCATTGCCAATGATGCCCAGACAGTTTCTACCGAGAAGACTGTGACGGAGGATTCCTCAACTGAGTCTACTGATGTAGAAAACACCAACAACGGGGATACCGAAAAGCTGAATAGTGACGATGCCGAGAATGGCGCGAGCGAAGACGCCGCTGCCGCAGGCCTGCCGTCCGACGACACGAAGGTCGAGGGTGACACGCAGCCTTCCGACGCACAGCCCGCGGATGATGATAATAACGATGAAAACGCTATCGCTCCCGTCAGTGCCGATGGCTATACCGAGGTAAGCGGCGATGTTGCTGGGGTGTTTACCAATGGCGGCAAGTTCCGACTGACGGATTATGCCTATTCGGATAAGCAGATCACTATCAGCAAAGACACCACCATCGATCTTAACGGCAACATGCTCTGTAACCGTTCTGGCGGCTTAGACTCCTTCTTTGTGGTTGAAAACGGAGCCACGCTCACTATCGAGGATTTAGACCAAACAACAATAGATGCACCAAGTTCGGTCGATACGGCCAATACGCCGGCGGGTCAGCTTGCGAGTATGGAGTGGGAAAAGGGAAGCAGCTCTAATAACGGCACTCCTAAGAGTCTTACTTACTATGAGACTAAGAGCACGCCCAAGACAGATGGACTTGGCACCACCGAGACTACGTACAGGCATTTCGTTACGGGCTTTGGCGCTATCGATGCAGCATCGGACAGCGGTTCCGTAAAGTATGTGGTCAACGTTGAAGCGGGCGGCATACTCAATCTCAAGGGCGGCATGATTACCACGGCTGCCAATCTGGGCAACAACGGTCATGTGATTTATTCCGAGGGTACAGTCAAAATCGAGGGCGGTTACGTCACCAACGGCAACGGCGGTGGCTGGGGCGGTGGCCTATGCATAGCAGGCACGAATCCCAAACTCGAAATGACAGGCGGTGTGGTCGCGGGAAACAAGGCGGCTGCTGGCGGCGGCATCTTTGCTGACTTTACAGCCACCCTGAACCTTGCGGGCGGAATTATCTCTGGCAACGCTACGTATGGAAATCCCATCAACAATGGTGAAGACACCGGCGACGGTGGCTACGGTGGCGGTGTTTATACCAAGGGTGCAAACGTTACCATTAGCGGTTCTGCCTGTATAACTAACAACCGAGTCAACGATCGCATCACTTGGGATAAACTTTACAACAATGGCCTGCTCGGTGGCGGCGGCATTGCATGCACACATGGTGGCAAGCTCAGTATAGCGGACGGCTTGATTACGGCTAACTATTCCCATGAGGCTGGCGGTGGCGTCTACGCAGGTTTCTACAGTAAGAACAACGGCAAGAACATTAGCTTTGAAATGACTGGCGGCACGATTGCCGGTAACGAATCCGATAACGCCGAGGGCGGCGGTCTGCGTGTCGCAGGCGGCGAAGGTGGCGACAATGTTGGCACGACTGCAACAATTAACGCTGGCGAATCTGGCAAGATTTACATTACGAACAACAAGACGATGACGGGTAGCACCCCGAATCGTGGTGGCGACTGGGGCGGCGGTGGTGTCTTTATCCAGAAGGGCGGCAAGCTCAATATCGTAAAGACGCTGATCACTCAAAATGATGCCGGCGGCTGGGGTGGTGGCATCGGTGCCTGCCCCACGGGAGAGACGATTGTCTCGCACTCAAATGGTGCCGCAATCTACAACAATACGGATCATGGTTATGATGATCACATGTCTGCCGGAGGTAATGGCAAGAACGAGGACAGCGATTCTAAGTACATTACCTCAACCTTCAAAGAAGCCGGTCACCAGGATTTTTTCCTGGTGCGCAAGAATGACAGCAATAAGACGGTTGCAGTTGTGCTCGGCAAGATGCTCGGCGGCGGCTCAGCTGGCTGGCAGGGCACTTGCGATAATGCGAAGATAACCATCGATGCCAACGGCGGTGCCGAGGCCAAGTACATGTTCGGTTTGGAGGCCCATCCGACTGATGATGCCATAGCAAATGCGCAATTGGCAGCTACGACCGTCATCAGCGGCAACTACTCGTACACCCATGGCGGCGGCATTATGACCAACGGCGACCTCACCGTCGGCGAAGTCAATGATCTGAGCGTTTATCCGAGCATGAAGCTCAATGCCACTAAGGTGCTTGTAGATGCAGACGGAAAGTCGCAAGAGCTTGAGGGGCACGGGTACAAGTTTAAGCTGCTCCGCAAGGATGGTGCCACTGAGCCTTCTTGGAAAGAGGACGGCACATTAGATATGGGCAATTGCAGTGTTGCGGGCGAGGCGTCTGTTGACCAAACAAGCGGCGAAATCACCTTCGACTCTGGCAAGGACTATTCTTCGGGACAATACGTTTTCTATCTAGTTGAGGAACCCATCAGCGGCGAAAACGAATTAGACACCAAATTCGATAAGACCATTTACAAGATCGTGGCAACAGTTGATAGCAATCCATGTTAGCGCCGGGCGATTTTAGCCGCTAATAGTCAAACGATTTTGACCAATCCCG
>URXE01000007.1 GCA_900551815.1 uncultured Collinsella sp.
GAGATTCGCCTTAGTCTCGTGGGCTCGGAGATGTGTATAAGAGACAGGTTTATATTTGTTGATGTTGCGTAACCAAACCAGCAATATATCTAGTCACGCGTCAGCTTGCGGTGAATACGATGCGGCTGGGCTGCGTCCTCGCCCAGGCGCTCGATGCGGTTGGCCTGATAGGCCTCGAAGTTGCCCTCGAACCAATACCAGTTGCCCGGATTCTCGTCGGTGCCCTCCCACGCCAGAATGTGCGTGGCGACGCGGTCCAGGAACATACGGTCGTGGCTAATGACCACCGAGCAGCCCGGGAACTCGAGCAGCGCCGCTTCGAGCGAGGACAGCGTCTCGACGTCGAGGTCGTTCGTGGGCTCGTCGAGGAGCAGCAGGTTGCCGCCCTGCTTGAGCGTGAGCGCCAGGTTCAGACGGTTGCGCTCGCCACCGGAGAGTACGCCAGCGCGCTTCTGCTGGTCCTGGCCCTTAAAGCCAAAGCTCGCCACATAAGCGCGGCTGGGGACCTCGGTCTCGCCGACCATCATGTGGTCCAGGCCGTCCGAGACGACCTCCCATAGGTTCTTATCGGGGTCGATGCCGGAACGGTTCTGATCGACATAGGAGATCTTGACGGTCTCGCCCACCTCGAGCTCGCCCGAAGTCAGCGGCTCCAGACCCACAATCGTCTTGAACAGTGTGGTCTTACCGACACCGTTGGGGCCGATGACGCCCACGATGCCGTTGCGCGGCAGGGTGAACGAAAGGTCGTCGATGAGCACACGGCCATCGAATTCCTTGTGCAGGTGACGGGCCTCGAGCACCTTGTTGCCCAGACGCGGTCCAACGGGAATGCGGATGTCGGTCCAGTCGAGCTTCTGGCTTGCGCGGGCCTCGGCCTCCATCTCCTCGTAGCGAGCCAGACGGGCCTTGTTCTTGGCCTGACGGGCCTTGGGCGAGCTGCGTACCCACTCGAGCTCGGCCTCCATGCGCTTGGCGAGCTTAGCATCACGGTTTCCCTGCGCCTCGATACGCGCGGCCTTGGTCTCCAGATATGTAGAGTAGTTGCCCTTGTAGGGATAGAGGTGGCCGCGGTCGACCTCGCAAATCCACTCGGCAACGTTATCCAGGAAGTAGCGATCGTGCGTGACGGCCAGAACGGCGCCCTGATAGTTGTGCAGGAAGTGCTCGAGCCACAGGATCGACTCGGCGTCCAGGTGGTTCGTAGGCTCGTCGAGCAGCAGCAGGTCGGGAGCCTCGAGCAGCAGCTTGCACAGGGCCACGCGACGGCGCTCGCCGCCGGAAAGCACATTAACCGGCATGTCAGAATCGGGCAGCTGCAGGGCGTCCATGGCCTGGCCGAGCTTGGAATCGATATCCCAGCCGTCAGCGGCGTCGATCTCGTCCTGGAGCTTGCCCATCTCGGCCATGAGGGCGTCCATGTCGCAGTCCGGGTCGCACATCTCCTCGCCGATCTTGTTGAAGCGATCGACCTTGGCGATCATGTCGCCAAACGCTATGCGCACGTTCTCGATGACGGTCTTGTCGTCGTCGAGCGGCGGCTCCTGCTGCAGGATGCCCACGGTGTAGCCGGGAGTGAGCCTGGCATCGCCGTTGGAGACCTCCTCGATGCCGGCCATGATCTTGAGCAGGGTCGACTTGCCCATACCGTTGGGGCCCACGACGCCGATCTTGGCACCGGGGTAGAAGCTCAGGGTCACGTCGTCAAGGATCACCTTGTCGCCATGGGCCTTGCGAGCCTGATACATCTGGTAGATAAACTCCGCCATATGTCTGTTCTATCCTTTCTACCTGCTGTTTCCCTATTCTTGATTCGCTTTAGTGGAAACGAAATGAGGGAACCAGCTCTGAAACGTAACGAAAAAGGGGCATGGTTGCCCACACCCCCTAATACTACCTGGGAAAAGTCCCCCGGAACATACTATGAACTGCGTACGCTAGTTTTCCGCAACCTTAACGAGCGGCTCGCTGCGATTTGCGCCACAACAGATACGAGTAGACGTAGACGGCTCCAACCGAACCAAACGCCAGAACCGCAATCACCGCGGTGACGACTTCACTCGAAAGCACGCTGCCTGCCACGCCCATCACAATCAGGCCAATACCCAGCACCATAAAGCAGGCGCCGCCAAAACGCTGAGTACGGCGCCAGTTCTCGGGATCGGCAAGCGCCCAAGGTGTCTTGATACCGAGCGTATAGTTCTGCTTCACACGCGGCAAGTAGTTGCCTACGCCGATGAATAGCAAACCGACAACACCGGAAATCAGCACGTTAACCGAACCGACCGACGGCACCACGCCCCAGACCGTAAGCTCTCCCAGCCAGCTTATGGCGCACATGAACAAGGTGAAGGCGATTACGAAGCCCTGGTAGAACTTGCCCGAGGTTCGATATGCCTCACCTTTGGGGTCGATGCGCGGCACCATGCAGAACATTGCGAGAAGCGCCAGAGGCAGCACGCCGAGCGCGGAGGCCATCCAACTAGGACCCCAACCGTCGACGGCGCCGTTCGCGCCCCAGTGCGTGGGAATCTGTGCAGGCAGGCTCGGCATCACCATGAGGTGCGCTACAAAATTAATAGCGCAGACCACAACAAGCATGGCCCACACGCGCGACGATACCCCCGTGGCGTGAATGCCCTTGTTTTCGTTATTCATCCTTATCACCTTCCGTGTTTGTAAAGCCCATAAACCAACCGATCAAGTCCTGCATGACGGTGGTGTTTAAGCTGTAAACGATGTTTTGGCCATGACGTTCGTCGGTCACCAACCCGGCGTTTTTGAGCGTCGCCAAGTGATGGCTCAACGACGGCTTGCTGATGTCAAAATGCTCGGCAAGCTCCCCCGCCGTGCAATTGCCCTCGCGCAGCAACTCCAAAATGCGCCGTCGCGTTGGATCGGCAAGCGCCTTAAAACCCTCTCCCGGCATAAGACCTCCTCTCATCATCTCTCATGACGCGCACACTATACTCGATATTTAGATGTTTGTCTAACTGTCTAATACAGTAACATCTATAGAACATTCGTTCGTGTTTAGTTACAATGGAAGTTGAAGCAGATGGGCCAGCTCCCTCTACCCGAGAAGGAGATGGACTATGAGTATTGACGATGTCCTGACGTTGTTATTGCTTGTAATCGCGGCTGTGGAGCTCGGCATCCACATTGGAGGTCGAATGAAATAGCCGCCATCGCGTAATGCGAAGACGGCCACTTCTCACGCCATAAACGTGTTTCGGAGTTGGCCAACCCGCTGCAACGGGTGCCATCTGCTTCAATCTTATGCGAATCCCGATCCCATTTCAACAAACCCCAAGGGCTCAAATGAAATCGCGATAATACCTATAATGACGATAGCTAAAACACGATTCGCTTCCCCATCGGAGGATGTCTATGACCGAAAACGCTACTGCTCTCGTCGAGACGCGCGATACCAAGCTCGAAATCATCATGGGCCGCGAGGCACTCGACAAGCTCGCCGATGCTACGGTGCTAGTGCTCGGCTGCGGAGGCGTGGGCTCCAACTGCTGCGAGGCACTCGCCCGCGGCGGCATCGGTCATTTCGTCATTCTGGACAAGGACATCATCGCGCCCAGCAATATCAATCGCCAGGCCATCGCCTTTCACAGCACCATCGGAAAGCGCAAAGTCGACGTGATGGAGGCCATGATTCGCGATATCAACCCTACCGCCACCGTTATCAAGCGAACTGAATACCTGTTGAGCGATAACATCGACGAGTTCTTTGCGAGCGTTTTGGAGCAGACGGACGGCAAGATCGACTACGTCATCGACGCCATCGACACCATCTCGGCAAAGCTCACCATTGCCAAATATGCTCAGGACCACGACATTCGTTTGGTTAGCTCCATGGGCGGGGCCAACAAGCTCCATCCCGAGTGCCTCCGCTTTGCCGACATTTTCGATACGGTACGTGACCCCATGAGCCGCATCATGCGCAAAGAATGCAAGAAGCGCGGAATCAAGAGCCTGCATGTACTGTTTAGCTGCGAGGAATCGGTTAAGACACAGCCCCGCGACCCTTCCAACATCCACGAGCGTACCGAGTTGGGCACCGCCAGCTTTATGCCGCCCATCATGGGCCAGATGATCGCCGGCGAGGTTATCCGCCAGATCAGCGGCCGCGGCACCGAACGCGTACGCTCCGATGGCCAGCGCCTGGACTAGCAGGATGCCCTGCGATGGAACCGCGATTCTTTGACGCGCATTGTCACCTTGATTTGATGCTCAGTCCCGATGCTGCAGCCAGTGAGTCGGCGGCATTGGATCTGGGACTCTTTGACTGCGGCGTCAATCCACACGACTTTTCGGCCGCTAACGAGCGCGCCCGTCGCCAACCAGGCATCATCGCCGGCATTGGGCTCCACCCCTGGTGGCTCGCCGACGGCCGCTGCGGTCCTGCCGAAGTCAATCTGCTTTGCGAAGTTGCTGCCCAAGAGCGCTACATCGGCGAGGTGGGACTCGACTTTTCCGCGCGCTTTGCCGGAAGCGAACCGCTTCAAATACAAGCATTTGACCGGCTTTGCGATGCGCTCGTGCAGCATCCTCTTACCGAGCGCGTGATATCAATTCACGCCGTTCGTTCAGCAGGAGCCGTACTGGACGTCCTCGAATCGAATGGACTACTCGCCCCAAACCCCGACTCCCCCGCTATCATCTTCCACTGGTTTAGCGGTACTTCGGACGAACTCGTCCGCACGCGTAATGCGGGCTGCTATTTTTCCGTCAACGAACGCATGCTCGCGTCCAAACGAGGACGCGAATACGCACGACAGATTCCACTCGACCGTTTACTGCTCGAGACCGATGCACCAGCGGAGGCAAACACAGAAACAAGCGCGCAGTCGCTCATCAGATCGCTTGCATGGACCTCAGAACGCATCGCCTCACTCAAAAACTGTGACGCAAAGCATATTGAGTCAGCGGTTTTAGCAAATGCACGCTCTGTTTTTAGCCTTCGCTGACCCCTGTGGTCAAAAAACGTCAAATATGAGTACTGCTAGCGAAATGGATACATTACTTTGAGCTTTCCGGCCACCAGATTAATCTATGATTGTCCATTAACTAACACTTTCACAGTCACTCATCCTGCATTTTCGCAATCTTAAACCCCTCCAAACGCTCAAATCACGTCTGAAGGGGTCGATTTTGCTGAGACTAAATTAGTCACAGTACTCATATTTGGCTTTTTTGACCACCGGGTCACGGGAAGGAACCAATACAGCTCCCCGGGACTGCTCACCTATTCGGAAATCGGTGCCCCATGGCCCCAGGAGCCTTCCATACCGCATACGGTCGAAGCAAACCCCGCCGCAAAGTCGAGTGCGCGCTCGACGGCCTCGGCACCATCCTCGCCACGCTTGGCGGAATCGAGATAGCACATCAGAAACGAAGTCAGGAACGAGTCACCCGCACCCATGGTGTCCTTCATATCTGTCACTGGCTTGGCATGCTGCCGATAGTAACGCTCGCCGTCATAGGCAATGCAGCCCTCAGCGCCAGCCGTTGCGGACACAAAACATGGGCCCAAGCCCTTCACCCAGGCAAGACGCTCGCGAATCTCATCCTCGCTCGCAGCGTCTGCCGCGCTAAAGAACGCGAAGTCAACGTAGGGAGCAATCTGCTCGTAGTACTCGTCGGTCGAATCATCCGAGAAGTCAAACGAAACGGTAATACCCGCTGCCTTCAGCTTGGGCAGCTCGCGCTCGGTAAAGCAATAGTTACCCGAATGAACCACATCAAACTGTTTCATATACGCCAGATCAAAACGATCGAGCACATAGCGCGCATCACCACGGATGCCGCCCTCGTTCGACCCCAGAAATACACGGTCACCATCAACCACAGTAACGCGAGCCGCACCGTTCTCGCCGATGAGCTGCTTGCATTTGGCTAGCTCAACGCCCTCATCCTCAAGACTCGCAATCACATGCTCGGCAGCAGCGTCATTACCAAAGATGCCCATATACGCGGAGCGCGCGGCACCGCACTTCTTGGCATACACGGCAAAGTTCACCGCATTGCCACCCGGATACATTGTGTTGATATGCTCGTAGCGGTCGACGACGTTGTCGCCAAACCCAAGAGCGTTAACGTTGAATGTCATAGCGCCGTCCCTTTCTCGTCCTAACGAGATCGCCGTAATGGCCGCCGTGCCACCCTGGCCCTACGCAAGCTTCAGCAAATCGGGCAGCTGGTCGATAATCTTGTCCGCGGCATCCTGGCTAAATCCAAAGCGCTCCTCACGCTTGGCAATGACTGTCAGGCCGGCTCGCTTGCCGGCAGTGATGCCAGGCACCGAATCCTCAACGCAGCAGCAGCGATTCGCGGGCAGCCCCAGCAGGTCCAGCGCATGCAGGTAGATGTCGGGCTCGGGCTTGCTCTCCTTAAACTGCTCGCCGCTCACCACATACTCAAAGGCATCCGACAGCCCGCATGCATTGAGCACTTCCTCGATGCTAACCATGGGAGACGAGCTGGCAAGCGCCACGCGAACGCCGCGGCGCGGCAGCTCTCGAATCGTATCCACGGCGCCTGGGTTAATCAAAGCCTGATAGTCGCGCGGACGCTTATGCGCCCATTCGTCCCAACGGGCCAACGCTTCCTCGCCAGTAAAATGCCCCTTACCGGCACGCTCAAACCAATCGACCAGCATATGCAGGAAGAACTGATGCGAGGTACCTACCTGCCCATTCAACTCCTCTTGAGTCAGATTAAGCCCAAGCTCCTTGGCAAAAGCTGCGGTCTCGCCCAGGTAGTAATACTCGGTATCGACAATCACGCCGTCCATGTCAAAGATAACGGCGTCGAACGGAAATGCGGACACGGCACCCTCCCTAACAAAAGGGCGCCTGTAAGCAGGCGCCCGAACCATGCATTATCGGCGATTCTAACCCAGCAGCTTATCCAGCGCCACCGCAATACCGTCTTCGTTGTTATTGGCGGTCACCATCTGGGCCACAGCCTTGACCTCGTCGACGGCGTTACCCATGGCAACACCGGTACCCGCCCACTCAATCATGGACTTGTCGTTCTGGCCGTCGCCAAACGATACGACCTCGCCGGCATCGATGCCGAGCTTGGGCAGGGCACCCTCGAGCGCACGGGCTTTGTCGATACCGGGCGCCGTAAACTCAAAGTACCAGTCAGCCGTAAACATGCCCGAAAGCGTCTGCTTAAAGGGCGCGTACATCTCCTCGTGATGCGCTTGCAAATAGGCCGGGTCGCCCGCAGTGAGTAGCTTGTCCACAGGATAAGTATCCACGACCTCATGCAAGCTCTCGACCTCACGGATCTTAAGATCGCACGCGTCGCGCTCATACTTGACGATATTCTTCTGCGAGCCGTCAGGCAGCGTGATCATGCAATGATACGAGTCCTCGACATGCAGATCGCGACCGAGCGAAATCATAGGGATCACGTCAAAATTACGCAGGTGATCAATCAGGCGATGCAATTCGTCGGCAGGCATAGCCTGATCGAACAGCACCTCGTCGGTCTGGGCATCGACGACGTGAGCGCCGTTAAAGGCCACCAGCAGACCGTCATGGTTTTGAAGGTCGAGCTCCTGCGCCAAGGCGTGCAGCCCCCATGCGGGACGGCCCGAAGCCAAAATGAGCTTAATGCCCGACTCCTGCGCCGCGAGCAGCTTCTCGCGCGTACGCGGGCTAATCACTTTCTGGTCGTTGGTGAGCGTACCGTCGATATCCATTGCGATGGCTTTGATTGCCATATATGCCTCCCTGTCATTGAACAACCTTGTCTGAGCCATCATACAGAACACCCACCGCGACTCTGTTTGCAACGGGCAAAAAGTCATATATTGTCTCAAACATGAACGGGACGCCATCTCGGGGCTCAGTCGTTCCAGCCCAAACGCCGAGCCACCACATGCAAAGCTGGCGACACCAATCGCGACCGTTCCACAAATCTCATTTCATCCCGTAGAAAAAAATTCAAAATTAGTTCTTGTCAAATCAGCAAAACGAACGTACTTTAAAGATGACCGCTCCGGTGGTCATCGTTTGATCGAGCATATTCAGTTTCAGTTTTCAGCGTGTAAGAGAAAGAAGATCGGCAAAGTACAACCCCAAACGCAATGACAACTTAATGAGGTAACTGCCACATGTGAGGCACCCAGGGCATTGCTGTCTCGATTTTGAGCACGATGCCTTCCGCCTTGCATGGGCCGTTCCATCCCGCCCCTGCAGCAACTGCCTCACGGGCTCATTGAAAACCGCATAGCACCCCAACGTCAGCACATCACCCACGGCAAGCACATCACTCACGACAACCAACACATCAACAAACAGCACGAACATCAACCGATTGGAGAAGCTATGACAAACCACCACGCTGAAGACGGCGATAAGAAAAGCATTCTGGATGCCCGCATTGAGCGAGCATATGCAAACGAATATGACGCCGCCTTTGCCGCCGCGACCATCAAGAACTACGCGTCGCTACCGCTCGCGACGATCTTGGCCGACCGCCCTCAACTGCTGAAGCACTGCACAAAGATCATGGGGACCCCGACATTCGCAAGCTGACAGACCCCTATGCCCCAAAACGCGACAACGATTCGTACGTTCTTACCGTAGGCTGCCTAGCCCATATGCTTACGGCGCTCGACACGAAACTCAAGCTCGAATGGGAACCCGACGAGCGTCATGAACTCGAAAGCAAGCGGAACACCCTGCGCACCGCACTGTTCCTTCCGTTGGACGGCCTCAAGCGCTGCAACGTCGAGCTCAATACACGGGCGCGGCAAAAGCCCGGGACCACGGGGCAGAAAACTCCAAGACCCCATGCGGCCATCGTCGACCGCAACCGATATAACCGCATGACCGCGCACTTTTCCGCCGAGGGAGCAGCCATAAGGACGCTGATTGACCTGCTGTGCCTCCTGAGCATCAACGAGCTATTTGAGGGCTATCTCGCCCTTGTTCCCGCGACGGCACCCAAGTCGGTAGCAAAGATCATCGAGACCTGCAGACGCCAGTTTGAGCGCCATCGCAATGGCAGCGAGATGAACGCCAGCATCGCGCAGTACTACGCGGCTCATTACAAAAATGACGGATGTGCCCCTGTCGAGCATCAGCTGCGGCTCGCCTACACCACGCCCGCCGCAACGCTCCATCGCTTTGGAGCCCTTGGCGCTTGCGAGCCGCACGAACAGGCAGCCTGCCCCACAACCGAGCTCGATCTCAGGCTCGGACGAACCCTGTAGCCCGCCAGCCCCTCCGCGGGCAACAATCCTATTCCACAACACAACCAACAGAAAGGAGTCCTCATGGACACCAATCATTCCCCCATCATCAGCCCCCTCACCATGCGTGAATCCGCCCGAGGTATCACGCTCACCAGCATTTACGATGAGATGCTCGCCCGTCGCGAGCTCTCCGTCATGGGAAACATCGAAACCCCGATGGCCCACGACCTATGCCAGCAGATCCGCCTGCTCGATGCCACCGACCCCAGCCGCCCCATCACCATATTTGTCGCCAGCGCCGGCGGAAGCGTGCGATCGGGTCTTGCGATCTATGACGCCATGCGCCTCGCATCGTGCCCCATCCGCACCGTCTGCCTGGAATTCGCCGCGTCCATGGGCGCCGTGATCTTTATGGGCGGCGACGATCGCCGTATGGCGCCCCATGCAGAGCTCATGATTCACGACCCGCTGATCCCCCAGGGGGCAGGCGGCTCGGCACTTGCGCTGCAGGAAACCAGCCGGCGTCTCATGCAGACCCGCAAGACCCTCACGCAAATCCTCTCGGACCGCAGCGGCCTCACGCCCAAGCGCATCCAGTCCCTCACTGCAAAAGACACCTACCTTTCGGCCGAGCGCGCCGTCGAGCTCGGCTTTGCCCACGAAATCCTCTCGACCACCAAGGAGGTCGCCCATGTCTAACCTCGCCAGCCGCCTCGCCGCATCTGAGTCCGCATCGTCCACCATCCTCGCCAAGGATCGAACGCTTTCCTGCGACACCCGCCAAACGGGACTCAACAACAACGCACTTGTAATCGGCCCCTCGGGAGCCGGCAAGACCCGAAACGTCCTCAAGCCCAACCTGCTGCAAATGAACGCAAGCTACATCGTGCTCGACACCAAAGGCACGCTCTGTCGCGAAGTGGGACCCGTGCTGGCAGCCCACGGTTACCGCGTGCAATGTCTCAACTTCGCCGAACTCAACACCGTCCCGGCCCTTGCGCCCGGCATCGAGCGCTGCGGCTACAACCCCCTGAGGCACATTCGCCGCAAGGCGAACGGCAGGCCCAACCAGCAGGACATCCTCTCGGTGGCAAAGGCCATCTGCCCCATCGAGGACAACAACCAGCCTTTTTGGGATCATGCGGCGGCAAACCTGCTGTCGTGTCTTATCGCCTACGTCACCGAACAGCTACCCGCCGACGAGCAGACGATCAGCTCGGTCATCAAGCTGATCGAGCACCTGCAGGACGGTGCCACGGGTCGATTGTTTGACGACCTGATCACGACCGACCCCCAAAGCTATGCCCTCTCGCTATGGCGGCGCTACGCCATTACGCAAAATGCCGAGCGCATGCACGCGAGCATCGTCGGTATCCTTGCCGAAAAGGTCATGTGTCTGGGATTCGACGGTGCGGCACAGCTCTATCGCGAGTGCCATCAGGTGGACTTCGCTTCCATGGGACACACCCCCTGCGCCCTGTTTGTAACCGTGAGCGATATTGACCGCAATCTCGATCCGCTGACCGGCCTCTTTATTACGCAGGCGTTTATGGGCCTCATTCGCGAAGCCGATAGGCAGCCCAACGGCAGCCTGCCCGTGCCCGTGCGCTTTATGCTCGATGACTTCGCAAATCTGCAGATCCCCCAGATCGACAACGTGCTCTCGATTATCCGAAGCCGCAACATCTGGGCAACGCTGCTGCTGCAGTCGACCAACCAGCTCGATGCGCTCTATGGCGAGGCACGCGCACGCTCCATCATGGGCAACTGTGACACGCATCTGGTGCTGGCGTTCCAGGATCCCGAGAGCGCCCGGGTGTTTTCCGACCGCGCCGACGCGCTGCCCAGCACACTCATGGCGACGCCGATCGATCGCTCGTGGCTCTTTGTGCGCGGCCACACTCCCGAACAGGTCGAGCGCTTTAGGCTCGAAGACCATCCGCTCTACGGGGAGCTGCCCGAGGCGCAGCGAGACCATGCGGAGGCCGAGATCTAGGCGCAGGGTTCTCGCAGCGCGCGGCGCCCCGGCGATGTTCCGCAAGGGCCGTGCGCCCCGGGACCACGGCAAAGCAAAGGGGCCCGCATCCGATAGGATACGGGCCCCTGACTATAAGGCGCGATGCGTTAACAGCAGCGACTACTTGCGGTGAGCGCGGTAGAACTCGATGAGCGCCTGGGTCGAAGCGTCCTGCTCGGCCTTGGCGGCGTCGTCGTGGAAGGCAGGGGTAATCTGCTTGGCAAGCTGCTTGCCCAGCTCGACGCCCCACTGGTCGTAGGAGTCGATGCCCCAGACCGTGCCCTCGACGAACGTGATGTGCTCGTACAGGGCGATGAGCTCGCCGAGTGCAAACGGGGTCAGCGTGTCGCCGAAGATCGAGGTCGTCGGGCGGTTGCCCTCAAAGCAGCGAGCCGGGACGATCTGCTCGGGCGTGCCCTCGGCACGAACCTCGTCGGCCGTCTTGCCAAAGGCGAGCGCCTTGGTCTGGGCCAGGAAGTTGCCCAGGAACAGCTCGTGCACGTCCTGACCGCTATCGGTCGCAGGGTTGGCGGTATTGACGAAGGCGATGAAGTCGGCCGGAACCACCACGGTGCCCTGGTGCAGCAGCTGGTAGAAGGCATGCTGGCCGTTGGTGCCGGGCTCGCCCCAGAAGATCTCACCGGTGTCGGAGGTCACGGCGCTGCCGTCCCAGCGGACATGCTTGCCGTTGGACTCCATGGTGAGCTGCTGCAGGTAGGCCGGGAAACGGTGCAGGTACTGGCAGTACGGAAGCACGGCGTGGCTCTTGGAACCGAAGAAGTTGACGTACCAGACGTTGAGCAGGCCCATCAGCGCGACGGCGTTGTTCTCGAGCGGGGTGTTGCAGAAGTACTCGTCGATGACGTGGAAGCCCTCGAGGAACTGCTGGAAACGCTCGGGGCCGAGCACGACGATCAGCGACAGGCCCACGGCGGAGTCGACGGAGTAGCGGCCGCCGACCCAGTTCCAGAAACCGAAGGCGTTGGCGGGGTCGATACCGAAGGCCTCAACCTTCTCGAGTGCGGTGGAGACGGCGACGAAGTGCTTTGCCACGGCCTCGGCGTTCTGCTCATCGGAGCCGTCGATGGCGCCCTGAGCTTTGAGCTGCTCGAGCATCCAGGTCTTGACCTCGCGGGCGTTGGTGAGGGTCTCGAGCGTGGTGAAGGTCTTGGAGACGATGATCACGAGCGTGGTCTCGGGATCCAAACCCTTGAGCTTCTCGGCCTGGTCGTTGGGGTCGATGTTGGAGATATAGCGGCAGTCGATGCCGGCGTCGGCATAGGGACGCAGAGCCTCGTAAGCCATGACCGGGCCAAGGTCGGAGCCACCGATGCCGATGGACACCAGGTGCTCGATCCTCTTGCCGGTAACACCCTTCCACTCACCGGAGCGCACGCGCTCGGCGAAGGCATACATGCGGTCGAGAACCTCGTGCACGTCGGCGACGACGTCCTGGCCGTCGACGATGAGCTGGCCCTTCTCGCTTGCCGGGCGGCGCAGCGCGGTGTGCAGGACGGCGCGGTCCTCGGTGGTGTTGATGTGCTCGCCGGAGAACATGGCGTCGCGGCGCTCCTCGAGCTTCACCTCGCGGGCAAGATCGCACAGCAGCTTGACGGTCTCATCGGTCACCAGGTTCTTCGACAGATCGAAGTGCAGGTCACCGGCGTCAAAGCTCAGCTTGTTCACGCGCTCGGCATCGGCGGCGAACCAGGCCTTGAGGTCGATACCTTCGGCCTCGAGCTTCTCCTGATGAGCCTCGAGCGCCTTCCAAGCGGCGGTCGACGTAGCATCGATAGGTGCGGCAACAGTTGCCATAGAGTCCTCCTCAGCATACGGGCGCACGCCTCCATGCGCCCGGACATTCAGATGCCACTATTCTAGCGCAGGTCAAGACTATAATCAGCGAGCGTTGCGAATCGGCCCCCAAACGGCAACCGACCAAAAAGGGACAGGTTTATTTTGGCAGGTCAAACGCTTTACCAACCAAAAATAACCCATCCCTTTATGGCAGATATTAGGCCGCGGTGCACACACTGCCGAGCAGCTCGCGCAGAGGAGACCCGATGCCCTCCAGCAGTTCGGGCGCGATGATGGCAAAAACGGGAACCTCACCGGCGCCCACGACGGCAGGCACCTTGCCCTCCGAGACAATGCATCCATAAGGCACAAAGCCGTCTTCGCCGGCATCGATCGCTGCCATGCGACGGGCGAGTTCGCGTGCAAAGCCGGCAGCATCGGCATCGCCAATCGCCAAGACAAAGTCCACGCCTTCGTCGGTCGCCAGGGCCACGGCTTCGTCGATCAGCTCGTCTTCCCCGTCGCCCTCAACCGAGCCGCAGCGGAAAAGTACACGCTCGAGTAGTGCTCGATCAAGCGAGCCAAGTGCCGCTGAGACAAGCTCATCGCACGTATGCTTGTCACCGCCCAGCACGACCAGCGCCTTGGTGCCACCGTAGTGAGCGACCAATCGCCCGCACCAGCGAGCCACGTCTCCATCCGCAACAAGGCGCGTCGGCATACCAAACCCATAATTGACCATCTTTCCCACAACCCTTCCGTGCGTATAGGCGGTATCAATCGTTAGGCTCATGCTACGAAGCGAGGTTTTCCGAGCTGTTTCGCACTCTTTAGAGCTGCGTTAAAAACCCGATGCAGCCGCACGACCATACCTGCTAAAAAGGGACAGGTTTTGACGATGTCCGAACGAGCAGGTATTATCGAACAGGTATTCGATAAGAACATATGTTTGATGGGAGGACGCGTGGGGCACGAGCGTCACACCTATATCTGCATCGACCTTAAGACGTTTTACGCCAGCGTCGAGTGCGTCGACCGTGGGCTCGATCCGCTCACCACCAACCTGGTCGTTGCCGACGAATCGCGCGGGCGCACGACCATCTGCCTCGCCATCACACAGGCCATGAAGGACCTCGGAATCCATAACCGCTGTCGCCTGTTCGAGATTCCCGACGGCATCGACTACATCAAGGCCGTACCGCGCATGCAGCACTACATGGAAGTGTCGGCGCAAATTTACGGTATCTATCTGGAATACGTCAGTCCGCAAGACGTTCACGTCTACTCAATTGACGAGTGCTTTATCGACGTGACACCCTATCTGGACCTCTATCACACCGCTGCGGAAGGCTTCGCCTGTATGCTGCGTGATGAGGTCCTGGGACGCACCGGCATCACGGCAACGGTTGGCATCGGCCCCAACCTATTCCAAGCCAAGGTGGCACTCGACATTACCGCCAAGCACGTACCCAGCCGCATCGGCATACTCGACGACGAGACCTTTCGCAAGGAAATCTGGCCTCACCGCCCCATCACCGACATCTGGGGCATCGGGCCCGGCGTGGCAGCGCGACTCGAAAAATACGGCGTCTACGATCTGATGGGCGTCGCAGCGCTCGACGAAAACCTGCTCTACGACGAGCTCGGCGTCAATGCCGAGTATCTTATCGACCACGCCTTTGGGCGCGAGCCGACAACTATCGCCGATATTCAGGCCTATCGCCCGCAGGCAACCTCAACAACCACGGGGCAAGTGTTATCGAAAGGCTATGCCTACGAGCAGGCCTACACCGTCTTGCGCGAGATGGTCGACGCGGCCGTGCTGGACTTGATCGACAAACACGTGGTGTGCGACAACATCTCGCTCTTTGTGGGTTATGCGAGCGAGCGAGCCGACATACGCCGGCTCGACGCCAGCGGCACAGCGCAGTATGTGGACGGATGCGGGCACCTGCGCTCGAGCACGTCGAGCATCGAGCCCACCGCAACCGCCGGCCCCGAGCTCGCACCCCGTGCGCCCAAGCCCGTCCAGCGCGATGACGAGCGACGCCGCCTGGTGCGCAAGGCGCAGGCAATCGATGGCATCTTTGTGGGAGAGCATGGCGGCAAACCGCGCGGTGGCTATGCCGCGCTCTTCGCGCACTCCAACGCTTCGCGAAAGCTACCCGAGCGCACCAATTCGTTTAAGAAGATCATGGGCTATTTCGATGAGCTCTGGGCGCAGACTGTCGATCCCAAACGACCGGTCAAGCGCATCAACCTGGGATTTGGCAACCTCATGTCCGAGGAATTTGCCACCATCGATCTGTTTAGCGATATTAAGGCCGATGAGCGCGAGCGCGACCTGGCGCGCGCCGTCCTGGCCGTGAAGGGCAAGTACGGCAAGAACGCGCTCGTCAAGGGATTAAGCTTCACCACCGGCGCCACCGCACGCGAACGCAACGATCAGGTAGGAGGACATCGTGCCTAAGTCCCAACAACAGCCGATGCGGCCACCGACACCTTTTGAACGCCTAGCGGACCCCGAGGGAAGACGTCGCTCCGCCGACTCAAAGCTCACCGCCAACGGCGCCGTCCGTGCCGACCGTGCTGCGCAGTTTATGCCCTTTGCCGCCCTCACGGGATACTACGAACTCGTGCGTAAACAAGAGATCACCGCCGAGCCAAAATGCGAACTCACGGAAGAAAAAGCCCTCGAGCTTTCGCAAAAGCTCGAGGGCCTCAAACGCGGCGACTTGGTGCGCGTCACCTATTACGATACGTACGGCTATCGTAGCCGCACGGGCATTCTCGACGAAGCGTTACCCGCATTCAAGCTGCTCAAACTCAGGGATATCGCCATCAACTTCGACGATATCCAGGACATTGAGCTACGCGGACGAGCCTAGCGACGAGAACGCTTGCGCAAGACGAGAGCAATGCCAAGCACTGCGGCAGCTGCAACCAGCAATCCCAAGACCAGCGTGAGGGTCGAGTCGCCAGCGCGAGGCAGCGAGCCGTCCTTCGGAGTCTTCTTAGCGGTCGTCGTGACGGTGGTCGTGGTGCTGCTCGACTGGTCGTTGCCACCCGTCTGGCTGCCGCCAGGCTGATCGCCGCCACCCGGCTGCGAAGGATCGGTGGGTTCCGTCGGATCCGGAGTACCGGGATCAACCGGATTCTCCGAATTCTCCTTGCGCTGGATCCAGACCTGGCAACCATAGAACGGGTTGGCGGTACCAAGGCACAGACCCTGGTTGGTCACCGCAAAGGTGCGCAGACCATGGTTATACGGATCGTTAAAGCCATTGGTCGTCAGCGTCGTAAAGTTCACGCCGTCCTCGGTCACATACATATCAAAGCCGCGCTCGGCATCGCGCAGGTAACACATGCACGTAAGGACACTCTGCAACTTCTTGAGGTTCTCCTCGCTCAGCAGCTTATCGAGCGCATCCTGAATATCGCTCGGCAGCTCGGTGCCATAGGCATCCTCGTACTGCTGCTTAAGGCTCTCATAGCTATCGAGCATGTCCTGATACTGGTCGGCAAAGGACTTGAAGTACGCGATCTCGCCATCGATCTTCTGGACATAAGCGGCGTCGTCCTCAAAGTCCTGGGACATCGTCGCGGCCTGATCGCAAAGACCGCCCGCGGCATCCTCCAGCGCATCGCTCAGATCGCCAAAGCCCTTAGCAACCTCGGTCTTCTCGTCATCGACATCGACGGCCTTGTTTGAATCATCAACCTCAGCAGCTTCGTTCGAATCATCGACCTCGACGGCCTCGTTTGAGTCATCGTCCGCAAGCGTGTTCACGGGAACGATGGGGTCGTCAGGCGATTTCTTGTCGAGCAGGTGATTGAGCAGGTCCCTAAGGCGCTGAACCTGAGAGTCCCACTCCTCGGGCGTCATATCGATAATGTCGCCATTGGAGAACTGGCCGATCGGCTCAAGCAGGCTCGCGGTATCAAAGGTACCGATATACAGCTTGCCGTCGAACTTCTGCATGCGCCAAATGTACTGGTTCTCGTTTCGGCCAAAGCCCGAAGTCAGGCCGGAAATACCGCCCTCGGGGAACATGTCGGTGCGATCGCCAACGACGAGCTCCATGTTCTCGTCCTTGTCCATGCGATAGATGTTAACCGACTGCTCAAGATTGGCATTCACAAACGAGCAGTCAACGCCACCCATGCTGCTCTTGCCGCCCTCTTCGGTGTTAGATTTGTTGAACAGGATGCGCTCGAGGGCAATCTCCTCGTCGTTGTATTCACCGATATAGAGGTAGTCGTTGTAGACGATGAGGTTGGCAGCGCCAGAACGGGTACGGGCAGGATCGATGCCAAAGCAGTACTTTGCACCGTCCGTCTTCTGATCGCCGACAATGGGAGTCCACGAATAACTGCCGTCGGCATTCTTGTCGCCACGGACCATGGCAAACGACTGCATGGAATTATCATCGGGAGCGTTCTCGGGCGTACCGGTGCAGATGGTCGCATAGAGATGGCCATTGTACGAGACCATATCCCAAATGGCGCCGCCGTAGATGCTGTCCTGATAGCGAATCGCCGGATAGCCAAACAGCGTCTCCGAGTTGGCAATCTCGGTGAAGCTGTCCTGGCCCTTCGAGGGGTCAGACGACGTCAGGATTGTCGACACAAAATTACCGTTCGCGTCTTTACCCACATTACTGATGACGAGCTGGCCATCATGGACGCACATGCCGCGGATACCGGTAGAAATGCCCTGCTTGTAGGCAGCACCGTAATCCTGCATGCTCGAAAGGCCCTGATAGACAACTTTGTACTCATCCGTCTTAGGATCGATCTCGTATACAGCAGGCAGGCCGCCTTTGCCGTCATTGGTCCTGACGCTGCCGCAGAAATAGAGCTTACCCTTATAGCTCACGGCATTGCGGAACAAAGGAGCGACGCCGTTGAGCGATTCAGAGAGTAGCAGCTTGGTCTCACCGGTCTTGGTATTGATCTTGACCAAGATGCCGCCGCTGTCCTTGTCGGCCGTGCCGTCCTCCTTCTGCTGTCCATAGAAGAAGGTACCGTTAAACATGGCCTCCAGCGTCAGGCGCATGGTTTCGACATCAAAGGAATCGCCCAGCGTGCTGTTCATGAGCGTCAGCGTGTTGCCCATCGCCGCATAGCAGGTGCCCACATAAAGCCAGTCACCATAGCTCGCAGCCGCCCAAGTGTAGCTCTGGCCGCGATCGCCTTCGTTGTTGGCCGTATTACCATCGGCGCCCGGAACGGCAACGGCACCGTTACCCTGGTAGTCGACGATGCCATCCGGCTGCGACGTTCCTACCGTAGGATGCGAGAGCTTCTCAAAGGAATACCCATTTCCCGCATTGTAGGTAACGGCACCCGATGCGTCTTCGGCGTGCGCCGGCAGCGGCGATACCAAGATAGCGGCAAGCGCTGCCACCAAGCCAAGTGTTCCCACTCGTCTCATAAGGTTATAGCCTCCCCTGTCCTAAAGCCCAGTTTTAGCATTCTTCATTTCTGTCCACGGTTAATTGCAATCTGAGCACAGCAATAATCAGTGTATAAATATACACCTGTAATTTTTTGGACGGGTTCATAGATGCTCGATTGGTAGCGAATTCCGCGCAAACCGTCACCAAACTCCACTTTTGCCGCATCTAAAGGTTATTTTTGCGCAAATTTTTGGATGCCGATAGTCACAATGGGCAGGAGGCTGGTACCCACCGGAGAGGGCAACGCCTACATTTTCATAACGTAATAGCCCGCACCCCTCACTGCCGTCTCGAGTGTGTCGCGATCAACCGGGCGCTTCGAGCGCACGCGTGCCGTGTGGTCCGCGTACGTTACCGTAGCCCACACGCCATCAAGCGCATTGAGGGCATTCGTCACATTCCGGGCGCAGCCGTCGCAACTCATGCCGCCGATAAGGAGTTCCTCACGATAGGGGTAGTGGGACTCGTCGGTGTCTGCCACCACAACCTTTTTGGCCTTCTTGCCGCTCGCACCATCGCTGCAGCAACTCTTCCCGTGTGTCGAAGCGGCAATGCGACGCAGTCCAAAAAACATGCCGACGGCAATGACGGTCAGCACGATGAGATTCGCAGGGTTGAGCAAGTCACTCATGCGTTCCCCTTTCAGTAGCACTATCTAGATACCCCCATGGGGTGTCCCCATCTTAACCCAAAATCATGTCCGTTCGGTCAATTAGTTTTCCTCTTCAAACTTTTTTGTTGACCATGGCTTACTTTCGTGTATAAGTTTTCCTAGGCTAACAGTTTAGATCCGTAAGGAGCGACGTGACTCGAACCATAGACATCCCAACGTTTCAGGCAGCAGTCGTGCGCAACTGCTCCCCCACGCTCGCGGGCATCAAGCCGGCATCGCTCTTTACCTATCCAGGCACCTACGCCCACGGGGACGGCTCGACCGCAACAGAAACCATCGCAGAACGCCGAGCACGCCTGCTCAACGTTATCGCCCAGTGCAACCGCGAGCTTGACCCGCTTGGCATCCACCTGAGTGTTTTGGTCTGGCGGCCCTGCGGAGCGCTCGTGTACGTGTACCGAGCCAAAAGCCTCACCACCTATTTCGCGGACCCTCGCGCCAAAACGGCGCTCGCCTCGGAAGGCTACGACACGAGAGACCTTTCGACATGCCTTGTGCATTTGGCATCACGCATCACGCTCGCGAGTAATAACGTCGCGGAATGCGCCTGTAGCCAGACTCGATGCGCACTACCCCAGCAAGCTAGCTGCAGCAACGACTGCACCTGCGAGTTTCCGCACGAAATAGGCTACTTCCTAGGATATCCCTACGACGACGTGCACGAGTTTATCGTCCAGCGCGGCGAGAACTATAAGGTCTTTGGGGCCTGGAAGGTCTACGCAAATGTCGAGCAGGCACTTGCGACGTTTGATGCCTACCGCGCCTGCACCCAATACTTCACCTTTGTCTATCAGCAGGGCTACAGCTTGGCGCAACTTGCCCAGGCAACCCGATAGAACATAGAAGCCGTGGCAACCTGCCGCACAACTGAAAGGACTCAACATGAGCAAGATCGCCGTCGTCTACTGGAGCGGCACGGGCAACACCGAGGCCATGGCAAACCTCGTTGCCGAAGGTGCAACCGATGCCGGCGCCGAGGCAGAGGTCATCTCCTGCGCCGACTTCTCCGCAGACAAGGCCGCTGGCTATGACGCTATCGCCTTCGGCTGCCCCGCCATGGGTTCCGAGGAGCTTGAATATGATGAGTTCCAGCCCATGTGGGATGAGGTCAAGGAGACCCTCGGCGACAAGAAGGTCGTCCTCTTTGGCTCTTATTCGTGGGCCGAGGGCGAATGGATGGACAACTGGAAGGCGGACGCCGACGAGGAGGGCGTCAACGTCGTCGATTCCGTCATCTGCTACGACGCCCCCGATGATGAGAGCGAAGCGGCCTGCCGCGCCCTTGGAGCCGAGCTCGCCTAGCGGCAATGAGCTCCGCCCGCAACGCGCATTGCAACAAAACACATTCGCGTCCCAACAAAAACGGGAGCCGGATCACATCCGGCTCCCGTTTTCTGCTATGTCAGTCATATAAAGCGGCTACGAGATATTGCCCAAGAACGCCTTGGTGCGCTCGCTCTTGGGGTGGTCGAAGACCTCGCTCGGCGTACCCTCTTCCACAATGACGCCGCCGTCCATAAAGACGACGCGGTCGGCGACATCGCGGGCAAAGCCCATCTCGTGCGTCACGACGATCATGGTCATACCGTCGTGCGCCAGGTCGCGCATGACGCCCAGAACGTCGCGCACGAGCTCAGGGTCGAGCGCCGAGGTGGCCTCGTCAAAGAGCATCACGTGCGGGTTCATCGACAGGGCGCGGGCGATGGCCACGCGCTGCTGCTGGCCGCCCGAGAGCTGGCTCGGCATAAAGTCGATGCGCTCGGCCAGGCCGACCTTGGTCAGCTCCTCGACGGCGATCTTCTCGGCCTCTTCCTTGCTGCGCTTGAGCACCTTTTGCTGCGCAAGCATGACGTTCTTTTTGACCGACAGGTGCGGGAACAGGTTGAACTGCTGAAACACCATGCCCAGGTGCGTGCGCACTTTGTTGAGGTCGACGCCCTTGGCACACACATCCACGCCCTCGACGACAATCGAGCCGCTCGTGGGATGCTCCAGGCGATTGATGCAGCGAAGCATCGTCGACTTGCCCGAGCCTGAGGGGCCCAAGACCACAACGACCTCACCCTTGTGCACATCCAGATCGATATCGCGCAGGACCACGTTGTCCCCAAAGGCCTTCTGGAGGTTCTTGATGCTGACGACGACCTCGTTCGAGTTATTGGTTTCGCTCATGATAGGACCTCCTTACAGACCGGCGATGTGATCGGCGGGCGTCGCGACAACCTGTCCGGCGCTCTTGGCGGGACGCTTCTTCTTGGTCTCGGCCGTGCCCAAAAGCCTCGCCTCAAGACCGCTCACCAAGCGAGCGAGCGGCAGGGTGATGACCAGATAGAACAGGGCGGCAACCACGTACGGTGTAATGGAGCCCGTCGTGGCCACGATGGTACGGGCGTTCATGACGATCTCGACCACACCCACGGCGGCAAGCAGCGACGTATCCTTGTAAAGCAAGATAAACTCGCTGGTCAGCGTAGGCAAAACATTACGGAACGTCTGCGGAATCATGACATAGAGCAGCGTCTGGAACGCGTTCATGCCCAGCGAACGCGCAGCCTCGTTTTGGCCCTTGGGGATCGATTGAATACCGGCACGGAAGATCTCGCATAGGTACGCAGACGAGTTCATGGCCATGACGATAACGCCAAGCACGTAGTCATCAACCTTGACGCCGGCCAACGGCAGACCGAAGAACGCGATATAGATCTGCAGGAACGCC
Organism: uncultured Collinsella sp.; assembly: GCA_900551815.1. Classification (GTDB taxonomy): domain Bacteria; phylum Actinomycetota; class Coriobacteriia; order Coriobacteriales; family Coriobacteriaceae; genus Collinsella. The sequence goes on from URXE01000007.1 coordinate 21,895, forward strand.
GGCGTACCGCGGATGATATTCACATAGATGCCGGCGAGGCAGCGCAGGATGCGCGACTTGGAGATGCGCATGAGCGACAAGGCAAAGCCAAAGGGAATTGCCAGCGGAAACGCCACAAGCACGATCGAGAGCGACATAAGGAAGCCCTTAAAGACGATCGGCAGGCTTTGGACCAAAATGACTGGGTTTAAGAACAGGCGCAGGAACATATTGGAGTTCCAGGCCTCGACCCACGGCTGCTCCTTAAGATCGGCCAGGAAGTTATCGAATGCAGTCACGCCCTTGATCTCCACCGACGGAATCTTGGAGATCTTCTTGGTCGAGCCATCGGCCAAAGTGCAGGTGCCGCTAAAGGCCTCATCGCCGCCCTCGACGGGGAAGGTCACGCCGTAAACCTCGACACGGAAAAAGCCGCCGGCAGGCGCCGTCTCGCCAAAGTCGATCTTGAGCGTCTGGCCGTCAGCCTTGCACGTGGGCTTCATGGGCGTACGATCCATGAGGTCCTCGCCCGAGAGCATCGTCAATCGCGTGTCATCGGTACCAAACGTCGTGCCGTCGACAAACGTCAGCGAAAGACCGCTCAGCTCCTCGTCGGCATCGGCCTGGACCTCCCAGGTAATGCGCGTCTCGGTACCGCCGACCACAGCGCTGCCCGAACCAGTGTTGGGTCGGGCGGTAATCTTTGCGGTCTCAAGCGCCTGGGCGGTCGTGGGCGCATATGCCCCTGCGCACACCAGCGCGAGCGCCACGGCCATGGCGCAGGCTAGCTTTTGGAGCAAGGCGGGCAGTGGAAAACGCTGCTCCGCGGCCCCTTTGTTCAGTCGAGACAAGGTGGCTCCTATCGTAGAAGTTGCCGGCAAAACGAGACGGAAATACTCTCCGTCAAGAGAAGCGCAAAGGCCCTCTCCGCCAAAACGGAAAGGGCCCGCGAGCAATCAAGTAGCTATTTTACTTGATGTTGTACTTAGCCATGAGGGCGTCAATGGTACCGTCGTCGGTCAGGTCCTTGATGGCCTGGTTGATGTCTTCCTTGAGCTTGGTGTTACCCTGGTTGATGGCGATGGCGTACTCCTCGCCGGTGCTGATCTGCTTAATGGTCTGGCAGGTGTTGAACTGCTCGGCGGTCAGCTGGCTGGCAACGGAGCGGTTGGTGACTACGGCGTCGCCCTTATCGGACTGCAGGGCGCTGAAGCACTCGGTAGCGTCCTTGTAGGGGACGATCTTGGCCTTGGGGAAGTTCTCCTGGGCAAAAGACTCGGCGGTCGAGCCAGACTGAACGATGATGGTAGCGTCGGCGTTGTTGAGCTTCTCGCTGTAGTTGTCGGCCGTGATGTCGGTGTTATCGACCTTGGTCACGATAGCCTGATCGTCCATGTAGTAGGAATCGGAGAAAGTGACTTCCTTCTCACGCTCGGGCGTGTCGGTGATAGCCGCGATGGAGACGTCGTACTTGGCGCCCGAAGCGACACCCGGAACCAGCGTGTCAAAGTCATTGTTGACGTACTCGACATCCAGGCCCAGCTTGTCACCGATAGCCTTGATGAGCTCAAGGTCAAAGCCCTGGTAGTCGCCGTTGTCATCCTTGTACTCAAACGGCGCGTACTCGGCAGAGGTGCCGACGGTCAGCGTGCCGTCCTTGACGAGCGCGTACTCCTTGGAGCCGTCGACCTTCTCGACCTTAGCGTCGTCAGAGCTGCTGGAACCGGCATCAGAACCAGAGGTGGCGTTGGACGAACCGCAGCCCGTCAGAGCAAGGGCGAGCGCCATAGCACCCGTGGCGGCAAATGCGCCAAGCTTCTTCAGCTTCATAATCAGTCTCCTTCCGGTGACCTCGTTTGATTCAGAGGTCTGCAAAAACTGTTGGCTATTATGCACCCGGAATTACGAATCTGCAATGAGAAAACTGATTGAAACAAACCCATAACGTGAATGGAATACTCTACTTTGTGACAGTCATTACTGCTGCAATGACCTTAATAGTCTAATTTCAGCTGCATAACCTGCAAGTTCGTTCGGAGTCTCCAAAATAAACGGCAGCGAACGCAAGTGGCCATTCGATACAATATTCTGCATAACCTGCATACCTCCACCAAATTCCTCACTGCCAAGGTATCCCTTGCCGATGCACTCGTGACGATCTTTATGGGCGCCACAAGAGTTCTTCGAATCGTTGATGTGTACGGCATGCAAGCGATCGATACCCACCACGCGGTCGAACTCGTCGAGTACGCCGTCCAGATCATGGATGATGTCGTAGCCGGCATCGCTCACATGGCAGGTGTCTAGGCAAACGCCCAGCTTGGCCGACAGCTCGGGGCGTTTGCCGGCAACACCCTCAATGATGAGCGCCAGTTCCTCAAAGCTGCGGCCCACCTCGGTGCCCTTGCCCGACATGGTCTCGAGCAGCACCGTCGTCTGCTGGCCCTCAAACATCACCTGACACAGGGCGTCGACAATCATCTGAATGCCGGCGTCGGAGCCCTGCCCCACATGCGCACCGGGATGGAAGTTGTAGTAGTTGCCGGGCAGCGCCTCCATGCGCCGCAGGTCCTCTGCCATAGCCTCCAAGGCGAACTCGCGCGCCCGCTCTTTGGCAGAACAGGGGTTGTAGGTATACGGGGCATGCGCCACCAGCGGTCCAAAGTCGTTTTGCGACATAAGCTCGCGCAGAGCCGCCACGTCATCCATGTCAAGTTCTTTTGCCTTGCCACCGCGCGGGTTGCGCGTAAAGAACGCAAAGGTATTGGCGCCAATGGACAACGCCGTCTCCCCCATTGCCCGATAGCCCTTCGTCGTCGAAAGATGACACCCGATCGTCAGCATCTCCAGCTCCCTCCTCATCAGTTGCGGTGAAATACGGTCTATTGGTGCCCTATTTTGGCGCAAACAGACCGTATTCCACCGCAAGTTATAAAAGGGGCATCAGGGGCAAAGGCCTCCAAGGCATTCCAGGCGCTGGCGCCATGCCCCCACGCACTAAAGTTTCAAGCGAATCGCATCGATAATGCGCGCGCAGCGCTGCGTGGCGGCAAGGGGCATGACGGGACTCTCGAGTTTCCCCGCCCGGATGAGCTGGGTCGCATGCTGGATTTCGCCGTAGAAATCATCGATCTCAAACGGGGCATTTATTTCGAGCGTTCGACCGTCGGAATACTTCACATGGGCGAGCTCGGGGCGATGGAGACGCTCGATTTCCAACGAGCCTCGCTCACAGACAATCGTTAAGCGGCTTTCATATGTTGCTTTGCCGTCGCACACCATATGAATGGGTATACCGCCGACGCTCATACGGATCTCGTCGGCCCAATCGACGCGGCCGCCTGATACGTCACGCCAGCGAACTTCACGGGATGAAACCTCGCACGCGCCCGCGAGCAAATCCTCAAACCAACCGACCGCATAGCAGCCCATGTCATATAGACAGCCGCCCTGCAACGAATCAAGCAGATAGCCCGAAGGAGGCTCGCCGTAATCGAGCTTTTGCACGCTTTCAAGCGAGACAATACGGCCAAGCTCACCCGACGCAAGCAAGTCCTTCACGCGAGTGCGCATCGGGCAAAACCGATTCTTCATCGCCTCCATAAACAGCACGCCGCGCTCACGAGAGGTGGAGGCAATCGAGAGAGCCTCTTCCTCACTCAAAACGGCCGGCTTTTCGCACAGCACGGCCTTTCCCGCGCGCAGTGCCCGACAGACCCAATGCGCATGCATGCCATGTGGAAGAGCCAAGTAGATTGCGTCGACATCGGGGTCGGCAATCAGCGCATCATAAGCCACATCGCCGCTATCGTCAGCCGTGGCATAACTGTGCGCGGCATCAATCGAAAACGCCCTGCAAAACTCCTCAACATGCGAAGGAGTGCGGCCGGCGGCAGCCACAAGCCGTGCCCCGTCCACCTCCTTGAGCGACGATGCAAATCGATGCGAAATGTGTCCAGCGCCCAAAACGCCCCAACAAACCTCACGCAAATCATCACATGAATCCCGATGACCCACGACAGCCCCCTTCAGTTGCGGTGAAATAGTTCCTGTTTGGCCCCTATTCTGCCGCAAACAGGAACTATTCCACCGCAAGTTATAAAAGGGTCATGAGGAGCGCGTTTTGCCGAAGGCCTTAAGCACCGCCGTCACGGGACCAGGCTGGAAACGTCGGCGCACATCGTCGAGACGCTCGGGAATATCGATGTGCTGTGGGCAGTGGCGCGCGCATTTGCCGCACTTGACGCAATTGCTCACGAGCTTGGGCTCGCTCGTGCGCACCGCACTCGCCGTAAAGTATTGCGACAGCCCCGTAAACCAGCTGTGCGCATAGCTCGCGTTGTAGGCGGCAAAGCAGCCGGGAATGTTGATACCCTTGGGGCATGGCATGCAGTAGCCGCATCCCGTGCAGGGCACACGGTTCGATTTCTCAAACTCCATCAACACGCGCGCAATCGTGTCGAGCTGGTTGGCAGTCATCGAATTCGGCAACGCGAGGTCTGCCAGTGACGAATTCTCATCCACCTGCGCGATATCGGTCATACCCGAAAGCAGCATCGTCACCTGAGGATGATTCCACACCCACGAAAGACCCCAGGCGGCAGGAGTGCGCAAATGCGGGTCACGGGCACTATCGAGCACAGCGCGGGCCCGTGGCGGCAGCTTGCCCGCTAAACGCCCGCCCAGCAGCGGCTCCATCACAAACACCGCGAGCCCGCGCTCCGCAGCCGCCATGAGTCCTGCCGTTCCCGCTTGGTAACGCTCGCCGGCATAGTTGTACTGTATCTGGCAAAAATCCCAGTCATATGCGTCAAGCATCGTCAGGAAATCCACCGCGCTGCCGTGGTACGAAAAACCAATCTGGCGAATGCGCCCCGCCGCCTTTTGACACGCGATCCAGTCCTCAATGCCCAATGCCACCACACGTTCCCACTGGGCGGGCGAGGTAATGTTATGCATGAGGTAATAGTCGATATGGTCGGTCCGCAGGCGCCGCAGTTGCTCATCGAAGAACCGGTCGAAATCCTCCGCGCACTTGCACGAAGCATGCGGCAACTTGGTCGCCAGCAACACCCGGTCACGCAGCCCCAAGCGCTCAAGCGAGGCGCCCACGCACGCCTCGTTACCGGGATAGAGATACGCGGTGTCCAGATAATTAATCCCCTGCTCCACCGCACGGGAAATGATGGCATCGGCTGTCTTCGCATCCGGACGTCCCGGCGCACCGGGAAACCTCATGCAGCCCAGACCCAACGCCGAGATACGGTTGCCGCTTTTGGGGTCAACGCGATATTGCACGGCCCCTCCCTTCGCCATCAGCGCCCCGGCAAGGCGAAACACAATGGTCACGCAGCCGAAACATCGTGGAATCGCAATCGAGAACGTATCGTAACGCAGCAGAAATCGAGCTGTCACGGCACCGCTTTAACATCAGCAAAAAGCCCGATGAAAGGAGCCGGGCATGACCACGCGCATGTCTTTGCGGTCTGCCCTGCAGCGTAGCGTCCAGGCAAACGTTTCTTTTTTATAACAGCCGCCCCGCGCACCCACCAATCACCCTGGCAGCATACAATCCATCAGGCGCCCCTTACGCGGGCGCCTTTTACATGGGGAGATGATTCACATGCAGATCAACAAGGTCGCCTTTATCGGCAAGGGCGGCGTCGGCCTGCTCTACGGCAGCATGATCGCCCGGGCGCTCGGCAACGACGCCGTCGAATACATCATGGATGACACCCGTTTTGAGCGTCACGCGGGCGATGCGCTCACTGTCAACGGCAAGCCCTGCGATCTCACGTCCGTCCGCGCCAGCGAGGCGACGCCCGCCGATCTGGTCATCCTGACAGTCAAGACCACCGGTCTCGACCAAGCACTCAAGACTATGGAGCGCGTCGTGGGACCCAACACGCTCATCGCCTCGCTATGCAACGGCATTACGAGCGAGCAAAAGATTGCCGAACGCTTTGGCTGGGAGCATACCGTTCTTGGTATCTGCCAGGGCATGGACGCCGTGTTCCTCAACGGCGCGCTCACCTTTACCAATGCGGGCGAGATCCGCTTTGGCGCGGCGGCCGGCACGGACCCCGCGACCGTCGCCGCTATCGACGGGCTCTACACGCGCTGCGGCATCGCCCATACCGTCGAGCGCGATATTGCGCACCGCATGTGGGCCAAACTCATGCTCAACGACGGCATCAACCAGACCTGCATGGCCTACGGCGGGACCTACGGAAGCGCCACGGAGCCGGGCTCCGAGCAGCGCCGCTGTTTTGTCTCCGCCATGCGCGAGACGCTTGCGGTTGCCAACGCCGAGGGCGTTGAGCTGACCGAAGCAGACCTGACGCAAATGGTGCACCTCATCGAGGGAATCGACCCCGCCGGTATTCCCTCAATGGCTCAGGACCGCATCGCGCAGCGCAAAACAGAGGTCGAGGAGTTCGCGGGCACCGTCCGCCGCCTCGCGGCCAAGCACGATATCCAGGTTCCGCAGAACGAATGGCTCTATCAGCGCATTCGCGATATCGAGGCAAGCTGGTAACGCCAACGCGCCGCATTCAACAGCCTTAGCAGCAAAGCCGCCGCAAGGAGCACTCCCCTTACGGCGGCTTTCATCTTCGTCTATGACCGGCGGTCAATCTCACAACAGCTAGCGTTGCGACTCCGGAACCTCGTCCTCATCGTCGCGACAAAGGACAACACCGGCGCTTCCCAGCAGCGTGGCCGCGATCAGCACGCCGACCACGATAGGAGCAGCCCCGCATGTCCCCTGCATGCCCGCGACGAGCGCGGCCGTGGGACCAAGGCAGCCAAGCATCAACGCGACGGCGGCAACGGTAATATCTCGAGCATTCACAAGACCACTTCCTCCAAGAGAAAGACCTTATTTCTCAAGAACCAGTGTGCTCCGCATCCATTCGCCCAGCGTACCGCCACGGTAAGGGCTCTGTTAACTCAAACGCATACATAGAACGGACGTCCTTACGTTGCCCTAAAGCTCGGTAAAGACGCCCGTCCGCCAAATATCCGTGATGCAGAAAAATTACCAACCGGTGTAGTAGTCGGTGGTTCCGGCAGCGCAGCCGGAGTCATAGACCTTGCAATCACCCTTGGAGCCCGTAAAGGTCGAGCCCTGGGCCATATCGCCCGCGGCAACAACGTAATAGCCGTCGGAATCGCGCCAAAAGCCCTCAGAATCCTGAGTCCATTCGCCCGTGCGATAGTGATAAAGCACATTGCTGCTGTAATAGGTCTCGCGGCGCCCGTTGTAGTTATTGACACCCGCAGAGCGCGTCAGGCCCGATCCGTTCGCGCAGGACGCGGCAGACGCGTAGGACGAAGTGTAACCGGCGTTGTAGTACGAAGCCTGGGCGGCCTCGGCAGCCTCCGCCTCGGCGGCAGCAGCCTCGAGCGCTTCGCGCTTGGCATCCTCAAGCGCAGTGCGCAGCTCATCGAGCTCGGTCGACTTCGCATCGACCTCCCCCATCGTCAACAGGCTGCCCGCGCCATCGATACAGCCCTGCAGCACAGCGCGCTCGTCATCGGTGGCATAGTCACCGTACATGTTCATGATGATCTGAGCGCGCATCTCCAGGGAATCGCGCTTGGCCTCCATCGAGGCGTTCCACTCCTGCATGGAACCATAACCATCGCCGCGATAGTCAACGGGCTGCACCAGCGTCGTCTCAGACGGCGTAGATCCAACCGTATCGGACAGTGTTGCGGCGTGGGCATCAGTTGCACCGGCGCCCGCCAAAAGTGCCACGGTCAGAGCGGCGGAAAGGGCGGCGGCTTTCGGTTTTCGTGAATCAATCCTCATGTAGCTGGAAACCTCCGTAGTGCGTTTTTGCTGCGTTTGAGCTGCGTGTGATTCGATCGCGCTGCATAGTACCCCGAGCAAATCGCGACCTGCGGTTTTACTTAAAAGGCGCACGTCAATTGCGTAAAACTCACATCCTCTCAACAGGAGTTTTCCACAACTCGAATGCATAAAGCGTGTCAAAAACCCTGTTTTTGCACCCTCTCTATGCAAAAAAGGCGCCTGTGCAACCATTGTTCGCACAGGCACCTTGAGCAGGCATTTTATACAGTTATACCTATCGAGTCGCAAGGGGTCCTTGCACAAGTCGCCTTACTCGTCCAGCGCGGCGAAGGCCTGCTTCAGATCCCAAATGATATCCTCGGCATTCTCGGTACCGATGGAAAGACGGATCGTGGAGGGCGTGATGTTCTGCTCGGCGAGCTCCTCGGCAGACAGCTGGGAGTGCGTGGTGGTAGCCGGGTGCACGACGAGCGACTTGACGTCGGCCACGTTGGCGAGCAGCGAGAACACCTGCAGATGATCAATGAACTTCCAAGCTGCCTCCTGGCCACCCTTAATCTCAAAGGTAAAGATCGAGGCACCGCCGTTGGGGAAGTACTTCTGATAGAGCTCGTGATCGGGGTGCTCAGGCAGGCTCGGGTGATTCACCTTGGCAACATGGCTGTCACCAGCCAGGAACTCAACGACCTTCTTGGTGTTCTCGACATGACGGTCAACGCGCAGCGACAGAGTCTCGGTGCCCTGGAGCAGGACCCAGGCGTTGAACGGGCTGATGCAGGCGCCCTCGTCACGCAGCAGGATGGCGCGGACATAGGTTGCGAAGGCGGCGGGACCGGCAGCCTCGGCAAACGAGACGCCATGGTAGGAGGGGTTGGGCTCGGCGATCTGCGCGTACTTTCCGCTCGCCTTCCAATCGAAGTTACCGCCGTCGACGATCACGCCGCCCAGCGAGGTGCCGTGGCCGCCGATGAACTTGGTTGCGGAGTGGACGACGATGTTGGCACCATGCTCCAGCGGGCGGAACAGATACGGGGTGCCGAAAGTGTTGTCGACGACAACCGGCAGACCGTGCTTCTTGGCGATCTCGGAGATGGCGTCGATGTTGGGGATGTCGGAGTTGGGGTTGCCGAGCGTCTCGAGATAGATGACCGTGGTGTTGTCCTTGATGGCGCCCTCGACCTCGTCCAGGTTATGAGCGTCGACAAACGTGGTCTCGACGCCAAACTGGGAGAGCGTATGCTCCAGCAGGTTGTAGGAGCCACCGTAGATGGTCTTCTGGGCAACCACGTGGTCACCGGCCTGGGCAAGAGCCTGCAGGGTATAGGTGATGGCAGCAGCACCGGAGGCGACGGCGAGACCTGCCACGCCACCCTCGAGTGCGGCGATACGGTCCTCGAAGACGCCCTGGGTGGAGTTGGTCAGACGGCCGTAGATGTTACCAACATCGGCAAGGCCAAAGCGGTCGGCGGCGTGCTGGGAGTTGCGGAACACATAGCTCGTGGTCTGGTAGATAGGCACGGCGCGGGAGTCGGATGCGGGATCGGCGCTCTCCTGGCCAACGTGAAGCTGCAGGGTATCGAAACCAAAGGTGTGCTCGGGGTTGTTGATGAACTGGCTCATGATGATCTCCTTGATCGAACAAAAGTAAACAAATTAGAGAGAAGTAAGTCGCTGTCTCCTGATCACGCCAACGGGCGCAAACAGGAGCCCGGCATTCGTCTTGGTAAGCAATTCATATGCGGGCCTCCTTTCGCATCCCGGTTCCGTGGTCGGTTTAATTACCTACCGCCTTTGTGTGTTTTGAATAGTACGAGCATTGTTTCGCTCGGTCAATCACTTAAAAGCGCTAACCTGTTATCGGTTTTATAGATAGCAATCGAAAGGATGGCGTCGATGACCCTTCAGCAGCTTCGTTTTCTGATTGCCGTGGCAGAGTCCGGCTCAATCAACGCCGCAGCTCAGCGCCTCTATACCGCTCAGTCCAACATCTCAAACGCCGTCAAAAGCCTGGAACAGGAACTCCATCTGGAGATCTTTACGCGCTCCAGCCGCGGCGTCACGCTCACCAACGACGGCACCGAGCTTTTGGGCTATGCGCGTCAAGTCGTAGAGCAGGCCGATATGCTCGAGGCGCGCTACGAGGACGGCGGCACCCCGCAAGCCCGCCTCGCCATTTCCGCCCAGCACTACGCCTTTTCGGTCGAGGCCTTTGTCAACGTGGTCGAGCGCTGCCGCGACAGCAAGTTCGAGTTCATCATGCGCGAGACCACCACATCGCAGATCATCGATGACGTCCGCGCGTTTCGCAGCGATATCGGCATTCTGTATCTGGATGACTTTAACGCCCGCGTTCTGCAGAAGGCCTTCGCCGATGCCCGCGCAAGCTTCCATCCCCTCTTCGACGCAACGGTCCACGTCTTCGTTAGCGAGCGCCACCCGCTCGCACGCCGCCCTCAGCTGTCCCTTGCCGACCTTACACCCTATACGCGCTACAGCTTTGAGCAAGGCACCTCGAACTCCTTCTATTACGCCGAGGAGCCGTTTAGCTACATCCCCTGCGATCGCAACATTCGAGTCTCTGACCGCGGCACGCTCACCAACCTGCTGATCACCTCGAACGGCTACACGCTCTCCACCGGCGTGCTCTCAAACGAAATGCAATGGGGCATGGCATCGATTCCACTGGCAGATGCCTCGACGATGCACGTAGGCTATATCATGCACGATGAACGCAAGCCCTCTCCCCTGTTGCAGCAATACCTCGACGAGCTCGACCGCATCATCCAAGAAAACCAGCCATCTGAGGACAGGGTAGATATGGTAGATTGCTAGCCCTCGGCGAACGCGGCGCTACAATGGTCACTCACACGAAACGTACCCAACGAAAGGAACCATGTGAAGGTCATCATCTACACCGACGGCTCGGCCCGATCAAATCCGGGACGCGGCGGCTACGGCGCCGTGCTCAAATACACCAACCCCGCCGGCAAGACCTTCACCTCCGAGCTTTCGCGCGGCTACGCCAAGACCACCAACAACCGCATGGAGCTCATGGCGGTCATCGTGGCGCTCGAGGCGCTTAACCGCCCCTGCGAGGTCGAGGTCCATTCCGATTCGCAGTACGTCGTCAACGCTTTCAATAAACACTGGATCGACGGCTGGAAAAAGCGCGGGTGGAAAACTGCCAACAAGCAGCCCGTCAAGAACCGCGATCTGTGGGAGCGCCTGCTCACCGCAAAGAGCACGCACAAAGTGGAGTTCATCTGGGTTAAAGGCCACGCCGGTCACGAGCTCAACGAGCGCTGCGACGAGCTTGCCACCACGGCGGCCGACGGCAGCAACCTCGATATCGACACCGGCTTTAACGAGAGCGACCTGTAATAGCGTTTTCGCGCAGCTTTATATCCCCACGCGCTACACTCATCCTGTAGACCAAACAACACAAGGGGGACGTATGCTGCGCATCGCGACCATTGGCACATCCATGATTACCGACGACTTTATCCAGGTCGTCAACGCCAACGACCAAGCTGCGTTTGTGGGCACGCTCTCGCGCGATGCCAATCGCGGTGCCGCCTTTACCGCCGAGCGCGGTGGCGAGCGAAACTTTACTTCACTCGATGAGCTCGCGGCAGCCGCCGACGTCGACGCCGTCTATATCGGCAGCCCTAACGCACTTCACTACGAGCAGGCGCTCTCCTGTATCGCCGGTGGCAAGCACGTCATCGTCGAGAAGCCCTTCTGCGCCACCGAGGCGCAGGCGCTCGAGGTCTTTCGCGCAGCCGAGGCGGCGGGCGTCGTAGCCCTCGAGGCCATGCGCCCGCTCCATGACCCCGCTTTCCACGCCATCGAGGACGCCCTGGGTGAGATTGCGCCCATCCGCCGCGCCTCATTGCGCTTTGGCAAATATTCCTCGCGCTACAACGAGATTCTCGCGGGACGCGCCACCAATATCTTCGACTGCAATATGGCATCGGGTTCCCTCATGGATATTGGCGTCTACACCGTCGAGCCCATGGTCGAGATTTTCGGCATGCCCTCCGGCCTTACGAGCATGGCTACTCTGCTCGACCCCACCACGCGACAGCTCACGCACGGCCCCATCGATGGCTGCGGTTCCATCCTCGCCAGCTACGGTGGTGGCCGTATCTCCGTCGAGCTCGCGCACTCCAAAATTACGAATGACCTGTTGCCCTCGCAGATCGAAGGCGAGCGTGGCACTATCCAGATCGACCATCTGTCCACGCCCCGCAACGTCCGCATCGACTATCGCGGCGATGTCGTACGCGGCTCGGCGACCGAGGCACCGCGCGAACAGGGCGACAACAGCCTCGTTCTCGACCTGCCCAAATCGAGCAACACTATGGAATACGAACTCACAGACTTTATCACCGCCATCGGCGGCATCGATAACGTTAGGGAAGAGATTTGGGAGACCCCGGCGGGACGCCACGAGCTTGGCCACTACCGCGATGTCACGCTCGTCTCACTGCGCATCATGGATGCCGTGCGCCAGCAGGCCGGCATTATCTTCCCGGCCGACGCAGGCAAGCAGGCCTAGCGATGGGCTTCTTCGATACGTTCTTCTCCAGCGTCACCGGCGGCAGTCGAGAGCCTCAAAAACCGTCAAACGTCGAGCTCGAGCTGCGCCGCAGGCTTACCGTGCTCGCAAGCGACGAGGCCACTCAAGACACTCCCCTGCGCTATTTCCTGCGCTGGGCGGGGCAAGTCCAAGGCGTTGGTTTTCGCTTTACCAACACCAACCTCGCGCAGGCACGCGCACTCACCGGCTGGGTGCGTAACATGGAAGACGGCTCAGTCGAGATGGAGATACAGGGAGCTCCGGCAGACATCCTATCTCATCTCGAGGCACTTCATGCCTCCTACGAGCGCATGGGAACGCGTTTTCGCCTCGTAGACGCCCAGGTCCGAGCCCCACTTGCCAATGAAGACGGTTTCACTCCTCATTATTAGTATTGTGTGCTAAATACGGTATCATTTACCTACGACCGTTAATAGAAAAGAGGCGAGGCGCATGGCGGTGCAAAGAAGGAATACCAGGCAGCGAAAGCTGGTTCTTGACGCCGTGCGCCAAAGCTATAACCATCCCACCGCCGACGAAATCTACAACGTCGTGCGCGCGCAGGATGACAAGATCAGCCGCGGTACGGTCTACCGCAATCTCAATCTCTTGGCCGACGCCGGCGAAATCCTCTCCATCAAGACGCCGGGCGGCAGCCGCTTCGATCGCACGATCGAGCCGCATGCGCATATCATCTGCACCTCGTGCAGCCGCGTCATCGACGTACCGCTCCCCTTCGATGCCCAGCTCGACGCCAAGGCGTCCGAGCAAATCGGCTGGCACGTCACGTCACACTACACCATCTTCGAGGGTCTCTGCCCTGACTGCCGGTAGATGTTTGGAACATGCCTTAAAATCCACCTTTCCGCACTTTGCAGCAAAAAGTAGATTTCTAGACATGTCCCAAATGTCTACTCAGCAAGTAGACGACGCAGCTCTTCTTCGACCGTGCGCACGTAGCGGACGCGGTCGTTGATACCACGCATGCTGGGATTGCAGCTCTCCATCAGATAGGGATGGCCCACGACGTTAAGCATGTCGCGATCGTTCTCATTGTCGCCAAACGCCATCATCTCATCGGGCGAAATCCCCAGGGCACGACCGTAATCGGCAAGCGCGGAGCCCTTGCCCGAACCGAAACCGATAAAGTCCGTCCATTCGGTTCCCGACGTCATCACGTCGACACGGTCGCTAAAGAGGCGCTCGAAATACTCCAGGGCCGCCGGTTGATCCACCTCGGGCGTCTGGAAGGCAATCTTAATGACGTCCTCGTCGATGTCCTCGGGACGGTCGACCACCGCCACATCGCAGTGGACCTCATAGCGCAAATGGTCGACGAACGCATCGTTGCCGCTCATGGTGTAGAGGTGCCCCTCACACGAAAGTGTCACGTCGGCATGGGGATACGCAACCACAGCATTCGCGATATCCATAGCAAGGCCACGCTCCATGGAACGCTTGACAACGGCACGCCCCTCGCTCATGACCAGGGCTCCGTTTTCGCATACATAGGCGAGCTCATCGGCCACCGGGGCAAACAGGTGGCACAAGCTCGCATATTGACGGCCGCTCGCTGGCATAAACACGATACCGCGACGATGCAGCTCATCAATGAGCTCAAAGGCCTCGGAACGCGGCTCGCGCTCCCCCGGATGCAGCAACGTGCCGTCCAAATCGCATGCAATCAGCTTGATTCCCTCAAGGCCCATATACTTCCCCCAAAGCCTCTCATCAACAGCAAGACGGACTTTGAATGGCAATCCCTCAAAACCCGTCTTGCGCATACGCGCGCTTAGCCGCGCGTCTTTTTTACGATGGTAAAGTCGGGAGCCATGCTCACGACGACCTCCGCCGCACTCGACGCAAAGCGCCGGTCCGCATCGAGTTCACGGGTAACCACCGTGAGCCGAACACCCTCGACACCCCGGAGCATGCGGCCCAAAACAGGCTGCACCGGCGTATACATGCGCACGGTATGCTCGTCCGAATCGCCTCGAAAAAGCGGCGCATGCATATTGCCGATCTCCCAGCACGCATGCGCGAGCGCAATCGGGTCCAAGCGGTCAACTTCGACCAAATAAACCTCGGCGCTGCGCAGGCGCACAACAACCGCCACGGGCACCACGCCCGAACGGTCGACGGCGAGCACGTCGCCGTCGACAAAACGACCGCCGTCGGCAGTATCCAGCCGAACATCGACCGTGCGCCCCAGCTCCGTCACGCCCACAAACGCGTATACATCAGCCTGGTCCCAATCGAGCAGCAGCTCGTCAACTTCAAAGACGCCGCCCAGCTTCCGGCGAAGCAGGAGTTCATAGGACGGATCGTTGAGATTTCCCAAGCATGTCGTCGAAACCAAGCGCTCAGGCATGCTCTAACCCTCGACCTCGACGAGCTCGATATCAAAGTTGAGGTCCTTGCCGGCCAGCTCGTGGTTGGCGTCGAGCGTCACGGCCTCGGGCGTCACGTCAATGACGACGGCGGGGACAGGCATGCCGCTCGGCGTGGACAGGAAGAGCTTCATGCCCTTCTCGATCTGCTCGATGTTGGGAACCTGCTCGGCCGGGAAGGTCAGAACCATCTCGGGATTGTGCTCGCCATAGGCATCGGCAGCAGGAATGTGCACGGTCTTCTTCTCGCCCACCTGCATATCGACAACAGCGGCGTCGAAGCCCTTGATCATCTGACCGGCGCCGCAGGTGAACTCCAGCGGCTCGCCGCGATCGTAGGAGCTATCGAACTGCGTGCCGTCGTCGAGCGTGCCGCGATAATGGGTCTTGACCTTCTTGCCCTGGTTGGACATGGTAACCTCCGTGATAAGGGCGGCGCACAACGCGGGCCGCCGTGAACATATGGCGCTAACTATACCCTAGTCATACAATTCAATGACAGTTTGCAAAGAAACGCTGCAACCGGAGGAACCATGGCATATCCCGTATTTGACCTACACTGCGACACCGCCGACCGCATCGGCTGGGCCACGCTCGATCTCGACCTGCGCTTTACCGCCGGCACCGACGGCTATTTCCCCGGCGACGAAACGCATCCGCAAGATTTCGACCTCATCGAAGGTAACGCCTGTGCCATCTCGCTCGCAAAGATCGGCAACACGCCGTGGGCACAGTGCTTCGCCACGTTTGTCCCCGACGAGATTCCCACCGCCCACGCCGCGCGCTTCCAGGCGCAGATCATGGCGCATATGAGCGGCCAGGCAATGCTCAACCACGACCGTATGGTCAACGTGCGCAGCGCCGCAGACATTCGCCCCGCGCTCAAGGACGGCAAGGTCGCTTGCATCCACACCATCGAAAACGCCACGTTCTTTGCCGAGGACCCCGCGCTGATCGAAGTGCTCAAGAGCTTGGGCGTGCTTATGTCGTCACTCAGCTGGAATGCGCAGGGGCCGCTCGCGAGCGGCCACGACACCCACGCCGGCCTCACCGGCGCCGGCATCGAGGCACTTACGCAGATGGAGCACGCCGGCATGGTACTCGACGTCTCCCACCTCAACGATGAGTGCTTTGACGAGGTTGTCGCCCACGCCACGCGTCCCTTCGTCGCCAGCCACTCCAACTCCCGTGCGGTTTGCGGCGTCAAACGCAACCTTACCGACGACCAGTTCCGCACCATTCGCGACATGGGCGGTATCGTCGGCCTCAACTACTGCAGCGAGTTCCTTTCCAACGACGCAACCGACAAGACCGCCGCAGACGTCACCTTCGACCAGCTAGCGGCACATATCGAGCACTGGCTCGACCTGGGCGGCGAGGATGTCATCGCGCTCGGCGGCGACTGGGACGGTGCCACGGTGCCCGCCTTCCTCTCCGATGCCAGCAAGATGCCCGAGTTCCAGAACATGCTCTCCAAGCACTTTGGCAAGACCGTGATGCAGAAGCTCTGCAGCGATAATGCCCTTGCCTTCTTCGAGCGTTATTAATTTCACATCCCCTGAGCGGGCCGCATGCCGAACGGTCGACATGCGGCCCGTCCCCAATCTGAAGGACCGCTTTTGACGCAGCAATTTACGATTACCGTATCCCGACCGGATGGCACATCCATCCCCGTCGTCGTTACCAAAAAGCGCGTCAAGAACTTCAACCTACGCGTCACATCGAGCGGTGAGGTCCACGCCAGTGCACCGCTCGACGCCAGCCGCGAGCGTATCGAAGCGTTTGTGAAGCGCAACAGCGCCTGGATTATCAGTCGACTTGCCCAGCGCGAGCAACGTCAGGCGACGGCACGAGAGCCGCTCAGCCCCTCGTCCATCATTGCACTTTGGGGCAAGCCCATCACGGTACAAGATGCGCTCGATCGCAACTTTGCATCACCCGCACCGCGGCCCAAGCAGGCCACCTTCGCAAGTTTTATGGGTGCCGACAAATCGAACGAACGCCCACAGGCCAAGCGGCGCGCAACCCTCGACGGCCTGACGTCCGATGAGCTCCAGACCCGCATCGACCAGCTCTATGCATCCGAGGTCACCACGGCGCTGCGCGATATGGCGCGCGCGTACGAAATCGCAATGGGTGTCGCCGTTTCCCGCGTTTCCGTACGTAGCATGAAAACGCGTTGGGGCTCATGCACGCCCAAATCCGGTGCCGTTCGCATCGCACGCGAACTTGCCGCCTATCCCATCGAGTGTCTCGACATGGTTGTCGCCCACGAGCTCGTCCACCTGCTCGAGCCAAGCCACAATCAGCGGTTTCACGCCCTGCTCGACACGTACTGTCCCAACAATAGAGCTCTGTCGCAGCGGCTCAAGCAGCCGCCCCTCAACAAGCTCTAGCGTCGACTAGCGCACGCGCTCGATCTCGACACCGCAGCTTGCCAGGGGAAGACCGACGGGCGCCCAAGGCTTATCGAGCTTAACGTGCACGCCAAGCAGCAGGGGGTAACGACGCAGCAGCATCTGGGCCACACCCTCGGCTGCAGCCTCGATGAGCTTAAACGTATGCTCGCGCAGATAGCCATCGACATCGTGGCATACCGAGCCGTAGTCAATCGAGGCGTCCAGGTTATCGTGCTCCCCCGCTGCACGCAGGTCGGCATAGAGCACCAGGGACACGATGAACTTCTGGCCCAGCGCGTTCTCTTCGGGATATACGCCGTGGTTAGCAAAAACCTCAAGACCTTCAACGGTGATGCGGTCGGCATGGCGCAGATCGTCATAGCTCACGTGGGGTACCGCCGTTGCGGTGGATATTTCGCCCCTTCCACGGCGGGCGAGCTCGGCGCCTTCAGTCTTGGTTGCATTCTCGGGCAGTTTCTTGTTGCTCATCGCGATCGTCTCCTTCGTTTAGAACCCCGACCGCGCAAACTAACTACACGCGAATCGACAGGTTCTTTTTATCCTCGCTCCAGTTGCAAGCATTGCGCGCGGGGCATGCAAAGCAGGCGCGCGACGCTTTGTCGGCTGCATAGAGCAGACGCTCAAGCGGTTGGCTGTTCACACGCAGCTTTCGATGGCCCAGAATGGCCGTCTTAATGGCTGCGGCATCGGCCGGCTCAAACGCCACATCATCGGGCATGCCGCCGAGAATCGCATCAGCGACGCGTTCGCTTGCAACATCATGGGATATACCCGATTCATACTGTTCATCTTTGCCGATATCGTGAAGAAGTGCCGTGGCGTAGATGACCTCACGGTCAAATTCGAGCTGTTCCTCGAGATTCTTGATCCACATAATGCGAGCGACATCGAGAAGATGGTCAATACCGTGGCGGCAGAAGATGCGCCCCGATTCCAACTGTGCAATGTTGCCCAGGTGCCGCCGGAACAGCCCGTTGGCACAAATGTAATCAATGCGAGGCATGGCACCAAAGGGAGTCAGACCCGAAGCCATAAAGCCGCGACGCGACGTCCCCTCATCGGTCTTCGATGTAAAGTCGTTGACGACCCTCATGCTAACGGCCCAGCATCCTAAAGAACCGCTCCTCGAGCGCGGGATCGGTCTCAAAGACGCCGCGGCGAGCGAGCGTCACGGTCTTGGTGCCAGGCTTTTGCACGCCGCGCATGGTCATGCACATATGCTCAGCTTCCATGAGCACAATCGCTCCCTGGGGAGCGAGATACTCCATGAGGGCATCGGCAACTTGTGCGCACAACTGCTCCTGCAGCTGCAGACGACGGGCGTAGACCTCTACCGTGCGGGCAAGCTTAGAAAGCCCTGCGACACGGCCGTTGGGGATATAGCCAATGGCAGCCTTGCCGTAAAACGGCAGCAGATGATGCTCGCACAGCGAGTAAAACGTGATGTCGCGCTCGATAACCAAATCGTTCGAAGCGACGGCAAAGGTTTTGGACAGATGCTCCTCGGCACTCTGGTCCATACCGCCGGCGATCTCACCATACATACGGGCAACGCGCGCCGGGGTCTCCAGCAGGCCCTCACGAGTTGGGTCCTCGCCTATGCCCTCAAGCAACAGCTTAATGGCGGCCTCGACTTTTTCCTGATCGACCATCTGGGCCTCACTTTTCCGATTTTGCGTTCGCGCTATGGTACCACGCCCTCCGGCATCGGCCACAAGCTACATAGTATGGGTCGAATAGACCGGATCGTCCCGCCAAAGCTCCACGGCGTCGCAAAGCGCAACGTTCTCACGCTCGGCACGGGCACGCGTGGCGTTCATGTCAATCACGCGTTGATTGCTCGAGCCCCTAAAGCGCAACGAGATATCGTACAGATCCTGAACGAACGGGCCGTCCACCAACATGTCGAGGCAGGCCAGGATACGGTCCGTCACCTCGGTATGATGACGGCCACCCGGCATAAGCTCCTCGAGCACGTCGCCGGTAAAGCACCAAATGGTCTTGCCCGACCCCGCGGGATAGGCCGCACGCACGCGTTCGATAAAGTCAACAAGCCCCACCTGATTCTCGGGCTCCATAGGCTCGCCGCCCAGAATCGTCAGGCCATCAATAAAGGGATGGTCGAGACTCTCGATAATCTTGTCCTCGACGGCACGGTCGAACGGCTCACCCGCAGCAAAGTCCCACGCGACAGAGTTAAAGCAGTTCTTGCACCCACGACGGCACCCGCTCACAAACAGAGAAGTACGAACGCCTTCCCCATCAGCAATGTCGAAATACTTAATGTTCGCGTAGTTCATAGGTAACTCTCCCGGGAGGCCGGGACATATCATCCCGTCCTCAAACATTCTCGGCCTTCGGCCTGCGAAACTGCGGGCGGGACGATATGTCCCGGCCTCATGCAAAGGGTAACTCAATGAACGAAGCGAACATCGAGTATAGGGTTCGAGATCTAATAAAAACTGGGTTGCGGCTCAACCGCCATCGCAAGTAAATCGCAGCTGCAGCTCGAATTATCTCCGCTAAGAACTTCGAGGAGTGAGCAGACCGCATGCCGCATCTCAGCTACGTCAACTTGGCCGCCCCGTAGCGAGGCCCCGGACCTTTGCTCGATATGAGTTCCGCACGAACAGGAGGCGCCAGTGGCGCCTCCGTCGTGAGCCAGGACTGTCCGAAATAGCGAGTAAAGGTCCGGGGCCTCGCTACGGGGCGGCCTGGGATGGTTATTAGAGATGCAGCACGCGGTCGCGGATCTCCTCGGTTCGGCCCTGGTTCCAGAACTGGGTACCGATGTAGCCGCACGTACGACGAGCGACGTTCATCTTCTCCTGGTCACGATTGCCGCAATTGGGGCACTCCCACACCAGCTTGCCGTCATCCTCGACAATCTTGATCTCGCCGTCGTAGCCGCACACCTGGCAGTAGTCGCTCTTGGTGTTGAGCTCGGCGTACATGATGTTGTCGTAGATGTACTGCATCACGCGAATGACAGCCTTGAGGTTGTCCTGCATGTTGGGAACCTCAACGTAGGAGATAGCACCGCCCGGCGAAAGCTGCTGGAACATGCCCTCGAACTTGAGCTTATCGAAAGCATCAATCTCCTCAGACACATGGACGTGGTAGCTGTTGGTGATGTAGCCCTTGTCCGTCACGCCCGGGATGATGCCAAAACGACGCTGCAGGCACTTGGCGAACTTGTAGGTCGTCGACTCAAGCGGGGTGCCGTACAGCGAGAAGTCAATATCGCTTTCGGCCTTCCACTCGGCGCACTTGTCGTTCATGCGTTGCATGACGGCCATGGCAAAGGGCGTGCCCTCCTTCTCGGTGTGGCTGTGGCCCGTCATATACTTGACGCACTCATACAGGCCGGCATAACCCAGACTAATGGTGGAGTAACCGCCCACGAGCAGCTTGTCGATCGTCTCGCCCTTCTTCAGACGCGCCAGGGCGCCGTATTGCCAAAGAATCGGCGCGGCGTCAGAAAGTGTACCCATCAGGCGCTCATGACGGCACAGCAGGGCGCGGTGGCACAGCTCAAGGCGCTCGTCGAAGATCTTCCAGAACTTGTCCATGTCCTGATGCGAGCTCAGGGCGACATCGGGCAGGTTGATGGTCACAACGCCCTGGTTAAAGCGACCGTAGTACTTGGGCTTGTTTGGGTCATAGTTCAGCGCGTTGGCCACGTTGTTAAAACCGTTGCCCGAACGGTCGGGCGTCAGGAAACTGCGGCAACCCATGCAGGTGTAGCAATCGCCGTTGCCGGCGGTCTCGCCCTTAGACAGCTTGAGCTCGCGCATCTTCTTCTCGGAGATGTAATCGGGCACCATGCGCTTGGCGGTGCACTTGGCAGCCAGCTGGGTCAGGTAGAAGTACGGGGAATCCTCGTGAACGTTATCGTCCTCGAGTACATAGATAAGCTTGGGGAATGCCGGGGTAATCCACACGCCGGCCTCGTTCTTAACGCCCTCGTAGCGCTGGCGAAGCGTCTCCTCCACGATCATGGCAAGGTCGTGCTTCTCCTGAGGCGTACGGGCCTCGTTAAGATACATAAAGACCGTCACGAACGGCGCCTGGCCATTGGTGGTCATAAGGGTCACGACCTGATACTGAATCGTCTGGACGCCGCGACGGATCTCGTCACGCAGGCGATCCTCAACGACCTCGCGAACCTTTTCGGGAGATGCGGAAACGCCGAGCTCCTCGAGCTCGCGGGCGACCTCGCCACGAATCTTTTGACGGCTCACCTCAACAAAGGGGGCAAGATGGGTCAGCGAGATGGACTGGCCGCCGTACTGGGAGGAAGCAACCTGGGCGATAATCTGCGTCGCAATATTGCAGGCGGTCGAGAAGCTGTGCGGCTTCTCAATCAGCGTGCCCGAAATAACAGTGCCGTTCTGGAGCATGTCCTCCAGGTTCACCAGATCGCAGTTGTGCATATGCTGGGCAAAGTAATCCGAATCGTGGAAATGGATCAGACCCTCATTATGGGCATCCACGATCTCCTGAGGCAGCAGCACGCGCTGGGTCAGGTCCTTGGAAATCTCGCCAGCCATATAGTCGCGCTGAACGGAGTTGACGGTCGGGTTCTTGTTGGAGTTCTCCTGCTTGACCTCTTCGTTATTGCACTCGATCAGCGACAGGATCTTGTCATCGGTCGTGTTCTTCTGGCGCTTCAGGCTCTGAACATAGCGATAGATGATGTAGTGGCGGGCAACCTCGTAGCAGTCGAGACGCATGATCTCGTCCTCGACCAAATCCTGGATCTCCTCGACCGAAACGGTGTGGCCCGCGTTCTCGCATGCCTCGGCGACGTTTTGCGCCGCATAAACCACCTGGCGGTCGGTTAGACGAGAGCTCTCCTCGACCTCCAAGTTAGCGGCGCGGATGGCATTGACAATCTTATCGATGTCAAAGACAACCTCGGTGCCGCTGCGCTTGATGATCTTCATCCTCTTGCCTCTTTCGCGTCGTAGCCTCATTGCGCTTCAGAGCCAAACGATGCCCGGCAGGGCTTGCCCCTGTCTTGCGGCGCCGTCGCGCAATCTGTGTTCTCGATAAACCATAAGCCTCTATGCGGACATTCCCAGGAGCCGATCAAGCGGCTCAAGGACACGTTCAAAAGAGGCAATTAAGGTCTTCGTTCTCTGTCCGCCATCTATCATACGACAAAGATGCATCTATATCCTGTATTCTTTTTTTAGGTCAAACACAACATATAGTGTTTCAGCAGGTCAAAGCAATTAGTCATTTTGCAGACGCATTATAAATGAGGGGTATTTGACAAGTCGGTAAAACGTTACCAACACGGCTACCTGCATGGCAGCTATAAAACCCCCTTAGTCAAGCCACTGACAAATCCTACTAAAACCAAGCCACTCACGCCAAAAGAATCCAAAAGATTATGCTTGACCAACATGTTGCGGTCACGCTCGGCCAGGACGTATGCAATCTGCCGGCACCCCTACGGGATACGAAGACCATCGCATACAGACCTTGGATCAAAATTTGCTGGCATGTTTGGCGGCATAAAACAAAACAGTCCAGAAGCAAAGCCTCTGGACTGCGAACATTTGGTGGGCGTTAGAAGATTTGAACTTCTGACCTCTTCCGTGTCA
>URXE01000008.1 GCA_900551815.1 uncultured Collinsella sp.
ATGCGAACCTCCAGTCCGGACCGCCCCGCGGTCCAACTTTCTGTCCGCACCCCCCATTGCCTCTCAGCGCAAATTTTTTTGTTTTGCCTGCTGAGCGAGGGTAAAGACGAAAAAGAAAAGCGGCCGGGGATGTTGTCCTCGGCCGCCATGGGTCACGAATCGGTCGTATTGAGCGCCGGTTTTCTAGTGAGCCGACGGAACAGTCTGCTCGCGCAGCACAAAGGTGAGCACGGCGGCGGCAATGGCAAACAGCGCCGTAAAGATGGGGGTGGTCGCCGCAGAGCCAATAGCACTCATCATGTTGACGTACAGCAGCTCAAAGGCCAGCACCGAGAGCACCATGAGACCACAGCCAGCGGGAAGCACGACCTTGAGGCCCTGGGTGAGGTAGAGCACGATGCCGGCAATCGAGGCGAGCATGCCGAGGGCCCAAAAGGCGGTAACGGCCATCGAGATAAAGGAGACGCCGCCGGAGGAAACCTTGCCGTAGTTGGGATTCGTGATGCTCACAGCATGACCGTGGCCCGAGTCGGAATAGTCATCGTAGTAGGAGCTGCTCAGCGAGCTGGCGAGGTCGGACGCCGAGTCGTACATGCTCTGGTAGGTAACGGCGACCTCGCCGGCCTTGCCCAG
This sequence comes from uncultured Collinsella sp., assembly GCA_900551815.1. Classification (GTDB taxonomy): domain Bacteria; phylum Actinomycetota; class Coriobacteriia; order Coriobacteriales; family Coriobacteriaceae; genus Collinsella. Next base: position 634 of record URXE01000008.1, read on the forward strand.
GCTCCAGACGTTGTAGCTCTCGTCAAAGCCCAGGCTCGACGAATAGTCGGTGTTCTGGCCGGCAAGTTGGCTTAGGAAATTGGCGCCCTGGCTCGCGTAGCTCGATGCCTGCACCACCGTGGGCGAGATGCTAAACCACGGCATAAAGGAGAGAACGATCGCGACCACCGCAAGAGCGCAAGGGATGATGCGGGCGATGGACAGGGCCGGATGCACGGCAGAGGCGGGGGCAGCCGCATGCATGGCAGGCGCCGCGGCAAAGGCGGGGCCGGGCTGGGCCTGAGCGGCAGGTACGGGCTGAGCCGCGGGGGCGGGCTGAGCCGGGGCGGCCGCGTTCACAGGGGCAGCGGTCGCCGCCTGGATCTGTTGGCCGCAAACAGGGCAGAAACGAGCGCCGTCGTCGATCTTGGCGCCACAACCGGGGCAGAACATATCGGGTACCTCCTTGGGGTCAAACAACAAGTCGTGCGGACCTCTGAGGTCCACACGACCATATTCACCGCTGCTGCCGCAAACTTGTTGCGCAACATGAAAAAGTTTTTGAGGTATCGTCCCCGACTGTCTAAGCCGCGGTCAGACGCTGCCGATTACGCCAACTTGTGGCCACAATTCATGCAGAAGGCGTGACCCGCCTGGATGGGCGCGCCGCACGCGGGACATACGGCCGCACCATCGGCAGGAGCAACCTGAGCCTCGACCGGCGTGGGGGCCGCCTGGGCCTGGCGAGCCAGCTCGGCCTGGATCTCGGCCATCGACTTACCGCAACCTGAGCAGAACATAGAGGACTGCTGCAGACGGTTGTGGCAAAACGGGCAATCGATGAATGCGGACGCATAGGCCGCTGCCTGCGCTTGGCGCTCGAGCTCGTCGATCTGGGCCTGAAGCTGCGCGCGCTCGTTGTCGATTGCGGCGATGCCGTCAAAAAGCTCCTCGCGGCCCTGACGCAGCTCGGTATTGTCCTTGGTCGCCTCGTACAGGCTGGCACCCAGCTGGCCGGCAAGCTGCTGGCGGCGCTTAAGGGCGTCATTCATCTGGCTCTTGATTCTGTTAACCTGCAGGGCACGATTGGCATCCGCAGCCGTACGATCGAGCGATGCCTGCATCTCATCAAGAAAACCCATGGTGGGTCCTTTCTCGTCTAGGTATAAGGGCGCGGTGGGCCCCTCTCAAATGCGCCCATCATCGCACAGCGGCAGCACATCTGCACGCAAAACGGTGTTTTTCAACAGCGCCGCAACCACGAATGAGATAAACTAGCCATATTATTGGACATTGCGCACGAAAGCGGACGGCAATTGCGCCGTCGCCGCCCGCGCCTTATCACGACCGACGCTCAAGGGGGTGAAGATGGACAATCAAGGACAGCAGGAGCTCATCGTGCTCGACACGTTTGAGCCCGCGGTTGCCTTTGATCCCGCCAAGCGCGACGAATCGCGCCGCCGCTTCTCGATGTTCCTCGTCCAAAGCGAGGCCGGCCAGGGCGGCACGGGCGTAGTCCAGCGTGCCACCAACACCGCCGGCGAGATCTTTGCCATCAAACGCCTGCATGTGAGCGACACCACGGACGAGCGCATCGCCGCCGGCATGCGCGCCGTGCTGTTCGAGGAATATCGCAACCAGCTCACCGTCTCGCACCTTAAGGGCTTTCCACGCGTATACGGCTATGGCACCAGCGGCGGCGAGCCGCTTATCGTTATGGAATGGGTCGAGGGCTCCACGCTCAAGCACATCACCCCGCAGCTCCCCCACGCGGACGGCGGCGTGCGCGGCGATGCGGTGGCGGCCATCGGCGTGGCCGTACTCTCCATTCTCAATAACGTACGGCACCTGGACACGGGCGTTGCCCACCGCGACATCTCACCGCGCAATATCATGGTCGCCACGAGCGAGCGTTCGCTCCAAGACCAGGTCGCGACGCTCGACTTTGATATCCGCCTCATCGACTTTGGCAGTTCGACGGCGCTCAATCCCATCGACCCCACCTTTACCGTGCGCGCCGACGTCTGGCGCGGCGGCACGCCCGAATACGCGCCGCCCGAGATGCTCACCCACGATATCGCGGGCATCGAGACCAGGCGCTTGAGTCCCACGGTCGACATCTACGCGCTCTCGAGCGTGCTCTACGAGCTGTATTGCGGACATACTCCGTTTAACCTGCAGGCGCTGGGCACCGCATCGCCCTACCGCGTCAAAACCGAAACGGCCTTTGAGATACCGCAGGCCCGCACGGCCGCCGATGAGGCGCTCGTCAGCATTATCGTGGCGGGACTCGCCATCGACCAAGAGCGGCGTCCCTCCGTCGAGCAGATGCTCGACCTGCTGCGCCGTTGGCAATCGAGCGAGCTGGGCGACTGGCCCACGCCCGAGCCGGTCTGGGGCAGCGGGGCCATGGACGCCCAGACAACCTATATCGGCCCGGGGACAAGCGTCGACGAGCCCGTGCCGGCCACGTTCGACACCGCGCAGCCGGTCATGTTTCCGCTGGACGATGACGACGTTGCCGCTCCGGTTGACCCGTTTGCAGCCGCGCCTGATGCCGCTGCCGAAGACGCCCCGTTGGACCACGGGCATCGGGACCGCGCGTCCTACATGCCCGTACCGGTTGTGCTCGAGACGCCCCGGGCCGCCTATGGCGCCGATGCCGCCGTGTCGGCCGGCGCGTCCATGCCCGCCGCCCCGGCAACGTCCGCAGCGCCGAGCATGCACGCACCCGCGACGCCCGCGGCAGGCACCGCCGCACCCGTCGCACAAAACGCGATCTTTGGTGGCGCAGCGGCAGGCCCTTCTGCATCCGCTGGCTCCGCTGGTTCCGTCGCCCCTGCCGGCCTTTCCTCGACAGCGTCCGCAGCCACTACGACGGCCGCGGCGGCAACGTCCGTCTCGCGCCGCGCTTTTCTCGCAGCGGGGGGCCTCGCCTTTACGGCGCTTGTCGGTGGCGGCGCCTACCTGCTGTCGCGTAACCTGCACAATGGCAACGACACCGCGGTTGCGGCAGACACCAAAAGCGACGACAGCTCGTCCAAAAGCAAAAAAGACAGCGACTCCGACGCTTCGGACAGCTCCGACACCTCCGCAACGTCGTCCAACACCATCAGCGTGGAGATGCGCTATGCCGCCCAAAGCGACGGCAAGTGGGGCCTGATTGACGACACCGGCGCCTGGAAGGTCAAACCGACTTACAGCGACATGCGGCTTTACGGTGCCGGGCTTGCCGCCGCACTCGATTCCACCACCGGCATGTGGGGCTATATCGACCAGGACGGCAATTGGGCCATCGAGCCGCAGTTCTCGGACACCCGGCCCTTCAACGACTACGGCGCTGTCGCCCAAGATGCGCAGACCAGTTTTTGGGGCGTGCTCAACCGCCAGGGCAAGTGGATCGTCGAGGCCAAGTACTACGCCATGGGCGATATGGTGCTGGGCAACTTTGTCCCCTACCGTTCCAGCAACGAAGAGGACAGCTGGGGCTACATCTACATCAAGACCGGCAAGCGCAACGACGTGCCGCCGACCTTTAGGGGCCTGGGCGGCTGGGATTCGGCAAACGGCCTGGGGCCAGCGACGCAGGACGGCACCACCTGGGGCTACATCAACGGCTATGGACAGTGGAAGATCGAGCCGCAGTTTAAATCCGCACGCCGCTTTGCCAGCAATCGCGCCGCCGTACAGTTCGATGACGGCTCGTGGGGCTATATTCTGCCCGACGGCACGCGCGCATTCTCTGCCACCTTTGCCGAGGCGCGCGAGTTCGCCAACGGCTGGGCGCCCGCCAAGGATCAGGCGACCGGCCTTTGGGGCTGCTCGACGGTGAGCGGCGCTTGGCAAGTCGAGCCCAAGTTCCGTGCCATGGGTGACATCTTCTACACCTCCACCGACGTCTTTTTGCCTGTACAGGACAACGAAAGCGGCAAATGGGGCGTGCTCGACGACGCCGGCGACTGGCGCGTTATGCCCAAATTCGATGCGATTATCTAGCGCCAGCGCCCCAGCCCGTTTATAGCAATGTAAAGACGGCGTTGACGTGCATGTTTTAGTCCGCCCAATCGGATATAGTAGATTGAACTGTCAAACTGCATGCAAGTTCGGTCTGCGTGCTGCGACCGCAAGGAGGGGACCAATGGATCGAGAGACACCGCGCTCCGTCATGTTCGACGATCTGCGCAAGTTCGGCGGAATCACCAATCGTGATACCGCTTGGATGCTGCTGCGCTCCACCCCTATGGCCGGTGGCAAAGCACCACGCGACCGTGTGGACGAGCGAACGTTCCTATCGCGTGAGGTTGTTCACGCCCCTGTCGAGCGTCCGCGCCCCGAGCTATTTGCCGATATCACCCAGACGGCCCAAAACATCACCGCTCGCCTGATCTCCAACCTCGGTGGCAGCGAGATGGCTCGTGCCATGGTGGCAGAGCACTATAGCGGCGAGGCTGCCGACGCCATGCGCGAGTCGCTGAGCGCCTACGGACTCGACGACCGCATCTACCGCAACGCCTGCGATCGCATCGCCGCGCCCGGCACCACGGCCGCCGATTGTGCACTACCGCTGGTCACGCTGTTTGTGGCGTGCGGTTGCCTGTGCGACCCCCAAGCCGCCGTGCAGGTGACCGAGACGCTCATCGCCGACAAGATGGGCGGGCACTTCTCCACCACCGAGCTCAGCGTAGGCGAAGGCTTTACCGCCGCCGTCGAGCCCGAGGTCAAGCATGCCGAGCGCCTGGGCCTTATCCGCATCGTGGGCAACGCCGCCAAGCCTCCGCTGTACCCGCTCAACGAGGGCGAGGGCGGCACCGTAATCGGTTCGCTCGCCACGGGCACCGGTGCCATCACCGATGTCGACCGCGATGTCTCACGCCGACATGCACGCGTTTTCGCCAAGAACGGTTACTGGTACGTGCAGGGCCTGGGCTCCACCAACGGTACCGTGCTCATCTCGGGCGCAGATATGTCCCAGCGCGTGGTCGAGCCGCCGCGCCATACACGCAGACCAGGCGTCGAATACCCGCCCGTCCCCCTGTGGCACAGCGACACCATTTGTCTGGGTGCCACGACCCGTTTTTTGGTCATGAAACTCACAATTTAGCATTGTGCCCGGCGCCGTACGTGGCGTACCGGGCACAACGTCTATTTGGTAAGAAGCGGTGCGCCCGCGCCCGCGACACCACAAGGTAAGGTCACCATGGCAGATACCACTCCGCAGCCCGATTCAACGACGGTCCTCTTTCAGCTCGAGTCGTTCGATACCGCCGCCCCCGTCAATCCCGCCGACGAGGAGCTCGCCAAACGCCGCTTTATGACGCTCATCGTCAAAGCCGACCGCTCTTCGCATGGCAACACGGGCCTTGTGCTGCAGGCGCATAACACCTCAAACGAGCGATTCGCCGTCAAAGTGCTCGCGGACAACACGCTCATGCGTGCGCTGGGAACCAACACCCCGTCGCGTACGGCAGACGAATCCGCCATGCATCTGGCAAACACCGCCGCGCTTTTTGAGGAATACCGCAACCTCTGCCGTGTGTCACACTTGCGTGGTTTTCCCCACGTCTACGGCTATGGCACGTGCCAGGGCGAACCGCTTATCCTTATGGAGTGGATCGAGGGTACGTCGCTCGACAAAGTGACCAGTATGTTGCCGCACGACGGCGAGGGCGTGACTTGTGCCGCCACCGCATCGGTAGGCTGCGCCGTCCTGGGCACGCTGCTGTCGACCCAAAACCTCGAGACGCCGCTTGTGCACCGCGACCTGTCGCCCGCGAACATCATGTTCCGCACCAACGAGCTTGGCATCGACGAGCAGGTGCAGGCTCTGGCGTTTAAGCCGTGTCTGGTCGATATGGGCTCCTCGGTCCCGGCCCTGGGCAGCGACACGCTCACGCAGCGCGCCGACATTTGGCGCTATGCCACGCCGGCATACGCCGCGCCCGAAATGCTCACTCGCGATATCCCCAACGTTGCCGAGCTGCGTCGCTCTCCCTCCGTCGACGTGTACGCCATCGCGAGCATTCTCTACGAGCTCTACAGCGGTCACACCCCCTTTAGGGCGGCTAGGCATCAAGCGCATGAAGTCAGCTCGTACTATCTGCTCAAAACGCAAAACGAGCCCGAGCCGCTCGTCGCCCACAAGGGTGACGACCAGGCATTTGCCGACCTCATCATGTCGTGTCTCGTGACCGACCAGGCATCGCGCCCCAGCGAGCGCGAATTCTACGAGGGCCTATTGGCATTCGCTCCCGACCTGGGCGAATCGGCCGCGAGCACGCCGGGGCTCTCCAACCAGCCCATCAACATCGATGCCGGCGCGCACCTTAAGGTCGACGTCGCCGGTGACCGTGCCCGAGCGCTTTTGGAGCAGGCCCGTCGCGATGCCATGACCCGCCGCCGGTTTATTATCGGCGGCGTCGCCGCTGCCGTCGTGGGACTCGGCGCCATTGGAGCCGCCACTCACGGCTTTGGCATTCCCGACTACCTCGACGGCATCCGCGGGTCGCTTGGCGACTACACCTGGGATCAGCTGCAGGAGATTTCGTTTAAGATCAAGGCGGCGAGGAGCAACGCCGAAGCCCGCAAGATCGCCAAGCGCTATCATCTGCTCGACGATGACGGTCATATCCCCTATCCATGTACCAAGCGCGTCACGCTCACCAACGGGCTGGAGGTCGGCGCACAGCTTGTGGGCATCCGCCACGACGAGCTTCTGGACGGGACGGGCAAGGCCGGACTGACGTTTATGTTCGATGCCGGCATTGCCGAACGCGACGCCGCGGCCCAACCGCTGAGCGCCGGCTGGGCAGATTGCGAGCTGCGGGAATGGCTCGACAGCGACGGCCTTAAGCTGCTGCCCAACGAGCTGCGCGCCTATATTAAAGACGTCAAAAAGATCTCGAATAACGTTGGCGCCGCCAGAAGCGCATCGTGTCTGAGCGAGCTGCCCGCGACCCTTTGGCTTCCCGCCATGGTCGAGCTCTGCGGCAATCAGCCACCCGAGTCATTTACCGAGGACTTTCACTACCTGGCAGATATCTACAACGGCGAGGGCAAGGAATACCAACTCTTCCGCGAGCTCAAGGTAAGTCCGTATACCACGAACGAGACGTTGGTTCGCCAGTGGAAGGGCAAGGACGTCTGTTGGTGGGAACGAACAGCGAGTCCCGACACATCGGAGAGCGAAGGCACGCTCTACATGAACCGCGTGGGACACGACGGCGACGTCTTTACGTACGCCACCCCCGCGAGCAAGCCCAACAAGCGGACCTGCGTGATTCCTGGATTCTGTATCTAGGGGCGGTGGACTGCGGCAGGGCTTCCGGCCCCGACGTTTGTCTCGATCTGTAACAGTAACTCGGCAAAATCGGGTCTACATGTTACAGATTGAGACATTAAGTATTTTGCTGAAGGTTCGTCTCGATCTGTAACATCTGGAACCCAAAAACCGGCCTTAGTGTTACAGATTGAGACGAACCCAAACCTCGCAAAACAACATCTCAATCTGTAACAGAAAAGGGCCGTTTTCCCTGCTAGATGTTACAGATCGAGATGTTAAGTAACCGCCGAATTGTTTGTCTCAATCTGTAACAGTAACTCGGCAAAACTGGGGCTAGATGTTACAGATTGAGACGTTTGGCAGGGACGGCCAACGATTGAGCAGCCACCCTCATCTGTATCGGAATGTCATACATTTCTTTCTGTGCTGGACACCCCCAGGGGGTATGGGTGTATAGTATCGGCAGGTTAACATTTCCAACACTACGCCACAGAAAGGAGAAGCCATGGCTCGAGATAAGTTTGACGTGGGTGGCATGACGTGCGCCGCTTGCCAGGCACACGTGGACCGCGCCGTCAGCAAGCTCGACGGCGTCCAAAGCGTCGCGGTCAACCTGCTCGCCGGTTCCATGATGGTCGACTACGACCCCGCGCAGGTCTCCCCCGACGATATCTGCACCGCCGTCGACCGCGCGGGCTACTCGGCCTCGCTCGTCAGCACGGGCACCGATGCCGCCGGCTCAAGCGGCAACGCGCAAGCCAGGTCCGGCGCCGCCCATATGGAGTCGCCGACCAAAAAGTTGGAGGCCACTGCCTCCGCCATGCGCACCCGTCTCATCATCTCAATCATCTTTCTCATTCCGCTGTTCTACATAGGCATGGGACACATGCTCGGCTGGCCGCTGCCCAGCGTCTTCACCGACCACACCCACAGCATGACGTTGGCGCTCACCGAGCTCGTCTTGCTCATCCCCATCGTCTACGTCAACGACGCGTACTTTATCAACGGCTTCAAGTCGCTCGTGCACGGCGCACCCACCATGGACGCTCTCATCGCCGTCGGTGCCACCGCGTCGATCGCCTGGTCGCTCTACGCTATGTTCATCATGGCCGACCAGCTGGCCGCCGGGCAGGTCCACGAGGCCATGATGACGGGCATGGACAACCTGTACTTTGAAAGCGCAGGAACGATCCTGTCGCTCGTCACCGTGGGCAAATACCTCGAGACGCGCAGCAAGTCCAAGACCGGCGGCGCCATCGAGGCGCTCATCGACCTGGCGCCCAAGACCGCGACCGTCGTGGCAGAGGACGGCAGCGAGACCACTGTGGACGTCGACGCAATTCTACCCGGCCAGGTGCTGCGTGTGCGCCCCGGCGAGTCTATCCCCGTCGACGGCGTGGTACTCGAGGGCGCGTCGGCCGTGGACGAGAGTGCGCTCACCGGCGAGTCCATCCCCGTGGAAAAGACCGCCGGCGACACCGTCAACGCCGCCACGGTCAACCGCACCGGATCGTTTACCTTCCGCGCCACGCGCGTGGGCGCCGACACGTCGCTCGCCAAAATCATCCAGCTCGTCGAGGACGCCAACGCCACCAAGGCGCCCATCGCCCGCATGGCCGATAAGGTCGCTGGCGTGTTCGTGCCCGTGGTGTTCGTGATTTCGGCCGTGACCTTTGTGGCGTGGATGGCGCTGACCGGCAGCGTGAACGAGGCGCTCACCTCCGCCGTGGCCGTGTTGGTGATCAGCTGCCCGTGCGCGCTGGGCCTGGCCACGCCCGTCGCCATCATGGTGGGCACCGGCAAGGGCGCCGAAATGGGCATCCTGTTTAAGAGCGCCGAGGCGCTGGAGAACCTGCGCAGCGTGGGCACCGTGGTACTCGATAAGACCGGCACCGTCACCCGCGGCAAGCCTGCCGTGACCGATATTGTGGTTGCCGCGCGCGCTGACGGCTCGCCCGCTATGAGCGAAAAGGCGTTACTGAAGCTCGCTGCCGCGCTGGAGCGCTCGAGCGAGCACCCGCTGGCCGAGGCGATTATGGCCGAGTGCGAGGCGCGCGGAATCGTCGCGCGCATGGTCGAGGACTTTGCCGCCGTGCCCGGTCGTGGCGTTACGGCACGCGAGGGGCAGAATACCATCGCAGCCGGCAACGTTCGTCTGATGAACGAGTTGGGTGCTGCCGTGCCTACGGACCTTGCCGAGCAATTTGCCACCGAGGGCAAAACGCCGCTGTTCTTTGCCAAGAACGGCGAGCTTGTCGGCACCATCGCCGTGGCCGACGAGGTCAAAGAGACGAGCGCCGAGGCCATCGCCGCGCTCCGCAAGCTCGGCGTCGACGTGCGTATGCTCACCGGCGACAACCGTGTGACGGCCGAAGCAATCGCCCGCCGCGTGGGACTGAGCAGCGAACAGGTTATCGCCGACGTTCTGCCCGCCGACAAGGAACGCCACGTACGCGAGCTGCAGGACGCGGGCGGCAAGGTCGCCATGGTGGGCGACGGCATCAACGACTCACCCGCCCTGGCGCGCGCCGACGTGGGCCTCGCTATCGGCACCGGCGCCGACATCGCCAAGGAGGGCGCCGACGTGGTACTCATGCGCAGCGACCTCATGGACGTCGCCCGCGCCATCGAGCTTTCGCGCGCCACGATCCGCAACATCAAGCAGGACCTGTTCTGGGCACTGTTCTACAACGGCATCGGCATTCCGCTCGCCGCGGGCGTGTTCTTCCCCCTCACCGGTTGGCAACTCTCGCCGATGTTTGGCGCCGCGGCCATGAGTCTGTCGAGCGTGTGCGTCGTAAGCAATGCGCTGCGTCTGCGAACCTTTAAACCATCAGTTGCGGTGAAATAAGGCGTAACATGCTTAGCTAAACCGCTATTTAGTCCGTATTCCACCGCAACTTTAGGTACTCAACGAAAAGGAGATAATCATGAACTACATCGTTAAAACGTCTGGCCTTATGTGCGGCCACTGCGACGCTACTGTCGAGACCGCGCTGCTCAACGTAGCCGGCGTGACCGATGCCGATGCCGATCACGAGACCCAGACCGTCCAGGTGGAGTGCGCCGACACCGTGACCGCCGAGCAGCTCGCCGCCGCCGTCGAGGGCGCCGGCGAGAAGTTCCACGCCCTGTCCGTGACCGCCGCGTAGCAGGCGCTGCCAACCCAATCCTCAGAAGTTGCGGTGAAATAGTTCCTGTTTTAGCGCTTCAAGCCTGCAAACAAGAACTATTTCACCGCAACTGACGGGGCATCCGGAAAATCGACCAGAAACGAGGACCCGCCATGATGGCAGACCATAAATCGGTGACCCGCATGCTCAAGACGGCGCGCGGGCAAATCGACGGCATCCTGCGGATGGTGGAGGAGGACCGTTACTGCGTCGACATCTCCACGCAGCTCATGGCCACGCAGGCGCTCATCGCCCGCATCAACGCCGATGTGTTGAAGGCACACATCGAGGGCTGCGTCGCCTCGGCCATCGAATCGGGCGACGAGGAGCTCAAAGCCGCCAAGCTCGCCGAGATCGAACGCGTCGTCGACAAGCTCGCCAAGTAATTGGTGCAAGGGGGACAGGTACGTTGCACCACCTTGGTGCAGATTAACCTGTCCTCAATGCACCAAAAGGGGTATAAAGGCGTGCAGCATATCGAACGAAAGGCAATTCGCATGAATGACTTTATGAAGGGCCGCAACGGCGCCGACGAACTCACCATCGTGATGGGCTTTGCTGGAATCGTCATCGCGATGATTGGATCGATGGCTCGTATCCAGTGGCTCAGCTGGATCGCCATCACCGTTATCGTGATTGGCGTGCTGCGCGGCCTGTCCAAAAACATCGACGCGCGCCGCAAGGAGAACGATGCCTTTGTCACGGCGACCGCAAACGTCCCCGGCCTAGGCAAGTTCGTCGCCAGCTTGGGCGGCGGGACTGCGGCTGCCAACGCCTCGCGCGCGGCCGGCACCAGCAAGGAAGACTTTGAGCGCGCCAAGCGAACGGCCAAGAAGATGTGGAAGGGTCGCAAGACCACGGCGTACCTCAAGTGCCCCAACTGCGGCCAGATGTTGTCCGTCCCCAAGGGCAAGGGCAAGATCCGCGTCACCTGCCCCAAGTGCCATGCCAAGATGGAAACTCGCTCCTAGCCGCTACACCATAGGACAAAATAAAAGCCGAGGCTTCGTGTTGAGACCTCGGCTTTTTGTATGGGGCGACATCATTCGATAAGGCTGTCGCCCCGTCGCGCCAGTGCCTAAGCTACGCCATCGCGGGCAAGCTCCTCTGCCAGGGCTTCTGCCGGCATGGCCATAATCGCGTCGAGCTCGGTGTCGACCTCGGGGATGCGTTTGACCTTCAGCTTGCGCGCCAGGTTGCCGCGGCACATCACGTGCATCGGTTCACGCAACACCGTAAGGTCGTCCAGAGGATTCTCGCGCGTCACCAAAATGTCGGCCGCCTTGCCGCACTCGATCGTACCGGTCTCACCGCCCAGGCCCAGCAGCTCGGCATTGACCTGCGTGGCCGTATGCAGCGCAAAGGCATTGCTCACTTTGACGTACTTGGCAAAGTAGGCCACCTCGCGCCACATGTCGTACTGCGTCACGAACGGGCAGCTCGAGTCCGTGCCGAGGCCCACCTTAACGCCAGCTTCCAGGGCGGCACGGGCGCTCTCGATAATGCCCGAGCACACGATGTCGCCGTTCTTCTTTTGCGTATCGGTCGAATGGGTCTTTTCCGGATCGAGCAATACAAACGGCAGCGCCGGGCTGATCGTGCAGGTCACGCTCGGCGCGCGTCCCTCGAGCTGCGTGCCCGCGGCACCGCGGTACAGCTCCAGGATCTCGGGGGTCATCGGAGCGCCATGCTCGATTGTGTCGACGCCGACCTGAAGCGCGGCCTTCACACCTTCGGTGCTCTCGACATGGGCCATGACCGGCAGGCCAACCTCGTGCGCCGCCTTGCACGCCGCGGCGGCAACCTCAACCGACATGCGCAGCACGCCCGGCTCGCCTACTTCGGTCGCATCGAACACGCCGCCCGTCACGAACAGCTTGATGACGTCGGCACCGCGCGCATACAAATCGCGCACCTGCTCGGCGGCCTCGGCAGGGCTGTTGGCAACCTGGGCGAACAAGCCCGCGCCGTGGCCATCCGGCACCGTGACGCCCGTACCCGGTGCCACCAGACGTGGACCCTGATACTTGCCAGCGTCGATGGCGTTGCGCACGGCAATATCGGCAAACAGCGGGTCGCCCGCTCCGCGCACCGTGGTCACGCCGCTTGCCAGCTGCTGCTGAGCGCTGCCCTTGAGGATATGGCGCACGATGGCGCGGCCCACGGGATTGTCGAGCTTCTTCATCAGCGCGCCGGCATCTACCGCCGAGACCGGTTTGCCCGAACCGCACAGATGCACGTGCATATTGATGAGACCCGGCATGAGATACGCACCTGCCAGGTCGATGACCTCGGCACCCGCCGGAGCTTGGGCCACGGCGCTCGGTCCCATCCAGGTAATGACACCGCGCTCGACGGCCACGGCCATATCGGGCTGCGGCTCCATATGCTCCGAGCCATCCAGAACGGTCGCATTGATAAACAACGTGGGACGATCGGCAGTCGCCATATCGAGCTCCTCCCTCACGATTAACTTGGACATTTGTCCATTATTACCCAGCGCGGAAGGATTGCTGCGGACATATCGGTTAACGGAGGGACGAGAGAGAGATGTGAGGGCAAACGGAGACAGCGCGGCGATGTTCCGGTCGTTCCAGCAAAACGTCTTGATTTGTAACAGGTAGACCGTCTTTAACCTTCCAAGTGTTACAGATCGAGATTTTTCGGTACCGCGTCCAACCTTTGTCTCAATCTGTAACATGTAGACCGGTTTTTGGCCGTTAGATGTTACAGATCGAGATATTCTCCAGCCCCGTCGCCAAACGTCTAAATCTGTAACAAGTAGACAGGTTTTCGGCCTCTAGATGTTACAGATTAAGATCTTTCAGCAGGCGCCAACCTTCTGTCTTGATCTGTAACAGTTACGAGGCCAAACGGCCCCTTGTTGTTACAGATCGAGACAAACTCGGCAGAAACAACCGTATCCGCGTCAGTTGCACCCCTTAGCACCCATACCACTGGCGTCTCCATTCCTCCGCCAGATAGACCCGTCGCGGAATACCCGCCAGTCTCATCTTTTCAGCCAGCTTCCCCGGATTCTTGAGTTCATCAAACGTAAACCGAAGCACCTTGTGTCCGAGCATTGTCAGATGGGACTCCCGCTGACGTTCCGCCACGAATGGGTCGACCGATTCCCGGCCCTCGTCGTTCTGTAAGGCATACTTTCCCTTTCCATCGAGCTCGCCAATCACGCACGTCCCGTCCTCGAGCCTCCAGAAATAGTCGACTCGAAATACCTGATTCGGATCGAGCGGGTCGCGAAACTCCGCCTGCAGCTCCGGAACCGGAAAGCCGTACGCAATAAAGAACGCCCGAAAACGAGACTCGCCGCCGTTTTCGGACAGCCCGTCCGCATACGACGCGATCACCTGCGCCCTGCGATACCCTCGCTTGCCCTCGCAATCAGAGCGGAGGCACTCGCACAGGTCATCACGCGATACGCCCTTTGCTCGCAACGCAGAATCGGCAATCGCCAGGCCATACGAAAACGGCGCGCGCAGCAGGCAATCCTCTACCGTGTGCCAAAACGGCGTCACCCGCACGCCGTCGACTTGTTCAAGCGCACTCGCCGTCCGCGGACGCAACAGCCGGCATCCTGCACTCAGCGGCACCGAGCAACCTGTCTTAACAAGAAATCGCGGCCCAAGCAGATCATTCGGCACCTCCAGACCCCACAAAAGTGCCGCGTCATAACCCCAAAACGCCCAATCGGGATGAAACTCCGCAAGCCCTTTAATGGTCCGCAGCGCTCGCTCCGCCGGCGTCAACGCATCCCAATCATGTTGAAAACAGAACAGATACGACTCGGGCTCCGCGATATCGTCGGTTCCCACATGACGCCGCAGCCACATGAGATCGGCATTGTCGTGTGTCACAAGCAGCACGCCTTGTTCAGCCGCCTTCGCGAGCCTGGCAAGCATCCTATTCCGCGCCAAGGTGTTACGTGTCGCCTGCTTGTGTTTAAGAACGGTATTAGACACTTTCATCACCACCACATCAGGGAAATGGACCATTGTCACCGTTGCCGCTGTCGGCAAACGTCTCAATCTATAACAGGAAGACAGTCTTTGGGCCTCTACTTGTTGTTACAGAACGAGATTTTCGGTCGTGCGGCCGACATTTGTCTCAATCTGTAACAGTTAGACCGATTTTTGGCCCCTTCCCGTTACAGATCGAGATCTTTCGGCAGGCGCCAACCTTCCGTCTCGATCTGTAACAGGAAGACGTTCTACAGGCCCCCAAACGTTACAGATTTAGACAAACCAGCGGTGCCCAAGCATTCGTCTCGATCTGTAACAGGTAGACCGGTTTTTTGTCCCTAAACGTTACAGATCGAGACGAATAGACAGGCGGCGGCGCGACTGCCCATCCCCTACTCCCACTCCTGCTCGTAAATATTGAGCGACTTCACATACCGTCCCTGGGCGCCCATGATGTCGCGGACCAGGCGCAAAAAGAAGCTGATGCACGAGGTGTCGAAACCATCCTCTAGGTCCTCGGGATGCACCGCGCCCGGCCCGTCGACCGCCGTGTCGCTCAGGCGCGCGATGTCATACAGGTAGAGCTGCCCCGCCGTCAGCCAGACATCGTCGACGCACGCGAGTCGCACCGCAATCGCGCCATCGTTCCAATGCTCCTTTTGCACGATATGTGGGTCGTAGACGTCAAAGCGACGGTCGGTGCGCGTGTCCTTCAGCACGACCATGCCAGTCGCGAGGTCCTTGTCCAAAATGCCAAAGCGTGAGAAATACTGCGTGTCACGCACCTGCTTAAGTCGCCCGAGCGAAGCAGGAGAAATTGACGCTGGCGGCTCGCCCACATACAGCTCCAACAGCGTCTTGCCGTGGTAATAGGGGCGCTCAAACAGCAGCCAATCGGTAAACGCCATGTTGTAGGCCATGATTTCGTTTTGAGAAGGTTCCTCACAATAGCTGAGCCACGGATCGACGATAATCTCGAACTGCTCGCGCGCCGGCTCCAGGAATTGAAACTTCCGCAGCATCCAAAAGTGAGCCATGTCGGCAATATCGTTGCCGACGGCTTCGGCCAGCTGTGCTCGGTCAAAAACTTGGTCAGTCATGGCATCCTCCTCAAACTGATGGACCTCAATTTGAGCTTACGAGGAGGGCGAGCAGCCACTGTCAGCGCGGGCAAAATAGGCCTTCGACTGCAAACCAGATGCTAACCAAACACTTGACGGGACACTTGACCGAATGAGCGCACCGCAAAGAAACCGCAGGTAGACATAGACAGTCAGTTCACTCATTTGAGGCAAGCGCCCGCTACCGCCACAGAAAGAGCAGAGTAGCGCAGCCGCAAACGTCGACAAATGAACACTTGCACGTCAATAAATGACAAAATCGCCCGCGAACTCGCAAGGAGTGTCCCAGACTGCCGGCAAAAAAGGAACGTCCCCAGCTGCCGGCACTTGGGGACGTTCCTCATGTGCCGGCCGTTGGGGACAGCCCTTGACGATTCAGTTGTAGACAGCCGCCTTACAGTTCCAGCGCCTCAGCGACTTCGGCTGCGCAGGCCAGGGCATCGGCCATGGCGTTCACAACGAGCGAGCTGCCGTTGCGGGCATCACCCGCCACATACACCGGTGCGGCATCCGCGGCGACACCCTCCGTGCGAGCCGCGAGGTGCGAGCCCTCGGCAGCCATCACCGGCAGCGGACGCCCAACGGTAGCAACAGGCACGCTCACCGCATCGAACACGCCGTGCTCGGGACCCGTAAAGCCGCAGGCGATGAGCACCAGCTGCGCCGGTACCTCGTGCTCGGAGCCCGCGATGCGCTCGGGCTTTCCCGCCGACCAGTCCAGATCGACCACGCGCAGACCCGCAGCCGCGCCCTTCTTGTCCAGCAGCACCTCGAGCGTATCCACGCCCCAGGCACGCATCTCGCCACCCATCGCAGTGATAGCCTCCTGCTGGCCGTAGTCAGTCTTCTTAACGTTGGGCCACTGCGGCCAGGGGTTGCTCGCCGCGCGCTTATCGGGCGCAGCCGGCAAGAACTCAAACTGACGCACGCTGCGCGCACCCTGGCGCACCGCGGTACCCACGCAGTCGTTGCCGGTATCGCCACCGCCAATGACCACGACGTCCAGGCCGCGCGCGTTCACCGCGGGCTCGCCGCCGTCGAGCACCGAGACGGTCGAAGCCGTCAGGTAGTCCACCGCGTACACCACGCCCGGAGCATCCACGTTCGCAGCCGAAAGACCGCGGGGCGCACGAGCGCCGGCAGCCACCACGACGGCGTCAAAGCCATTGAGCTTGGCGGAAACCTTGGGATCGTTCACATCGGCACCCAGCTCAAAGACAATACCCAGCTCGCGCATGAGCGCCACGCGACGCTCGACCACGGACTTCTCGAGCTTCATGTTGGGAATGCCGTACATGAGCAGACCGCCCGGGCGGTCGTCGCGCTCAAACACCGTCACGCGGGCGCCACGACGCGCAAGCTCCCATGCAGCCACCAGACCGGCAGGGCCGGAGCCCACCACGGCAACCGTGGGTGCGCCCTCCCCTGCCGGCTCAAAGCGACGCGGACCGCCATCTGCCCACTCATGGTCGCTGATCGCACGCTCGTTGTCATGGATCGTCGTGGGTTGGCCCTCGACCGAGCCCAGGTTGCACGCGGCCTCGCACAGCGCCGGGCACACGCGACTCGTGAACTCGGGCATGGGCGAGGTAAGCGACAGACGCTCGGCAGCCTCGTCCCAGCGGCCGCGGTACACCAGCTCATCCCACTCGGGAATCAGGTTGTGCAGCGAGCAGCCACTCGGGCGTGTCTTGCCAAAGCTCGCGCCCATCTGGCAAAACGCCACGCCGCACATCATGCAGCGGCTCGCCTGGGCGCGGCGTGCATCGTCATCGAGCTCCACATACAGCGGATCAAAATCATGGCTGCGCTCCTCCACGGGGCGAAGCTCGTGGGTCACGCGATCGATATCAAGAAAAGCACCAGGCTTACCCATGGCACTTACGCCTCCTTCTTGGTCGAAGCAACAGAGCTGGCAGCCACGGACGCAGCACCCGCAGCACCGCCCGCGACATCAAGGCGAGCAACATCCGCGGCACTCGCGCGACCGGTCACGATGTCAAACGCCAGCTCCTCGGCCTGCGCATGCGTCTTGCCGGCAGCCTCACCCGCGGCGACAATCGCCAGCACGCGCTCGTACTCGGTCGGAATGACCTTCACAAAGTGCTTGCTCATCGTCTCAAAGCTGTAGAGCAGCTTAATGCCGCGCGGACTCTGCGTCGCGTCCACGTGCTCCTGGATGAGCTCGCGAATCTGCGCCAGCTCACCGGCCGTCGGGGCCTTGAGCTCCACGCTCTCGTGGTTCACGCGGGCGTCGAGCGTGCCGTATTGGTCAAAGACGTAGGCCACGCCGCCCGTCATGCCGGCGGCAAAGTTCTGCCCGACCTCGCCCAGGATGAGTGCCAGGCCGCCCGTCATGTACTCGCAGCCATGGTTGCCGCAGCCCTCGACCACCACGGTGGCACCGGAGTTGCGCACGGCAAAACGCTGGCCGGCAAGACCGTTAATGAAGCCGCGGCCGCTCGTGGCACCAAAGAACGCAACGTTGCCAACGATGATGTTCTCGTCGAACTTGTAGGTCGCATGCGGGTTGGGGCGCACCGACACCTCGCCGCCCGAAAGGCCCTTGCCAAAGTAATCGTTGGCGTCGCCGCACACGTTGAGCGTAATGCCGCGCGGTAGGAAGGCGCCAAAGCTCTGACCGGCCGAACCATCGCAATCGATGGTAATGGAGCCGGCGGGCAGGCCCTCGGGATGCGCCTTGGTCACCGCGTTGCCCAAGATGGTGCCCACGCAGCGGTTGACGTTGGCGATATCGGCGCGGAAGCGAATCGGACGCAGGTGCGCACGGGCATCGGCCGTATAGGGCACAAACAACGTGGAGTCGAGCGTCTTGTCGAGCTCGCTGTCCGCGGCCATCTGCGGCAGGAAGTGGCGACCGTCGGCGCCCGGAATATGGGCACCGAACTCGCAGGTCGCGCTCGCCAGCACGGGCGACAGGTCGAGCAGATTTGCCTTGCGGTTGCCCGGGACCTCGATCTGGCGCAGGCACTCGGGATGGCCGACCATCTCGTCGATGGTGCGGAAGCCCAGGCTCGCCATGGCTTCGCGCAACTGCTCGGCAACAAAGAGCATAAAGTGCTCAACGTGCTCGGGCTTGCCGCAGAAGCCGCGACGCAGGCGGCAGTTTTGCGTAGCGATGCCGGCCGGGCAGGTGTCCTGCTGGCAGTCGCGCTGCATGAGGCAACCCATGGAGATGAGCGGCATGGTCGCAAAACCAAACTCCTCGGCACCCAGCAGGCAGGCGACGGCAACATCGGTGCCGTCCATGAGCTTGCCGTCGGCCTCGAGCACCACGCGCGAGCGCAGGCCGTTTTGCAGCAGCGTCTGCTGGGCCTCGGCAAGGCCAAGCTCCAGCGGCAGGCCCGCATGCCAGATGGAATCGCGCGCAGCGGCACCCGAGCCGCCATTGTGGCCGCTGATCAAGATCTTGTCGGCGGCACCCTTGGCCACACCGGTGGCGATGGTGCCGACGCCGGCCTCGCTGACCAGCTTGACCGACACGCGCGCACCGGGGTTGGCGTTCTTAAGATCGAAGATAAGCTCTGCCAGGTCCTCAATGGAGTAAATATCGTGGTGCGGCGGAGGCGAGATCAGGCCGATGCCGGGCGTGGACTGACGGACCTCGGCGATCCAGGGGTAGACCTTCTTGCCGGGCAGGTGGCCACCCTCGCCGGGCTTGGCGCCCTGGGCCATCTTAATCTGAATCTCGAAGGCGCTGCACAGGTAGCGGCTCGTCACGCCAAAGCGCGCGCTTGCCACCTGCTTGATGGCGGAGTTCTTGGAGTCACCGTTAGCCAGCGGGGTCTCGCGACGCGGATCCTCACCGCCCTCGCCGGAGTTGGAACGGCCGTGCAGGCGGTTCATGGCGATGGCCATGCACTCGTGTGCCTCTTTGCTGATGGAGCCATACGACATGGCACCGGTGTTAAAGCGGCGGACGATGCTGAGCGCAGGCTCCACCTCGTCGAGTGCCACCGGAGTGCGACCGTTGGCATCAAAGTCGAGCAAGTCGCGCAGGCGCACGGCCCGGCCGGTGCGGTGCAGGCGGGCGCTGTACTCCTTAAAGGTGTCGTAGCTGTCCTCACGGCAGGCGGTCTGCAGCAAGTAGACAGTCTGCGGATCGATGAGGTGATCCTCGCCGCCGAGCGGACGCCACTTGGTCAGACCCAGCGTGGGCAGCTGACCGGGAGCCGGGCTCTTAAGGATAGCGAGCGCGGCGTCGTAGCGCTCGTTTTGCTCGCGCTCAACGTCCTCGACACCCATACCGCCCACACGGCTCACCGTGCCGGCGAAGTACGCGTTGACGAACTCCGGCGTAAAGCCCACGGCCTCGAAGATCTGCGCCGAATGGTAGCTCTGCACCGTAGAGATGCCCATCTTGGACATGATGGAGACGATACCGGCGGTCGCAGCCTTGTTGTAGTTGGCGATGCCCTGCTTGGCCGTCACGTCCAGGTCGTCGCGCGCCGCCAAATC
This sequence comes from uncultured Collinsella sp., assembly GCA_900551815.1. Taxonomy (GTDB): domain Bacteria; phylum Actinomycetota; class Coriobacteriia; order Coriobacteriales; family Coriobacteriaceae; genus Collinsella. Next base: position 20,645 of record URXE01000008.1, read on the forward strand.
GCGGATACACGCGTGTGCGTTGTACGGATAGATGCCGCTCGCGGAGTAGCCCACCAGTGCCGCAAAGTCGTGCGGGGACACGGCGTCGCCGCACTCCACCACGATGTCGGCAAAGGTACGCACGCCGGCGCGGATCAGGTGGTTGTGCACGCAGCCCACGGCGAGCAGCGACGGCACGGGCACCTCGCCCGCAGCGGCACGATCGCTCAACACCACGATGTTCACGCCGTCGCGGACCGCAGTCTCAACGTCCTCTGCAAGCTGCTTGAGCGCAGTCTGCAGCGCGCCTTCGCCGGCATCGCGGCGGTACACGGCACGGAAACGGCAAGTCTTAAAGCCCACGCGGTCGATGGCGCAGATACGCTCGAACTCCTCCTCGTTGAGCAACGGGCGCTCCAGGCGAACCAACTGGCAGGCTGTGCGGGAGTCCTCGAGCAGGTTGCCGTGGTTGCCCAGGTAGAGCGTGGTCGAGGTGACCATATGCTCGCGAAGGGCATCGATGGGCGGGTTCGTGACCTGGGCGAACAGCTGATAGAAGTAGTCAAAGAACGAACGCGTCTTCTTGGACAGGCAGGCTAGCGGCGCGTCGATGCCCATCGAGGCGAGCGGTGCCTTGCCCTGCTGGGCCATGGGACGCACGACCTCGTCGACGTCATCCCAGTGGTAGCCGAGCTTGGCCATGCGCACGGCGGCGGGCACCTCGGCGTCCTCGGCGGGCGTTGCCGCAACGGGCTCATCGAGCGCGTCAACGGTCAGCGTCTCCTCGGCAATCCAATCACGGTAGGGCTTTTCCTTGGCATAACGGGCGCGCAGCTCGTCGTTGTAGATGACGCGCCCGCGGGCAAAGTCAACCTCGAGCATCTGGCCCGGCCCCAGACAGCCGCTCGTCAGGATGTTCTCGGGGCTCACCTCGATGGTGCCCACCTCGCTTGCCAGCATAAAGCGGCCGTCGCGCGTCACGTAGTAACGAGCGGGGCGCAGGCCGTTACGGTCGAGGGCGGCGCCCAGCGTGCGACCGTCGGTAAAGGCGATGGCCGCCGGGCCATCCCACGGCTCCATGAGCATTGACTGGTAGGCGTCGTAGGCGCGGCGCTCCTCGCTCAGACTGTCGTTGTGGTCCCACGGCTCGGGCAGCAGCATGGATGCGGCACGCGTGAGCGGACGGCCGTTCATGACCAAAAACTCGAGCACGTTGTCCAGAATCGCGGAGTCGGAGCCCTCGCGGTTGATGATGGGCATCACACGCTCAAGATCATGCTGCAGCACGGGGCTGTACAGGTTGGGTTCGCGGGCGCGAATCCAGTTGACGTTGCCCTTGAGGGTGTTGATCTCGCCGTTGTGGATGATAAAGCGGTTGGGGTGCGCGCGCTCCCAGCTGGGCGTGGTGTTGGTGGAGTAGCGCGAGTGGACGAGCGTCACGGCCGTCTTGACGGCGGCATCGTTGAGATCGATGAAGAAGCGGCGCATCTGTGTGGCGACCAGCATGCCCTTGTAAACGATAGTGCGCGAGCTCATAGAGCACACATAGAAGATCTTGTCGCGCAGGGCAAACTCGGCGTCGGCCTTCTTCTCGATGGTGCGGCGGCACACGTACAGGCGACGCTCAAAGGCATCGCCAGCGGGCGTGTCGTCGGGGCGACCCAGGAAGGCCTGCAGGATAGTAGGCATGCAGGCGCGGGCCGTCTCGCCCAGGTCGTGCGGGTCGACCGGCACCTCGCGCCAAAAGAGCAGCGGCACGCCAGCCTCGGCGCAGCCCTCCTCAAACACGCGGCGGGCATCCTCTACGCCCTTGTCGTCCTGCGGGAAGAACAGCATGGCCACGCCATAGTCGCCCTCTGCCGGCAGAATCTGACCGCACTTTTGAGCCTCTTTACGGAAAAAGTGATGCGGAACCTGGAACAGGATGCCAGCGCCGTCGCCGGTGTTCTTCTCGAGTCCCGTGCCGCCGCGGTGCTCCAAGTTGACCAGAATGGACAGCGCATCGTCCAGAATCTGGTGATGGCGCTCACCGTTGATATCGGCAAGCGCGCCGATGCCACATGCATCGTGATCGAATTCGGGGCGATAAAGGCCCTGCTGCTGAGCGGAATCTGCCTGCATCGCGATCCTCCCCTAGATATTTAGTCAGTCAGTTGAATAGGCATACTAGGAGCATCGCCGGCCCGTTGTGTTTCCCGCCCGTTTCGAAACAATCGCGTAACGCGCGCCCTGCGAGTGGGCGCCGCCGACCTAAAGGGCGACAACAAGGGCCCCAGGTTCGGCCCGTAAGCTCACCGCTTCAAGCATCTCAATCTGTAACAGGAAGACTCAATTTCAACGACTAACTGTTACAGATTGAGATGTTTTTGAGAGACGGCTCCGAATGTCTCAATCTGTAACACGAAGGGCCGGTTTTGACGGCCAGCTGTTACAGATCAAGATTTTCCATAGGACCATTTCTTCCTGTCTCGATCTGTAACACCTAGGTCCAATTTCCATCCCTAGTTGTTACAGATCAAGACATTTCGGCAATCCCCTTCATCATCCTATTCAAATACAGCTATTTTGTTAGTCTTGGTTAACTTCGAGCCTAAAACGGGTATCCTTTGCGGCGTCAAGCAAACGGCACGCAGGAGCGCACCATGATCAACCATCTCAAACAACACTTTGGTTCCCGGCGCACCGGTGATCACGGAGGCCTAGACATTGCGAGGCATATCGGCCCTGGGCTGCTCGTGACCGTTGGCTTTATCGACCCGGGCAATTGGGCCTCCAATATGGCCGCCGGCTCGCAGTTTGGCTACGCGCTGCTGTGGATCGTCACGCTGTCCACGATCATGCTCATCGTGCTGCAGCACAACGCGGCGCACCTGGGCATCGCCACGGGCACGTGTCTTGCCGAGGCCACGACGCGCCACCTGCCCCGCCTCGTCGGGCGTGCGATACTCGGCAGCGCGTATCTAGCCACGGTCGCCACCGCCATGGCCGAAGTCCTGGGTGGCGCGGTTGCCCTTCAAATGCTCTTTGGGCTGCCCGTGCGCGCCGGCTGCATCATCGTGGCGGCAGTATCGATGGCGATGCTCATGACGAACTCCTACAAGCGTGCCGAACGCTGGATCATCGCCTTCGTGGGCGTGGTAGGACTTTCGTTTTTAGCCGAGCTTGCACTAGTCAAGGTCGACTGGCCGCAAGCCGCCACAAGCTGGATCACACCCAGTATGCCCACCGGCTCGGCCGCGATTATCGTAAGTGTCCTAGGCGCGGTCGTTATGCCCCACAACCTCTTCCTGCACTCCGAGGTCATCCAATCCATACACTTCGAAGGTCAAGGCGAGCAGGTTATCGAAGAACGTCTGCGCTACGAGCTCTTCGACACGCTCTTTTCGATGGGCGTGGGCTGGGCAATCAACTCGGCCATGGTCATCCTGGCCGCAACGACCTTCTTTGCGCACGGCATTGTCGTAGACGACCTCGCCGTCGCAGCGGCCACACTCTCCCCCATTCTGGGCCCGGCAAGCTCGACCATCTTTGCGGTGGCACTGCTGTTTGCGGGCATATCGAGCAGTGTAACGGCGGGCATGGCGGCGGGCACCATCACTGCGGGCATGTTCGACGAGGAATACGACATCCACGACCGACATTCCTCGATCGGTGTGGCGGCTTGTTTCGTCGGCGCAGTGGTGGCGTGCTTGGTCGTCCCGAATCCTTTTGAGGGTCTCATCTGGAGTCAGGCACTGCTGTCGCTTCAGTTGCCGATTACGGTCTTTGTGCTCATACGGCTCACCAGTTCGCCCCGCGTCATGGGCAAATACGCCAACTCGCGCCCGCTCAACGCGTTGCTTATAGGGATTGGCGTCGTCGTAACGGCGCTCGACGCCGTGCTGTTGACCGGAATGTAATGGGGCGGAGCACCTACCCAGGCAAACGTCTCGATCTGTAACATCTAGACCCGCTTTTGATGTCTAGATGTTACAGATCGAGATCATTCCGAGGGACAGCTCCGTTTGTCTCAATCTGTAACACGTAGACCCCGTTTTCACTGCTAGATGTTACAGATTGAGATCTTCTGCCGGACGGTTTTGGTTTGTCTTGATCTGTAACAAATGGACCCAATTTCCACTTCTAGATGTTACAGATCGAGACATTTCTTCAGCTCCAACCTTTTGTCTCAATCTGTAACAGATAGACCCGTTTTGAGCCGTTAGATGTTACAGATTAAGACCAAAGGACGACCGGACTCACGACAGACGGGATCGGCTAACAGCAGCCGTGATCCCTTGGGGACGGAGGAAAACGGATCACCCGCCGCACCGACGACACCGGGTGATCCGTTTTCCTCCGTCCCCAAGGGATCAAAAGGACCCCGGCCGGAATATCCGACCGGGACCCTTGGACAGAGTTATATGTTGCTGCAAGTCGTGTGTCTACGAGCTACTCCTCGACGAGCTCAAACTCATCGGGGCCGACGCCGCAGACCGGGCACACGTAGTCCTCGGGCAGCTCGGGCGTATCGACCTCAACCTCGTAACCGCAAACGATGCACACAAACTTATACGTCTTCTTCTCCTCAGCCATGATGTTCTCCTCTCGAACGTGACTGGTGATGTATTTCGCTTATTAGTATATGTTCTCAATAATATAATGCAAGTGTTTTTAAAACATTTCTAGCCTTGATACGAGGACGCCTTCGGAGGCGTCTTGCCCTTCAGGACCTTGTGGTAGTAGTCGTAGGTGAGCGGCGTCTCGTCGCTCAGGCGCTCGGCATCCTCGACCTCGCCGATAAACAGCAGATGCGTGCCCACATCCACAGTGTCGATCAAATGGCAGCTAAACAGGGCCGCCGCGTGCTCGGGCACATAGGGCATGCCCAGAGCCGTCTCGCGGGTCTCGTATTTGGCAAACTTGTCATAATCGCTGCTGGTGCGGAACCCAAAGTTACCTATGTAGGGCATGTCGGCAGTCTGATCGATCACGGTCAGCGCGAACGCTTTGGCCGATGCGATGACGCCCGAGGTGACGTTGTCCTTGTTCACGGCAACCGAAATGCGCGGCGGCATGGACGTCACCTGCACCGCCGTATTGATGACGCAGCCGGCGCGCAGCCCGTCTGCCGCAGCGCTCACCACGTACAGACCACTCGGCATGGTAAAGAACGCAGTTTTGTCCATAACGATCACTCCCCTAACCCGGGTTGGTACCTTATGGATGTATGTACCCACAAAAAAGGCGGCGCCCATAACGGACGCCACCTTTGAGACATATGTGTCAGAACAGTTAGGAAGGCGGAACGGGCGCAGCAGGGCGCCTCCCCGCAAGTCATGTGCCTAGCGATTACGCTCCTTAAGCGCGCGGTCAATCTCGCGCTGAACATCGCGCTTGGCCATATCCTCGCGCTTGTCGTAAAGCTTCTTGCCGCGGCCTAGGCCCAGCAGCAGCTTTACGCGGCCGTCGGTATTAAAGTAGAGCTCCAACGGTACCAGCGCATAACCACGGTTACGAAGTTTGCCGTCGAGAAAGTCAATCTCCTTGCGGTGCAGCAGCAGACGACGACGGCGATCAGGGTCGCGGTTCCACACGCCACCATGGCTATAAGGGTGAATATGCAGGCCCACGAGCCAGCACTCGCCGCCACGGATCAGTGCAAAGGTGTCGGTGATCTGGCACGCGCGCTCGCGAATCGACTTGACCTCGGTGCCACTCAGCTCAATGCCGCACTCAAAGGTCTCATCGATAAAGTACTCGTGATGCGCCGAGCGATTCTTGGAGATGAGCTTGCGCTCGCGCTTACTGGGCATCGCCGGCCTCCTTAGCGCCATCGGCGTTTGAGCCCGCGGCCTCGCGCTTTGCCTTGCGCTCGGCATTGAGCTCGGCGTCGCTCTCGCGCACCAGTTTGATAATCGCCGCGCAGGCCTCCTCGCCCACCAAGTCGCGAGCACGCACCGTCAGGCGCGTCGCCTCCTGCTTGTCGCCGTCGCCTGCGGCATCGGTCGCGCACATAATCAGGCAGATGGCAATCTCGGCCGAAGGCGAGGTCGGCACGCCTTGCAGGCTCAGCTCGCCCATCACGTGGTCGTCGCTCTCATCGGCGGCATCCGGATAGGTGGTATGGATCTTGTTGAGCAGGCGCGTCGTATGCGCATCGCCAGGAGCCAAGCGCAGCGCCAGACGCGCGCAACCCACGGCCGCCGAGACGTTCTCGGTCTCGGGCTCCAAGAAGTACTGCCCCAGGTTGGCATAGGCGCGGGCGGCGCACTTGCCATCGCTTGCACGCTCCAGCACCGAGAACGAGAGCGATGCCCATTCCTGCTTGTCCTCGAGTGCACGGAACAGCTCGGCCAAGTCCAAGCGATAGTTGCAGTTCATGGGGTCCCAACGCACGGCCTGCATCAGGGCATTACGAGCGCTCACATAATCCTGCTGGCGAATGTAGGCAAACGCCATGTCAGAGTACAGGCGGTCAAACGGCACCTCGACCTGGACGAGCTCGCGCGGATCCTTCTCCACGCGGCGATAGGCCAAGCGCTCAAACTTGCTATCGAAGCTAAAGTATTGGCGTTTCTCCTCCGTCTTGCACTCGGCGTCGATATACTCCTCGGCGAGCTCCACCAGGCGCTCCAACAGCGGCGTCGCCGTGGCCAGGTCGCCCTGCGCCAGATAGTTCTCGGCATACGTGATGTCTTGCAAGCTGATGGGCAGATCCATGGCTACTCCTCGATCTGAGCGAAACACGGCAGGCGCCGTAAATACGGTCGATACACAAAACCCGGGTCTCTTGCGAGGCCCGGGCGTTCATTTGTGGGTAGCCCGTACCAGATTCGAACTGGTGATCTCCGCCTTGAGAGGGCGGCGTCCTAAACCGCTAGACGAACGGGCCATATGTAGCAAATGCAATGGCTGGGATGGAGGGAGTCGAACCCCCATTGACGGAACCAGAATCCGCTGTCCTGCCATTAGACGACATCCCAATGACTGCATTGCTGCGCTCGGCTGTGCCTTTGCGCAAGAAAGAAATATACGGGAAGTCCCGCCATGACGCAAGCCCCAATTTTGACTTTTTTGAAATTCGGTCAAATTGGCCTAATTTCGTCCAACCCGTGAAGGACCTGTGAAGCCGACCGCTGTACACGAAGGGCAAAACGCCGCGAACGGTAGCCGTCAACCGTTGGCAGATTCTACCGCGAAAACGATAGCACCAGGCAACACAATCGAAGTATCAATGATCGCGTAGATATCGAGGCGCCATGGACGAAGAGCTTGATTACCTATGGGAGACCCTGGGCCTCGAGATCACTGCCGACCTTTGGCCCGAACGGGACAAAATCCATCCCACACTGCGCCCCGCCATCACGGTGATGCAGGCAAACTACCGCCGCGCCTCATTTTTGATCATGCGGACGTCATGGCATGCGGCGCTCCCCGACCTCAAGCGCATCCAGGCAAGCCTCGTCGAGCTGTCCGGCATGCCGACCGTCATATCCGAGACGAACCTGGAGCGGCGGCAGCGCGAGCGCCTGCAGCGGCAACGGATTCCGTTTATCTGCCCCGGCATTCAGGCATACCTGCCCTTTATGGACGAAGAGTACTGGAGCGACACGCCCGACAAGCACGCAAAGATCTACGACCCACACGAATGGGCGCAGCTGAAGGACTGACTGGGGCAGGCCCGCAACCGGCCACTTTGGGAAAGTGCATCCCATTCTGGAAGCGAATTCCGGGGCACAGTTTCCCGTAGAGCCTCCAACCGGAAACCGTGTCCCAGAATCAGCGCTCGAAACGGGATATCACTTCCGATAGAGCTCTCAACCGGAAAGCACATCCCAGAATCAGCGCTCGAAGCGGGACGCGCTTTCCGCAGCCGCTACAGCAACGCCTCGGTCCAAGCCGCTTCCTTAAAGCCAGGAATCGCAAAGTCATCGCCTACCAGTAGTGGACGCTTAACCAGCATGCCGTCGGTCGCCAGCAGCTCGCAGCATTCCTGGTCCGTCATACCCGCATCCAGGCGCGCTTTCAGACCCAGCTCTCGATATTTCATGCCCGACGAGTTAAAGAAGCGTCGCGTCGGCAGCCCCGAACGAGCAATCCAGGTCGCAAGTTCATCAGCCGCGGGATTGTCCGTAACGATATCGCGGTCGATATACTCAACCCCATGCTCGTCCAACCATGCCTTGGCCTTTTTACAGGTCGAGCATTTGGGGTATTCAACAAACAGCACTGCCATGGGGATTCCCTTCTTAGAAAAGACAAGTGTCTGGCAAACAGCGCATCGATGGCCATCTGCGACCGATGCCGATATTGTAACCAGCGCCGACGTACAGGCGGTCGCGGTTTTCCATCTTGAGGTTAGCGTCTCGCATGGGCGCCAATGGGACAGGTCGCGCGCTGAACCAGCGCGGCGGCCAACAGCACCAACAGCATGGCGACAACGTAACCCGCGGCATCGAAGCCCAGGTCGATCATGTCGAAATGACGACCAGGAACAAAGATCTTGTGCACTTGGTCACCGACAGAGCAGACGGCGCAAAAGAGTAGAGCGAGTACGTACCGGAATCGCGCGCATGGCAGGCACTCGCCCAGGCATGCCGCTGTCGCCGAAGCAAACAGTCCTACAAAGAAGAACTCAACGGTATGTGCGACGCGACGAATGTTGGCACCCATCCACAGACGAACGGGCGCAAGCGGATCGGGATGAACGGTGGCAGTCGTTGAATCCGCGCCCTCGACGGCATCCCCCGCCTGGGACTCCTGCGCGGCGTCGGGCCGCACGTCCGCAGCCCGTCCTTCCACCGCACGCGCGGTGGACTCGCTGAGCGACGACGTCTGCTCCACATTTTGCTCCGTCAGTACCCAAATACTTGCCAGCGTCACGACCAGCAGGACAACCGAAATCCATCCGACTATGTGCTTCACACGCGCCAAGGGCTAACCTCCGTCATTTTTTGAGCAGCAGCGAGTGTACCCCCAAATGCAGTTGTCGCCGTAGCGAAATCCAAAATGTTCGAATCGGGGCGCCAAAGGACCGTGGCGCCCCTACTCCATCTCGCGCATCCAGCGATCGAACGTCCCCACGCATACGCCTAGCCGCTTTGCCGCCTGACTCCGCGTGATATCACCCGCCTCGTAGGTATCGCGCACCAGCTCGAACTGCGGAGGACAGGGCTTGCGGGGCCGGCCAAAGCGCACGCCGCGCGCTCGCGCCGCCGCAATGCCCTCGGCTTGGCGCCGGTGAATGTTCTCGCGCTCCACCTGCGCCACATAGCTCAGCAGCTGCAAAACAATATCGGCAATCAACGCACTCGTCACGTCCGACCCGCCACAGTCTCTGGCGCGCGTGTCGAGCAATGGCATGTCCAGCACCACGATGGCGGCGCCGAGCTCTTTGGTTATGCACCGCCATTCCTCGAGGATTTCGCTGTAGTTACGGCCCAGCCGATCAATGGAAAGCACCACCAGCACATCACCGGAATCCAACGCGCACAGCAGCTCGCGATACCGCGGTCGATCGAAGTCCTTGCCGCTCGCACGATCGGCAAAGATATTCGCCGGTTCCACGCCATAGGCGCCCAACGCATCCAGCTGCCGATTCAGATTTTGATCACGCGAGCTCACTCGCGCATACCCGTACACCGTTGTCATCTCATCCCCGCTCTCTCGTAAACCTCCCAAAAGGGAACAGGTTTATTTTGGTAGGTTTTATCTCCCCTACAGCAGGCGGAAGACGCAAGCGCGCGAGCGGCAAGACGATTGATGCGCCACAAAAAAGGCGGCCCCAAAAGACCGCCCCGTTCTCTATCAATCACCAAATTCCGGCTAATGAATAAGCCTGAAATCCAAGTGCCCGCGCGTGGTGTTGACGCGCGAGACCTCGATGATCACGCGCTGCCCCAGCTCATAGCGAGTCCCCGTATCGGCGCCCGTGAGCGTGAGCGCGTCCTCATCAAACTCGAACCACTCGTTGCCCAGGCTCTTGATCGAAACCAAACCCTCAACCTGTGTCAGATCCAGGCGCACAAAGAGGCCCATGCTGCTGACCCACGAGATCGTTCCGGCGTAGCGCTCACCCAGGCGGTCCTCGTAGTACTGGGCGATCTTGATCTTTTGCGTCGCATGGCTGGCGGCGTCGGCCGCACGCTCGGCATCGCTGCACGCGCGGCAGATTTGCGGCAGGATGCGCGGCAGGGACTCGCGGCCCTTACCGATCAGCCGCGGCGTACGCACCAAGGCGTCCTTGCCGCCCAGCCGCTCGTAGGCCAACTGCAGCTTGAGCACGCGATGCACCACCAGGTCGGGATAGCGGCGAATGGGACTCGTAAAGTGGCAATAGCACGGCGCGGCGAGCGCAAAGTGGCCCTCGTTGCGAGGCTTATACAGCGCACGCTGCATGCTGCGCAGCAGCAACGTGTTGACGAGCGGCGCGTTGGCCGTACCGGCTGCGGCATCAACCGCCGCCTGCAGCTCGTCGGGGCTTCCCAGAGCAATGCCTGCCGCGCGACGGTCATCGATGATGCCCAGCTGTGCCAGCGCCACGGCGGCACCGTGCAGGCTGTCGGGACTGGGGTCGTCGTGCACGCGATAGCAGGCCTCGATATCGCGGTCGGCCAGCCACTCCGCCACGCACTCGTTGGCCAGCAGCATGGCTTCCTCAATCAGCGACGTGGCGCACGAGCGCTCACGGGCCACGATTTGCACGGGCACACCGTCCTCGTCCAACAGCGCACGGATCTCGGCCGTGTCAAAGTCGACCGAACCGCGCGCGCGACGAATACGGCGGCGAAGCTCGGCGAGCTCGTTGGCAGCTACGAGGAAATCCCCCAGGTCGACGTTGTAGCCGCGAGCGGTTTTCTCGCACGCAAGCCCGCGCTCGAGCGCTTCCTCGCGCGAGGCTTCAACCGCGGCAACATCCTCGGCAGCACCCTCCAGCACCGAATACTCCACCGCACCGGCACGCACCAGCAGCGCCTCGGCACCGTCGTAGTCCATGCGCACGCGCGAGCGGATCACGCTGGGATAGGGGTCGTAATGGCGCACGCGACCCTGCGCGTCGAGCTCAATGTCGACGGTAAACGCCAAGCGGTCCTCGTCGGGACGCAGCGAGCACAAATCGTTCGACAGGCGCTCGGGCAACATGGGCAGCACGCGATCGGCAAGATACACCGACGTCGTGCGATGGCGGGCTTCCAGATCGATATGTCCGTCCCAGGCAACATAGTGCGAAACGTCGGCAATATGGACACCCAGCTTGTATCCACCCTCGGGCGTGCGCTCCAGCGAGATGGCGTCGTCAAAGTCGCGCGCGTCGACCGGGTCAATCGTAATGACAAAGCGGTCGCGCAGGTCTCGGCGGAGCGGGTCCTTAAGCGCCGAGGCTACATCGAGCGAAAGTGCCTCGGCCTCGGCTAGCGCGGCCTCGGGATACGTATCGGTATAGCCATAGCGCGCCATCACATACTGAACGCCCAAATCGGGCGCATCATCGCCGCCAATACGGCGCTCAATCGTCACGGTGCCCGATTCCAGGCGCGTCGGATACGTCAGAATGCGTGCGACGACCGCATCACCCGGATGAACGCCCAAGCGCTGCGCCGAGGTGTCCTCCGGCAGAATAAAGAAATCGGCCTTAAGGCGAGAATCGAGCGGCTCGATCACCCCGAGCGGGCCGGCGGTCTGGTACGTGCCCACCACACTAATGGCTGCACGCTCGACGACGCCCTCGATTACGGCGCGTCGCTCGCCATGCGGGCTGTTCTTAATGCTCACGGCAACGGTATCGCCGTCCATAATCTCGCGCTTACCGCGGCCCATGACCTTGTAGTCGCCGTTTTCGGTTACAACGTAGGCGCTATGCTCATGGAGCTGCACGCGTCCGGTCAGACTCGGGCGACGCTCGCTGCGTACCGGCCCGCGCTTATTGCGAGCTCCACGCTTATGCTTGTTATTGCGCCCCATGGCGCCTCCTTACTATCGATGGCCGTTTACACCCCAAGAGTCTACCCAAATGACCCCTAGGGGACAAAAAACGGGCCGCCCCAAAAGAGACGACCCGTTGAAGGAACGAATTCCAAGCACGCCTACACGCGCAGATAGCGGCGCATGGCGATGGCGGAACCAAAGAGACCGATAATGACGCCGACCAAAATCAGCGCGGCGTAGGTCACCAGGTAGTACTGCATCGGCAGCGCAAACGACATCCAGCCGATGCTCTCCTGCAGACGCGGAACCATCAGGTTACGCAGCAGCTCCAGCACGCCGATGGAAAGCAGCGAGCCCAAAATGGCCTGCAGCACGCCCTCGGTAATGAACGGCCCGCGAATAAAGCCGTTGCTTGCGCCCACCAGACGCATGATCGCGATCTCACGACGACGCGCCGTAATGGACAGGCGAATCGTGTTGTTAATGAAAATGAACGCGATAAAGGTCAGCAGGCCGACGAGCACCACAGCGGCGATACGGATGTAGTTCGTCACCTGGAACAGGCGGCTCACTTCCTCCTGGCCGTACAGAACGCTCGCGTTAACGTCGCCGTCGTCCGCGATCTTCTGAAAATCGGCATTCTTCTTGAGCTTCTGGGCAGTGCTCTCGACCATTGACGGATCGTCCATCTCGATGGCAAACGAAGCCGGCAGCGGGTTCTGACCGTCGAGCGCGCTCATGGTAGCGTCGGCGTTACCCGACATCTTGCTCGTGTACTCGGCCAGCGCGTCGTCCTTGTCCTTGTACGTCACGGACTTGACGTTGCTCCACGTCTTGAGCTCGGCCTCAAAGGCCTGAACATCTGCCTGGTCGGCGTCATCGCTAATAAAGGCGTTGATGACAACCTGATCCTCGACGGTGCCGATCACGGAGTTCAGCATCGCGGAACCCATAATGAACAGGCCGATGATAAACAGCGAAAGGAAAATCGTGATGACGGCGCCGAGCGAGGTGGTCCAGTTACGGAAGAAGTGGCTGATTGCCTCTTTGAGCGAGTAGCCCACGTTAGTTGGTGCCATAGTTGCCGTAACCTCCCCTCTCCTGGTCGCGGATTACGTGGCCGCCCTCGAGGGCGATCACGCGACGGTGCATGCTATCGACCATCTCGCGGTCGTGCGTAGCGACGATCACGGTGGTACCGGTGCGGTTAATGCGCTCGAGCAGCTTCATGATGCCCAGCGAAATCGCCGGGTCGAGGTTGCCCGTGGGCTCGTCGCAAATCAGCAGCGGCGGGCGGTTGACCATAGCGCGGGCAACGGCCACGCGCTGCTGCTCGCCACCGGAAAGCTGATCGGGCAGCGAGTCCATCTGGTCGGCCAGACCGACCAGACGCAGCACCTCGGGGACCTGGCTGCGAATGACGCCCTTGGGCTTGCCGATGCACTGCAGGGCAAACGCCACGTTTTCGTAGGCGGTCTTTTGCGGCAGGAGCTTAAAGTCCTGGAACACGGCGCCAATCTGACGACGCAGGAACGGAACCTTGCGGTTCTTGATCTTCATGAGATCCTGGCCGGCGACCAAAATGCGACCGCTTGTGGGCTTGACGTCGCGGTTGAGCGTCGACAACAGCGTGGTCTTACCCGAGCCGGAGTGACCGACCAAAAAGACGAACTCGCCCGGATAGATCTCGATGTTGATGTCGTCGAGTGCGGGCTTGTTGGGCTGCGCCGGGTAGATCTTGGTGACGTGCTCCATAAGGATGACGGGCTCGACACCGGCCTGCTTGGCCATCTTTTTGCGGCTGGCCTGCGGGTCGATGGGCGCAAACACCGACGTGAAGTCGGGATTGTTGAGCGCGTTGTCGAGGCTTGCGACCTCGGCGGCCTGATCGCGCTCGACCACGGGAGCCGCAGGCTGCGTGGGGTCGGGAATGCCGGCAAAAAGACCGGACTGCGCGGGCTGCGGCGCGGGAGCCGCAGGGGCCATGGGATCGGGGATGCCGGCTATGGTGGGCTGCGGAGTGGCAGCGCTCGTCTGAGGCTGAGCCACGCGGGCGGTCACCGCCTGAACGGGCTCAAAGCCCGCCGTGCCGGAAAGCGCAACATCGTTGTTGGGGTTGTAGGCAAAGGGATCTGCCGCCGGCTGTGCCTGATCTGCCGGCTGTGCGGGGATCGGGCTAAACAGCTGATCCTCTGAATCCGGAGTGGCGAAACGACTGCCCGCGACGCTCGGCTGCGTCTTGGGGGCATCATCGCCCGCACCGGAGGTACGGAAGTGGTTACCCACTGGTGCTCCTTATCGTCGTGCGTTTAAACTACATGAGCGCTTTGTATTTTAGCAGGATTGCCTTTGCTGCACATAAGAAGCATGGCGGGCTTTGGGATCTGTCCGGCCGGGCACAGGGTTACCTCCCAAATCGTCCTCGGACATGTCGGAGCCCCCGCTGCGCGCTTCGCACTGCGGGGGCTCCTCCGTCCTGCGGAAAGATTTGGGAGGTAACCCTGTGCCCGGCCTGCGGCTACTAAGGGGCCTCTTTAGAAGTTGCGGTGAAATAGGGACTGTTTTAGCAGTTAGAAGCCCTCATCAGTCCCTATTTCACCGCAACTTATATTGGGGCTCATTGTTGCGCAACTTGGATTGGGGTTTTCGCTTTACAGTTGAGTTAGATGGATGGTTCCAGGCTTGCTGGAGGTTGATATGGTTTGTCCTTATTGTGGTGCTGAGCTTGCTGATGGGGCTCGGTTTTGCGTGGGATGCGGGGCTGCGCTTGACGGGACACAGGCTATGCCCGTAGCCAACCCTGCGGTTGCGCCGGCACCTGTGAGTTCGCCCGCCCCCAGCAAGAAGCCCAAGAAAGGCGTCGTGATCGCTATCGTCTGCGCGGCGGCAATCGTTGTTGGCGGGGGCGGTGGGCTGGCGTATCACCTGTATCAGCAGCATGTTCAGGAGCAGGAGCAGTATGAGTCGGCTCATTCCAAGCATGCGCTCGTGGTGAGTGTAAAGGCCGAAGGCTGGGACACCGATAACGGCGCTTCTCGTGTGCCGGTGCGCGTAAAGGGCAAGACGGTCGACGGAAAGAAGGTCGACAAGGTCGAATATGTCGCTTCCGACGGCTCGGGCGTCAAGCTTATCCAGGGCAAGTACACGCTCAAGGCGGCAGGCTCCCCCATCGCCGCCGATGGCACTATCTACCAGGTGCCTTGTACAAAGGCCGAGCTCACGCTTGACGATGCTTTTGCCAAGGGCGAAAAGATTGATCTGGGCGAACTCGCCGAGCAGGATTCGGTTTTGGACTTTACGCCCATCGATGCTGTCGACGTGACCGACGACGAGATCAACGATGCCGTAACACTCGCCATGGCATACAAGGGCAAGGACGCGCCCAACGTCGATTCGCTGCAACACGCCGCAACGAACCGCCGCGACACCGCCGTCGCGGCCAAGAAAGCCGCCGAAGAGGAAGCGGCGCGCCAGGCCGAGGAACAGCGCAAAGCCGCCGCACGCCATATCGAGGCCCAAACCTTCAGTGTCGACCTGCCCGAGTACTGGGATGGCAGGGTCACGGCAAAGGTCAACGGGGATTCGATAGGGCTGTACTCGACCGCCTATCCCGACAAATACATCGGCAGTCTTTCCGGATACGACCATGAGGTATGGGGTGGCGGCGATATCGGCGGCGGGTGTGTAAAGGACATTAACCTTGGCGGCGGTCGCTATGTAGAAATATGGATTACGCGCTGGTCCTACGACGCCGCGATGGCTCATCTTTCCAAATTCTCATCGAGCTCGAGCGCCTGCTCTGATGATGCCGCCCGCGAGACCCTCGACTTACAGTCCTTGGGAGCCGTCTCATTCGATACCATCGTCTCCGAAATGAAAGCAGCAAACGCGCCGGAATCCAAAACGCTCTTCAAGGCAGATGACATCTTCGCCAACACCCTGGCCCCGACCGTAAAACCTCTCTAGCTTCTTTCCCGCCTCTCCCTAAACAAAAAGCCGGGGTGCCTCCACATGGAAGGCACCCCGGCTTATTTATTGCCCAATACGGGAACGGCTCTCAAGTTAAGGCCAAAGCAAAACGCCTTATGCCAAGAACTCCTTGGTGGTCGCCACGATGTTGGCAGCGTCCAGGCCGTACTTGTGCAGGAGCTCGGCACCCGGGCCGGACTCGCCGAAGGTGTCGTTGACACCGATCTTCTTGAGCGGCGTCGGGCACTGCTCGCACAGGACATCGGCAACGGCGCTGCCCAGGCCACCGATCACAGAGTGCTCCTCGACGGTCACGACGCGACCGGTCTTGGTGGCGCTCTTGACGATCAGGTCGGCATCGATGGGCTTGATGGTGTGCATGTTGATGACCTCGGCATCGATGCCCTCGGCAGCAAGCTGCTCAGCGGCCTCGAGCGCCTCGCCGACCATCAGGCCGCAGGCGATGATGGTGACGTCGGTGCCCTCGCGCATGACGATGCCCTTGCCTACCTCGAACTTGTAGGTCTCGGGGTCGTTGATAACCGGCGAGGCCAGACGGGCGAAGCGCATGTACACGGGGCCGTCGCACTCGTAGGCGGCACGCGTCACGGCGCGGGCCTCGACGTCGTCGGCGGGAACAATCACGGTCATGCCGGGGATGACGCGCATCAGGGCGATATCCTCGCAGCACTGGTGCGTGGCGCCATCCTCGCCCACCGAGATACCGGCGTGCGTGGCACCGATCTTAACGTTAAGGTGCGGATAGCCGATGGAGTTGCGGACCTGCTCAAAGGCGCGGCCGGCGGCGAACATGGCAAAACTGCTCGCAAAGGCAACGCGACCGGTGGTTGCGATACCGGCGGCAACACCCATCAGGTTGCTCTCGGCGATGCCCACATCGAAGAAGCGGTCGGGGCAGGCTGCCTTGAACTTGCCGGTCTGCGTGGCGGCGGCCAGGTCGGCGTCGAGGACCACAAAGTCATCGTGCTCGTTGGCGAGCTCGACGAGGGCCTCGCCGTAGCTTACGCGCGTGGCGATTTTCTTGACGTCTGCCATCCTAGAGCTCCTCTCCGGCGGCCGTGAGCTCTGCCATGGCCTGCTCAAACTGTTCATCGTTGGGGGCCTTACCGTGCCAACCCACCTGGTTCTCCATAAAGGAGACGCCCTTGCCCTTCATGGTCTCGGCGATAATGGCAGTCGGCTGACCCTTGGTGGCGCGGGCCTCGGCAAAGGCGGCGCGGATCTGATCGAAGTCGTTGCCGTCGGCGAGCTCCACCACGTGGAATTTGAAGGCGCGGAACTTGTCGGCGAGCGGCATGGGGTCGTTGACCTCCTCGACGGGGCCGTCGATCTGCAGGCCGTTGTGGTCGACGATCACGCAGAGGTTATCGAGCTGCTGGTTGCCGGCAAACATGGCGGCCTCCCAGACCTGGCCCTCCTCGCTCTCGCCGTCGCCCAGCAGGGCGTAGGTGCGATAGTCATCGCCCCAGTGCTTGGCGGCAACGGCCATGCCCACGGCGGCGGAGATGCCCTGGCCGAGCGAACCGGTGGACATGTCGACGCCCGGGGTGTCGTTCATGTTGGGGTGACCCTGCAGGTGGCTGCCGATGTGGCGCAGCGTCTCGAGATCCTCCTTGGGAAAGAACCCGCGCTCGGCGAGCACGGCGTACAGACCAGGCGCGCAGTGGCCCTTGGAAAGCACGAAGCGATCGCGGTCGGCCTTGCGGGGGTCGGCCGGGTCGACGTTCATTTCCTCAAAGTACAGATAGGTCATGATGTCGGCAGCGCCGAGCGAACCGCCCGGATGGCCGGACTTGGCAGCGTGCACGCCGGTGACGATGCCCTTCCTTACCTCGTTGGCAACCTTTTTGAGCTCTTCGTCGCTCATTGTGCCTTCCTTTCATCCTCTTTAGACAAGATGCGCACGGCACAGAAGGTCGTCCCAACCCAGCCGCGATGCACGTACGTCATTCATTATGCTGGAAACTGGAAGCTTTACCAGAGTATTTATCATTATTTGAGCAATTGAGCAGGCAGAACCGCTGATGAAACGGTTTATCAATGTGAACGTCTTTTGGACGGAACGCAGTCGGCCCTACGCGTTAATGTCCTTGAAGCCCTCACCGAAAGTTTCCGTAACGTCGGCCACGGTCACGATGGCGCGCGGGTCGCGCTCGCGCACGATCGTCTTGAGCGTATTGAGCTCGCGACGGCTCACGATGACCATGATCACCGGCTTCTCGGCGCCCGAGTACATACCGGTCGCCTTAAACTTGGTGCAGCCGCGGCCCAGGCCATACATGATGTCGGCCGCGATATCAGGAAACTTGTCCGAGATGATGAGTACCATACGGCGCCTGTTGCCGCCGTCGACCACGGCATCGATCACGTAGCCGCTAATGACCATCGAGAGGCCTGCATACAGCGCGTTTTCGACCGAGAAGACCGGGGCCGAGAGAGCGCACACGGCAACATCGATCGCCATGACGGTGGAGCCCACCGGTAGCGACGTATTGCGCGAGATAATCTGACCGATGGTGTCTGAGCCGCCAGTGTTGGCACCGGCGCGCAGCACCATGCCGTAGCCGATGCCCGTGATAATGCCGCCCCACATAGCGGGCAGCATCAGGTCGGCATGTGCCAGCGGCGCCACAAACGGAGCAAACAGGTCGGTGAAGAAGCCCAGCAGCACAAAGCCCGTCGCCGTCTGGACCACGTAGAACATGCCACCCTCGCGCATAACGACCAGCAGCAGCAAGGCATTCATCACGATGGTTTGAATACCGACAGGCAGCGAGATGCCATGCGAGGCGCCGACCGCCTGGATAATCGTGGCGAGACCCGTAACGCCGCCGGCAGCAAGACCGTTGGGAATCAAAAATAGATCCGTCGCGATAGCGGCCAGAGCGCAGCCCAGCATAATCTTGGGCAGATCGTGAAAGAAGTTCAGCGAAAGAATGCGCTTGATGTCCAGACGATATGCCATGCTGCCTCCCTCAAAAAAGCGCACCAAAACGAGTGCGCTTTGAACTTCTTGCTGTATTCGATTCTACCGATTCACCGAGCAAATACCACCCCTGCGAAGTGTTTGCATCGACCCGGAGCCAACCATGTGCCTAGGCGTCCGAGCCTTCCGCATCGGCGTTGCCGGTTGCCCAGCGATGGTAGCCGATCACAAACGGATCCAGATCGCCATCGTCGAGAACGGCCTCGACGTTGCTGGTCTCCACACCCGAGCGCAGGTCCTTGACCATCTGATACGGGTAGAGCACGTAGCTGCGAATCTGGTTACCAAAACCGATCGTGGTCTTGGGTCCACGAATCTCGTCGAGCGCCTCGGCGCGCTTCTCGAGCTCGATCTCGTACAGACGGGCCTTGAGAATCTGCATGCACGCGGCCTTGTTCTGAATCTGGCTGCGCTCGTTTTGGCACGTGACCACGATGCCACTGGGAAAATGCGTCACGCGTACGGCGGAGTCGGTGGTGTTGACGCCCTGGCCGCCCGGGCCGCTCGCGTGATACACGTCCACGCGGATATCGTCGGGACTGATCTCGATGTCGATATCGTTGGGCAGCACCGGAATGACCTCGACGCCGGCAAACGTGGTCTGGCGGCGCTTCTTGTCGTCGGTGGGACTAATGCGCACCAGACGGTGGACGCCGGCCTCGGCGCGCAGCATGCCAAACGCGTCCTTGCCCTCGACGGTAAAGGTCGCACGGTCGATGCCGATGACCTCGGCCGCGGGACAATCGTTGATGGTGACCTTCCAACCGCGGCGCTGGCAGTACTTCATGTACATCTTAAAGAGCATGAAGGTCCAGTCCTGCGCCTCCAGGCCACCCTGTCCGGGCTTGATGGTCACAATCGCGTCGCCGTGATCGAACTCACCGGTAAACCAGCTCGAAAGCTCGAGCTCGTCGATAGCGCGGGCCAGGCGTTCTGCCGTAGCGGAAGCCTCCTCGCGTAATGCGGCGGCATCGGGGTCGTCGCCCATCTCCTCGGCAAGCTCCAGCGCCGCGCGGGCGTCAGACAGCTCGCCGCGCGCGGTATCCACGGCAGCGATATCTTCCTTGGCTCGAGCGATCTCCTCCATGGTGGCGCGAGCGGCGTCGGCGTCATCCCAAAAGCCAGGGGCCACGCTTTTGGCCTCGAGCTCGGTCACACGCGTGCGCTTCTCGTCCAAATGAAGATACGACTCGACCTCGCCGAGCCGGTCCGCAAACGCGTCCAGCTCGGCGGGCGTTACCTCTAAAGCCTCGGCCATTAACGATTCCTACCGTGGCAGTACTTGAACTTCTTGCCGCTGCCGCAGGGGCAAAGGTCGTTGCGGCCCACGTTGACATAAGGGTCATCGCTCTCGGACTTGCGGTAGGTGGTCACCTTACCGCCGTTGTTGACAGCAGCCGGGCCTCCCTGGACGGCCGTGCGGGCCTGCACCTGTGCCTGCTTGCGCAGCACCGAGTTGCCGTTGTCGCCATCGACATCGGCGGGGCCGGAGAAGCGCGCACCCTCGAGCGCGGGGTCCTCCTTGTGCTCCACGGCGTGCGGGGCGGCCTTGATCTCGATGCGCAGGACGGTGCGCAGGTAATCCTCGTACATGGTGTCGACGAGCATCTGGAACGCGCCATAAGCCTCGGTCTTGTACTCGACCAGCGGATCGCGCTGACCAAAGCCGCGCAGTCCGATACCGGTCTTGAGGTAGTCCATCTCCTGCAGGTAGTTCATCCAGCGGGTGTCGATGACGCGCAGCATGACCTGGGTGTTGAGCTCGCGCATGAGGTCCTCACCCAGGCGCTCGGCCTTCATGTTGTAGCACTTCTCAACGTAGGCCAGGACATCGGCAGCAAGGGCCTCGAAGTCCTCGTCGGGGAACTTCGGCGTATCGATATGGCCGGTGAGCTCAACGACCCACTTGCGCAGGCCCTCGAGATCGCGCTCGCCCTCGTGGCTGTCCTTGGTGCAGAACTCCTGTACGCAGCGGTACACGGTGTCGTGCATGACCTCGGTGATGTGGTCGGTCAGGTCCTTGCCGTCCAGAATCTTGTTACGCTCGGCGTAGATGACCTGGCGCTGCTTGTTCATGACGTCATCGTACTCGAGGACGCTCTTACGCATGGAGAAGTTGATGCTCTCGACCTTGTGCTGGGCGCTCTCGACGGCCTTGGAGATGATCTTGTGCTGGATGGGCATGTCGTCGCCCATGTCGGCGGTGACCATCATTTTGGAGACGCGGTCCATCTTGTCGCCGCCGAACAGGCGCATGAGGTCGTCCTCGAGCGACAGGTAGAACTGGGTCTCGCCCGGATCGCCCTGACGACCGGAGCGGCCGCGCAGCTGGTTGTCGATACGACGGGACTCATGGCGCTCGGTGCCGATGACGGTCAGGCCACCGGCGGCAAGCACGCGCTCGCGCTCGGCCTTGCAGGTCTCCTTGGCCTCGGCGTTAAACTGCTCGAGTTGCTCGGGCGTCACGTCCTCCATGGTCAGGCCCTCGTACTCAAGGCGCTCGCGCACCAGCTCGTCGGGGTTGCCGCCCAGCAGGATGTCGGTACCACGACCGGCCATGTTAGTAGCGATGGTCACGGCGCCGTAGCGTCCGGCCTGGGCAACGATATGAGCCTCGCGCTCGTGATGCTTAGCGTTGAGGACCTCGTGCGCGATGCCGCGCTTGGTAAGGGCGGCCGACAGCTTCTCGGAGCTTTCGATGGAGACGGTGCCCACCAGGACCGGTTGGCCCTTGGCGTGACGTCGCTCGACGTCGTCGGCAACGGCGTTGTACTTGGCCTGGACGGTGCGGTACACCAGGTCCTCGTGGTCAACACGCTGCACGGGCTTGTTGGGGGGGATGACCTCGACGGGCAGTTTATAAATCTCACGGAACTCGGTGTCCTCGGTGAGTGCCGTACCGGTCATGCCGGAGAGCTTGTCATAGAGACGGAAGTAGTTCTGAAGGGTGATGGTGGCCAGCGTCTGGTTCTCCTCGCGCACGAGCACGCCCTCTTTGGCCTCGATGGCCTGGTGCAAGCCCTCGGAATAGCGGCGGCCTTCCATGATGCGACCAGTGAACTCGTCGACGATCTTGACCTCGCCATTAGTGACCACGTACTGCTTGTCGCGGTGGAACATGTACTGGGCCTTCAGCGCCTGCTGCAGGTGGTTGACCAGCTGGCCGGAGAGATCGGCATAGATGTCATCGATACCCAGGCGGCGCTCAATCTTCTTAAGGCCGCGCTCGGTGGCGGCGATGGTGTGCTTGGCCTCGTCCATGACGTAGTCGCCCGTGGGCTCGACGTCCTCGGTGGCGGTGAGCATGTCGTGCGACACGTCCTCGCCGCGCTCAAGGCCGCGCACGGCACGCGCGAAGTCCTTGTAGGTGCTGGCGGACTTGGTGCCGGCACCCGAGATGATGAGCGGGGTACGCGCCTCGTCGATCAGGATGGAGTCGACCTCGTCGACGATGGCGTAATGGTGGCCGCGCTGCACGCGCTGCTCAGGGCGAGTGACCATGTTGTCGCGCAGGTAATCGAAGCCGAACTCGGAGTTGGTGCCGTAGGTGACGTCTGCCTGGTAGGCCGGACGCTTGAGCTCGAGCGGCATGTTGTTCTGGAGCAGACCGACGGTCATTCCCAGGTACTTGTAGATGCGGCCCATCCACTCGGAGTCGCGCTTTGCCAGGTAATCGTTGACGGTAACGACATGCACGCCCTTGCCGGCGATAGCGTTGAGGTAGCCGGCCAAGGTGGAGACCAGGGTCTTGCCTTCGCCGGTCTTCATCTCAGCAATATGACCCTCATGAAGCGCCATAGCGCCGATGAGCTGTACGTCAAAGTGGCGCATGCCCGTGATGCGCTTGGAAGCCTCGCGCACGGTGGCAAAAGCCTCGGGGAGCATGTCGTCGAGCGACTCGCCGTTGGCGTAACGCTCGCGGAACTTATCGGTCTGGGCGCGGAGTTCCTCCTCGGTCATCTTCTCAAACTGGGGCTCAAGACCGTTGATCTGGTCGACGATCTTGTAGTAGCGCTTAAGGTCCTTATCGGATCCAAAGGACAGCAGCTTTGACATGAATCCCATGTGGTTTTCCTTTTTGGCCATCGCCCACGCCGTGCAGCTGCGGGCGAGTTAAACACAGATGATTGTACTTTAGCCAAACAAGGCGCGGCCTATACGGTCGACCTCGACCGCCACGTAATAACTACGACCAACCTGCCAAAAAGGGAAAGGTTTATTTTGGCAGGTTTTATCTGGGCAAACGCTGCATCTCTGCCATTTGGTGCAAACGGACCTGTCCCCCTTCGCACCAATTTGGTGCCATGGGAGCAGGTCCGTTTGCACCAATAAAAGAAAAGGGCCGCGCACCCAAATGGATACGCAGCCCTTTAGCCATGAATGCGAGTGTTTGCTCGGCGAGCTATTTACTCAGCAGCCTCGGTGGTCTCGGCCTCGGCAGCGGCCTCCTCGACGGGAGCCTCTGCGGGAGCCTCGGCAGCCTGCTTGGCAGCCTCCTCGGCGAACTTAGCGGCACGCTTAGCCTTCTCGGCAGCCTTGGCCTCAGCGGCGGCCTTGCGAGCAGCCTCGGCCTCAGCAGCCTTGGCGGCCTTGGCAGCCTTGGCCTCCTCAGCCTTCTTGAGCTGGGCGGCAGCGGCGCCACCGAACTTGTCGGCGAAGCGCTGGACGCGTCCACCGGTGTCGACGAACTTCTGCTGGCCGGTGTAGAACGGGTGGCACTCGTTGCAAAGCTCGACCTTCATCTCGGACACGGTAGCGTGCGTCTTGAAGGTGTTGCCGCAGGAGCACGTCACCGTGCACTCGACATACTGGGGATGGATACCCTGCTTCATGGTAGGACTCCTTATTGGTCAGGCGCTGGTTACCGATCAGCGCATAAGGCGTCTTGGTTTCCGACCAAGACAACAAACTTGGCTATGGTACCACGGCGCCGCGTGTCCCACAAAAGGTTCACGGTCTTTTCGGCACAGCACGAACTGGCCCTTGAATATCAACTATCATCCGAACACTCCCCCACATTCATCCTTCGTATGTATCGAGGTATTCCTGCTTGAGCGTCTGCGAGGACGACTCGGTCTTTT
>URXE01000009.1 GCA_900551815.1 uncultured Collinsella sp.
CGGGATTGGTCAAAATCGTTTGACTATTAGCGGCTAAAATCGCCCGGCGCTAACACCGTCTCGTTCGGTTCTTTGCAGGACTACTTTTATATAGCAAATGAAGTGAACACTCTCAATGCAAGTGACTACATCGAGAATCGGGTCGACGAAATTGAACGGCTCAGAGACGGCATCGACAATGGTGATCAAGAGGTTCTTGCTGGGCTGGGCATTGAGGCTTCAGGGGACTCGGATGCCTCAGAGGTATATTCCAATTTATTCATGGAGGGCTCTCGCCTTTTGGGACATAGGCCCAATCCTTGGACCGAACGTGTGGGGCATTACCTCGCTTGTGAGTATCCTCAGGTTCTCGAGGATCCCGAGGGGCAGTTATCTTCCATCCTCATGTCAGAACTCGAGCGTATGGAACATTACTTTAATTGCTATCTCAAAGATGAGGTTGCCCGCAAAGATGGCTATTCAGATTGTTCGGACAACTTAATGCGCAAGCTGATTGGGCATACCGTGGTGGCCGATGGCATGCCCGATGATGCGGTGACTGTTCTAAACTTCAACTACACGTCTCCATATCGGTGGCTTAAACAGCGGTTTGGGGATGCCGATCTTGTCAATATCCACGGCATGCTCGATGGTGAAAGTATTTTTGGAATCGACGGTTCCGGCAATTTGGATGATCGGGATATTCTCCCGTTTACCAAGACATATCGCGTGTTGAAGTCTGCTCGAGGGGTTCCAAGTGGCTCGATTGCTTATCCTTCGCAAAGGGGAGGGGATGGTCTTAAGACATCTTCGATAATCTTTTTTGGCCATTCGCTCTCGCGAGCCGATTATTCGTACTTTGAGTCCATTTTTAGCACGGTGGATTTGTATAACGGGCATACCAGCTTAGTCTTCCTATACTCAAACTACGCCAAGGGTGTTCGCGAGTCAGAGGTGGCTAAGGTACTCGCCCTCCTTGATTACTACGGCACTTCGCTCGGTATTGCTGGACGTAGCAACAACCTCGCACACAAGCTCATGCTCGAAGGCCGACTTGTTGTTCGGGAGATTTAGGTCGATCTGCTTATGTCGGAAATAGGTCTGCTCTGCTAGCAACCGCTGCGGTATGATGTCCTAAATGAAAAGCGAAAGCCTGCTATAGGCCATCGTTTTGCAAGGGGGTTCCTTCAAAACTGAGGGCATCCCCTAGTTTTATTTAGATGGAAATTGGGGACGAACCGATGCTTCGGCAATCGTCGCCTTGTTGGGTTGATAGACATTACGGTAAAATGTTCTCAGTGATGCAGTCATCGCGGACTCTACGTGAGGCGATGACAAAGAAAGGTCGTTGTTCGGTTTCCGGCAACGGCCCTTTGATGTTTCCGCAACAACTGGATGTTGTCGCGGATGCCGCCACTGTTACTTGAACTCTCGGTTTGAGGCTTTAATTCCGGAAGTGCGGGGAAAATCGGAGATCGCCGAGCATAACCCGATTTCTGGCAACAAAACCGCAGGTCGCGGAAGCGTAAAGCTGGGGTCTGGTCGACCGGCCTTGATTTTCCCGCACTTCCTGATAGTCCCATAATGCGGCAATGCTCTTGACTGGAACGCTATATTGAGTTGCCAATTGGCAACAAGACGAATATAGTTAGCATTATGCTAACTAAGGGGTGGTTATGAATCGAACCAAGCTCCGACCGACATATTCACTTGACGAAGCGAAGTCTTTGGCTCGCTCGGGAAAGATGGTTGTAAATGGGAAGGTGCGCAGACACCTGATGAATCATTTTGGTTATTTGGACATCGATCATTTCCTTGCTGACCTATTTGATTATCTGGAGCCTGACGATTTCAGAAAATCCATCGCGCTCGATATGGATGGGCCTCTGCATGATGTTTACGCAGATGTCTACGTGTGCCGAGGTTTTGAATACGAGGATTGGTACGTTAAGTTTTCAATCGATTCCGAAGGCAATGCGCATTTAAACGTTTTGTCTGCGAACATCGATGGATACATTCATTAAAGGAGGAGTCATGCGTTGCATGGAATGTGGCAAAGAAATGCAATTTACCACGGCGCCAATGACTGAAACTTACCGTGGCGAGAAAATTACCGTAAAAGGAATTGAGCATTATGTTTGCGAGTGTGGCAACGATGAAATGACCGCTACGGAGGCGACTAAGCTCGCCCATGCGCTTGCCGTGCAATACGCCAAGGCTCATGAGCTTCTATCTCCCTCGGAAATAAAGCATTTGCGCTCAGATCTCGGCTTAACACAGCATGATTTTGAGTCGGTCTTAGGGGTTTCGAAGCCCACGGCCTCTCGTTGGGAGAACGGCGCATCGCAACAATCTATTACTGCCAATACCCTTATGAGGCTCATTCGCGATGTTCCTGAGGTCCGCAGATATCTCGGCTTGGTTCCTCATGAGGGGAGTGCAAGTCTTAGCTCGTCGCTTTTGTCTGTAATACCAGGAGGAAAAGTTCCTGCTTATAGGGATTCTGATCCTTTGGTTGATGAGAATCTCTTCCGATTGGAGATGTAAATGGACTCTCTGAAGAAGCAGCGTATTGAGTCTTCGTCGATTACATGCATGTCTAAAAAAGTCGATAGGTTTTCATTTGATGGCGGAATGACACCGAAGGAGGGGGTTAATAAGTCAGACGGTGAGTTTAACGTTAGAAATGACATAACGAATGCCTTCACTGATGAAAATGGAGCTAGATTTCGGCAGCTCAACCTCGTTATAGAGCTCATTCCCAGTGATGAGGGGCACTATTACCGTTCCGAAATATCCGTGTCCGGTATCTATCGTGCTCCGTCTGATTTAGACGACGAAGCATTTGATAGGGAGGCGCTTAGCTTCGGCATGCAAGACCTGTATTCCTATGCAAAGGGCATTATTGAGAATGTTGCTGCTGGCGGAGTATGGGGGCCGCTTTACCTGCCGCAGCTCAGCTTTTCTATTTAACTCGACCGTTGTCATTCCATTTGGATAATGATTGACTGGGATTGGGTTATTTCTTAAAGTTTCAACTGTGATGAGGCCTTGCGACTGTACGTCCGGCTTGGTCCGTGGAAACCGCCGAAAGGCGGTTTTTGCGTTTAAGAGGTTGTTTTCCCAGCGGAATTTGTCGCGTTTTCCGCTTCAGGGCGCTCGGCGTTGCTGCGTTTTCCGGAAGTGCGGTGAAAAATCGGAAACCTCCGAGCACAACTCGATTTTTGGCAACAAAACCGCAGGTAGCGGAAGCGCAAAACCGGGGTCTGATCGGCCGATCTTGATTTTCCCCGCACTTCCGGAACCGCTCGCCCAAAGTATGCGGCAAATTCCGGAACCCATGAGCACGCCGCCCTTTTCACGCAGAGAAACCGCAGGTAGAGGCGTTGCGGCATCCCGGAGTGCTCGGTAAGTTTTGAATTTGCCGCATACTTCCGGTTTTTGCTTCTGTGGCGGTGCGTGTCCACTCATATCATCGACCAGATAATGGACAGAACAGCCAATCCGTCTCCATACTAAAACGCCGGCAGGGGCGAAATTGCTCCTGCCGGCGTTGGTGTGCCTGCTTGTGCTGTTTTCGGCTCGCGCAGAGGCCCGTTTTGGACCCTTACGCCTCCGTGGGCTCCACGCCCAGCTCGTTGCGCACGAGCTCAAAGGCAGCTGCGATGGCCTTGTCCATGTCGTAGTACTTATAGCCGCCCAGGCGACCGGCGAAGATCACGTCGCCCTCCTGCGCTGCCAGTTCCTCGTACTGCTTGTAGAGGGCCTCGTTCTTGGCGTCGTTGATGGGGTAGTAGGGCTCGTCGCCGGGCTTCCAGTCGGCCGGGTACTCGCGCGTGATGACGGTCTTGTCCTGCGTGCCGAACTCAAAGTGCTTGTGCTCTATGATGCGCGTGTAGGGGATCTCGCGCTCGGTGTAGTTGACCACGGCCACGCCCTGGTGGTCCTGCTCGTCGAGCGTCTCGGTTTCAAAGCGCAGGCTGCGGTACTCCAGCGTGCCCAGCTTAAAGTCGTAGAACGCGTCGATGGGCCCGCAGTAGATCGTCTTGGCGGCGATATCGGGCTCGGCGGCGATCAGCTCCTTGTACTCCACGCCGCAGCGGACCTCGACGCCCTCGAGCATGTTGGCGACCATCTTGGTGTAGCCGCCCATGGGGATGCCCTGGTAGCGGTCGTTGAAGTAGTTGTTGTCGTAGGTGAAGCGGCAGGGGAGGCGCTTGATGATGCTCGCGGGCAGGTCGCGGCAGTCGCGGCCCCACTGCTTCTCGGTGTAGCCCTTCACGAGCGTCTCGAAGATGTCGCGGCCCACGAGGGACAGAGCCTGCTCCTCGAGGTTCTGCGGCTCGCCGATGTTCTCGGCGGCCACCTGCTCAGCGATCTTGGCGCGGGCGTCGGCCGGCGTGACGACGCCCGGCCACATCTTGGCGAAGGTGTTCATGTTGAAGGGCATGTTGTACATGTTGCCGTGGAAGTTGGCGACCGGCGAGTTGACGTAGTTGTTGAACTCGGCGAAGCGGTTGACGTAGTCCCAGACGTCCTTCATGGAGGTGTGGAAGATGTGGGCGCCGTAGCGGTGGACCTGGATGCCCTCGACGTCCTCGGTATAGATGTTGCCGGCGATGTGGTCGCGGCGGTCGATGACCAGGACCGACTTGCCGGCGCGCTTGGCGGCGTTGGCAAAGACGGCGCCCGAAAGGCCGGCACCGACGACGAGGTAATCGTACTGGGACATGGATATGCTCCTTTGTATATCAATCGAACAGTTACTTAAGCTTTGGGACAAACAAACCTGATTATTTTGTCCCATGGATTAGTGTAGCAGACGCTCCCTCAGCAGCTCCAACGCGTGGGCGTAGCCCTGGAGGCCTTCGCCGGTGATGGTGGCAAAGCAGGCCAGGCGGGCGTAGCTTACCTGGCGGAAGTCCTCGCGCGTCTCGACGGCACTGATGTGGACCTCGACGGCGGGGATGGCTACGGCCTTGAGGGCGTCCAGGATCGCCACGCTCGTGTGCGTGTAGGCCGCCGGGTTGATGACGATACCGTCGACCTTGCCGTATGCCTCCTGAATCTTGTCGACGATGCTGCCCTCGTGGTTGGACTGGAAGACCTCGACCTCGTCGAAGCCCTGTGCGGCGCCGGCCTCCTTGCAGATCTGGACCAAGCGGTCGTAGTTGTCGCTGCCGTAGATGCCCGGCTCGCGAATACCGAGCATGTTGAGGTTGGGTCCGTTGATGACGAGAGCTTTCATGGTTGCTTCCTTTGCGGTTGGGCGGGCGGTGCGACGGTGCAGCGGAGTGTAAAACCACCACAAAGGTGCCTGTCCCCTTTGTGGTGGTTTTTGCTAGAGAGCGGGCGGGAGGGTGTCGAGGAGGGCTCGGGCGGTGTTGGCGGCGCAGTCGCGTGAGTCGATGATGTAGTCGGCCCAGGCGCGGTAACGCGGCATGCGCTGCTCGGCGAGCTTATCGATGCCATCGCGGGCGGTGATGGGGCGACCCTTGTGGGCGAGTTCATCGAGCTTACGGTTGAGCATCACAATCTGGCTGTTCTGGTGCAGCAGCGGATAGTTCTCGTCGCGCGTGACCACGCCGCCGCCGGTGGAGAGCACCAGGCCGCTGCGCTTGGAGATGTCGGCCAGTGCCGCCGTCTCCTGCTCGCGGAAGGCCGCCTCGCCGCGCTCGACGATAAAGTCGGCGCAGGGCATCCCCAGGCGATCCTCAAGCGCTCGGTCCAAATCGATGTGCTCGCGACCCGTTAGCAGAGCGATCTGCTCGCCCACGCGGGTCTTGCCCGAACCCGGCATGCCGATCAGTGCAATGTTCTGCTCGCGGTGGGACAGCCGTTCCGTCACATCCAGAATGCGCTCACGCGGAGTAATCTGGCCGGTGTAGCGCTCAACAGCCTGTGCCGCCTGGGCAACAAGCATGAGTAGGCCGCCGATGCAGGGGATGCCTCGGCGCTCGGCCTCGAGCATGAGTCCCGTGCGGGCGGGGTTGTAGACAATGTCGATGACGCCCTCGAGCGCATCGAGGCCTTCGAGCGTGCAGGGGGCGTCGGGACAGTGCGGGAACATACCGGCAGGTGTGCAGTTGACGAGCAACGCGGCATCGTACTGCAGTGCGATGTTGTCGTAATTGACCTTGCTCGTGCGACCCACGGGAACGACGATGGCGCCCAGGTCGCCCAGCACCATACTTGCCGTGGTGCCGGCGCCTCCGGTGGCTCCGAGCACGAGGACCTTCTTGCCGGCAATCTCCACGCCCAGCTCCTCGACCAGGCACTGGAAACCGAAGTAGTCGGTGTTGTCGCCGCGCAGACGGCCATCGGGCAGGCGCGTGATGGTGTTGACGTTGCCCATGCGCTCGGCGAGCGGGCTCAGCTCGTCCAGGTAGTCCATGACGGCGCGCTTGTAGGGAATGGTCACGTTGGTGCCCTCCCACTCATCGCCGGTCATAAAGGCCGCGAGGTCTTTGGGCTCCCGCTCAAAACGCACGTACTCAAGCCCCGCGAGCTCCTTGTAGATGGTCGGGGTGTAGCTATGGCCCAGCACGCGGCCCAGCACGCCGTAGGGGCGGGTTGTGGCGACGTCAGTCATCTAGAGCACCTCCGTGTAGCTGCCAAAGTAGGTGAAGCTCTCGCACACGTCATCAATGGAATCGAGTAGGTCATCGAGGGCTTTGCTGCCAAAGGGACAGTCCAGATCGAAGTAGAACATAAACTCAAAGTCGCGCCCGGGGATGGGGCGGCTCTCGAGCTTGATGAGGTTGATGTTGAGCGCGTAGAAGCGCTCGAGCACGCGATAAAGCGCGCCCGGTTCGTTGGCCGTGGTGATCATGAGCGATGTACGGTTGGCACCGGGGTAGACGCGCGGCTCGCGGCTGATGACGACGAAGCGCGTGTAGTTGTTGTCCGAGTCCTGAATGTTTGACTCCAGCACTTCCAGACCGTAGAGCGCCGCGCAACTGCGCGAGGCGATGGCGGCGACGTCGGCGCGCTCGGAGTTGGCGACCATTTCGGCCGACATAGCCGTGTTGAGATACTTGGTGGCGTGCAGATCGTGCGCCTCGATAAAGCCGGCGCATTGTGCGATGGCCTGACCGTGGCTATAGACCTCACGAACATCCTGCAGCTTGGTACCGGGCTTGACGAGCAGGT
Source organism: uncultured Collinsella sp. (assembly GCA_900551815.1). Lineage (GTDB taxonomy): Bacteria > Actinomycetota > Coriobacteriia > Coriobacteriales > Coriobacteriaceae > Collinsella. The sequence goes on from URXE01000009.1 coordinate 7,132, forward strand.
TATGGTCGATCTTGAGGCGCAGCGAGCGCACGATGTGGAAGTCGAACTGCGCGAGCAGGTCGTAGACCGCGTTGACCGAGCCCGCGGTGGAGTTTTCGATGGGCAGTACGCCAAACTCGCAGAAGCCGTCGCGCACGGCGCGCATGACACCTTCGAAGGACTCGAAGAACGCGATATCAGGCACGGCAAAGAGCTTGCACGCGGCGATCTGGCTGTAGGCACCCTCAACGCCCTGGCAGGCGACGCTGGCAGTCTGGGGGAAGGGCGTGTCGAAGGCCTCGGCGGTGGCGTGGGCCTTTTGCGAGACCGTGATGCCCTTGAGCTCGTTGATGTAGCGCTGCTGCTCGGCCTTGCTCATGCTCATGAGGAGACGGAACAAGGTGATGGTCTGCGCCTCGTAGCGCTCGGGCGCGCGGCCGGCAAGGTTGTTGAGCTTGGAGCGCTCGCGGGCGGGGTCGAAGACGGCCTTGCCCGTCTCGATTTTTGACTTGGCGACCTCGGTGGCAATGTCCATGCGTTCGACAAAACTGTTGAGGAGCGTGGTGTCGATGCCATCGATGGTCTGGCGGATGTCGGCAAGGTCCATAGGGACCCCTTTCGTGAATCGTTGCCTGGGGTAGTTAATTTGGGACGAGGCTTTTTTAGCTACCCTTTGACTGCCGACGAATCGATGAGTGCCAGGGCAAATAACGACTGGCATATGGGGGTAGCTAAAATAGCCCCGTCCCAAATTAACTACCCTTGGGGTGGGTTGACTAAAGCTGGTCGGCGTCTTCTAGGAGGGCGTCCCAGATGGCCAGCGCTGCGGCTGCTTCGGCTACGGGGACGGCGCGCGGGACGATGCAGGGATCGTGACGGCCGTGGACCGAGAGCTCGGCATTTTCCATAGCGTCCATGTCCACCGTCTGCTGCTCGCGGCCAATGGAGGGCGTGGGCTTTACGGCCATGCGCCACATGACGGGTGCGCCGGTCGAAATGCCGCCCAGGATGCCGCCGGCATTATTGGACTCGACCTCGATCTTGCCGGTCTCGGCGTCGATGCGATACGGATCGTTGTTCTCGCTGCCGCGCATGGCGGCGACGGCAAAGCCCATGCCATACTCCACGCCCTTCACGGCGGGAATCCCAAACGCGATCTGCGCGATGCGGTTCTCGATGCCGTCGAACATGGGGTCGCCGATGCCCGCGGGCAGGCCGTAGATACCGCACTCCACGATGCCGCCGATGCTGTCGAGCTCGTCGCGCGCGGCCAGGATCTCCTCGCGCATGCGACCGGCAGCTGCGGCGTCAATGCACGGCAGGTCGTTCGAAAGGATCGCCTTGCGGTCGGCCTCGCGATAGACCATGTCGTCCATGGGCAGATCGGAGATGCCACCGATCTGCGCGACGTGCGCCATGACCTTGATGCCGCGGGCCTCGAGTGCCTGCAGCGCGATGCCGCCCGCGATGCACAGGGGCGCTGTCAGGCGGCCGGAGAAGTGTCCGCCGCCGGCGACGTCGTGCATGTTGTGGTACTTCACGCGTGCCGGAAAGTCCGCGTGGCCCGGGCGGGGCTTGCGGCGCAGCTCGGAGTAGTCCTTGGAGCGCGTGTTGGTGTTCTCGATGATCGCGGCGATAGGCGCGCCCGTGGTGTGTCCGTCAACTATGCCGGCGATAATGTGGGCGGCGTCGGCCTCGCGGCGCTTGGTCGCGGTCTCGTCACGGCCGGGGGCGCGACGGTCCAAAAAGGCCTGCAGTTGCTCCAGGTCAACGGCGATACCTGCCGGAATTCCATCGAGCGAGCAGCCGATGGCGGGGGAGTGCGACTGGCCGAAGATGCTTACGTGCAAGACGTTGCCAAAGGTCGAGGACATGCTATTCCTCCTCGAGCGTGACCTTGCCGCCCAACAGGCGGTAGTGGTCGAAGAAATCGGGATAGGACTTGTTGACGGCCTCGGCGCCGTGGATCACGACCTCGCCGGTTGCGCGACTCGCGGCGATGGCGGCCATCATGGCGATGCGGTGGTCGTTGTGCGAATCGACCTCGCCGCCGGTAAAGGCATCGACGCCCTTGATGATGAGGTCGTCACCGGCGATGCGCACCTGCGCGCCCAGCGCGGTGAGCTCGCGGGTGGTGGTGACCAGACGGTCAGATTCCTTGATGCGCAGGCGTGCACAATCACGGATGAACGTGCGTCCCTGAGCCAGCGATGCCACGGCCGAGATAACAGGCACCAGGTCCGGAATGTCGTGGGCGCTCATCTCAAAGCCGGCGAGCTTGTCGGACTGGACGGTGGCGGCGTTGGTGGAGCGCACGATGCGGGCGCCAAAGCGCGAAAGCGCGGCGAGCACGTTGCGGTCGCCCTGTGCGGAGCTCAGTGACACGCCTTCAACGGTGATGGGGTCGGAGCCGATGGCGCCGGCGCACAGCCAAAAGGCGGCGTTGGACCAATCACCCTCTACGGTCACGCTGCCGGGCGTGCGGTACGAGCCGCTGTTCACGCGGAAGTTCGTGACCTCGGGCTGGCCGTCCTTGGCCGGAATACGCTCGACGTTGACCTCGACGCCGAAAGCCTTCATGGCCTGGATCGTCAGGTTGATGTAGGGGCGGCTCTCGATGAGGCCGGTCACCTGCACGCAGGAAGGCTGGGCGAGCAACGGGGCTGCCAATAGCAGGCCCGAGATGTACTGCGAGCTCACGTTGCCCGGAAGCACAAAGGTGCCCGGGCGCATGCGGCCGCTCGTCTTGAGCGGAAAACCGCCCAGGCCCTGCAGGTCGCAACCGGCGGCGATGATCTCGTCCGAGAGCGGGGAAAGCGGGCGGGCGCCCAGGCGGCCCTGGCCCACGAAGGTGGCCTCCGCGCCCAGCGCGCAGGCCACGGGCAGCATGAATCGCAGCGTGGAGCCACTCTCACCGCAGTCGAGCGTGCCGCCGGCAAGGGCCTTGAGCAGGCCAAATTCAATGCTCTTCATGGTGGGGTGAACCTGGAAGCCGTCCTCGACGGTCTCGATGCGGGCGCCGAGCGCCGTGAGGCAGCGTACCGTGGCCTCGATATCGGCGCAGGTCGTGTTACAGGCAACGTGCGTCTCGCCGTTGGCAAGCGCGGCGCAGATGATGAGGCGATGAGCCATCGATTTGGAAGCGATGGCGGGAACGGTGCCCTTGAGCGGGGACGGGGTGATGCGGGCTAACATGCGGAAACGTCTCCCTTCTGGCCGAGGCCCTCGGCAATCAAATCGTGGAAGGTGGAAAGCGGCGTGCGGTCGATGCTGCAACGGCCAATGCCGTGCGGAATTACCAGGTCGATGGTGTCGCCCGCGCGCTTTTTGTCGTGGAGCGCCTCGGCAAAGACGGTATCGGCATCTAGGTCGCAGCGGGTCTTGAGGCCGTGGCGGGCGCAGAGCTCCTCAATACGATCGGGCAGCCCGGCGTCACAAATGCCGTGCAAGGCTGCGGCACGCGTGATGATGCCCATGCCAATCGACACGCAGTTGCCATGGCCGAGCTCAAAGTGCTCGCAGGCTTCGACGGCGTGTCCGGCGCTGTGGCCAAAGTTGAGAAGCTTGCGCTGATTGGTTTCGCGCTCGTCGGCAACGACCACGGCGCGCTTAATGTCGATATTGCGGGCGATGATGAGCGCCACACGGGCCACGTCGCGGTTCAGCAGCTCAAGCGTGAGCGGGGTCTTCTCCAGCTCGGCGAAGAGCTCGGGGTCGGCGATCACGGCTTGCTTGACGACCTCGCCGCAGCCGTCGGCGAACTGCTCGGGCGTGAGGGTCGCCAGGCACCCCACGTCAGCGATGACCACGCTCGGCTGCCAAAAGGCGCCGGCCAGGTTCTTGCCGGCTGCCAGGTCGATGGCCGTCTTGCCGCCAACCGACGAATCTACCATGGCGAGCAGGCTTGTGGGAATTTGCACAAACTTGCAGCCGCGCATGTAGGTGGCGGCCACAAAGCCCGCAACGTCGCCCACGACGCCGCCGCCGAGTGCCACGATTACGTCGGAGCGCGAAAGCTCGTGCTCGGCCACAAACTCCAAAATGGCAACGTAGGTCTCGGCACGCTTATGGGCCTCGCCGGCCTCGAAGGTGCAGATGCTCACCTCGTAGCCTGCGGATTCGAGGCTCTGCTTAACGGGCATCTGGTAGAGGGGGCCTACGTTGGTGTCCGTCACGATGACGGCGCGTGAGCCGCCGGCGGTGGCGCGTACGAGCGGGCCTGCCTGCTCCAGCAAAAACGTGCCCACATGCACCTGGTAGGGGCGTGCGGTGTCGATATCGATGGTAATCGCCATAAGCTTCGGTCCTTTCGACCTGGCGTGATGGGTGGTCTAGTGGGAGGCCTCGTCGTCGAGCGCGCGCTTGATGCGGTCGCCCTCGGCAAGGAGATTCTCCAGATAGCGCTGGTCGCGGTCCTTAAGGGCGCGGCTGTAGGCGCCGAGCGATTCGATCAGATGGTCGATCTCGAAGGCGAGCGCATCGGCGTTGTCGATCATGAGCTCGGACCACATCTGCGGATTGAGGTGCGCTACGCGGGTGAGGTCGCGGTAGCTGCCCGCCGAAAAGCCGTGGTGGACCTGAGCGGTCGGGCTCTTAACATAGGCGTTGGAGACGACGTGCGCGAGCTGGCTCGTAAAGGCGATGACGCGGTCGTGCTCGGCGGGGCTCGTTACGCTGAACTTGCCAAAGCCTAAGGGGCGCACCATCTCGCGCACCTGGCCCAAAAGCTCCAGCTTTAGTGCGTCGTCCACTGCGGGCGGTATAAGCACGAGCGGTGCGTCCTGGAACAGGTCGGCGCGGGAATGCGCGTAGCCCGAGAACTGCGTGCCCGCCATGGGATGCGCGCCCACAAAGTAAAAACCGTGCTCGCGAGCAAGCTCAAAGGCGCGCTCGCACACGATACCCTTGACGCCCACGGTGTCGATCACCACGGGACCCATGATGGCCTCGGTGTCGGTGGCGTCGGCGAGTGCCTGGGCGTGCGCCTCGAGCCACTCTATGCAGGCCTCGGGGTAGCATGCCAGGACGATGATGTCGCATTCGCCGAGCGTCTCGTCGTTGAGCTCGCCGGCAACGGTGCCCATGCTGGCGGCCGTCATGACGTCGTCATCGGGGTCCCACGCCAGCACGCGGATGCCCGCCTGCGCATAGCCGCGGGCAAAGCTGCCGCCGATGAGGCCCAGGCCCACGATGCCGGCGCACTTGGGGCCACCCTGGTTAACGCGTGCGTTTCTCACCGTACCCATGGCCTACTCCTGAACGGTCTCTTGGCAGACGACCTCGCGGATGGCGCGGATGCGGAGCATGGTGTCGTCGAACTGGTCGGGGGTGAGCGCCTGAGCGCCGTCGGACCAAGCGTGGCTCGGGTCGTCGTGGACCTCGATCTCCAGACCGTTGGCGCCACAGGCAGTCGCGGCGAGCGCCATGGGCTCAACATAGCGGGTGTAACCGGTGGCGTGGCTGGGGTCGGCGACGACGGGCAGGTGCGACAGGTGGTGCAGCACCGGCACGGCGTTGAGGTCGAAGGTGTTGCGGGTGCGGGTCTCGAAGGTGCGGATGCCGCGCTCGCACAGGATGACGTTGTCGTTGCCCTCGCTCATGATGTACTCGGCTGCCATAAGCAGCTCGTCGACGGTGCCGGACATGCCGCGCTTGAGCAGGATCGGGGTCTGCGTCTTGCCGACTTCCTTGAGCAGGGGGAAGTTCTGGGCGTTGCGAGCGCCAATCTGCATGACGTCGATCTTTTTGTCGAGGAAGACCTGCACGTCGCGCGGGTCCATAATCTCGGTGACGATTGGCATGTCGAGCTCGGCGGATGCCTCGCACAGCAGGTCCAGGCCGGCGGGGCCCATGCCTTGGTAGGCGTACGGGGAGGTGCGGGGCTTGTAGGCGCCACCGCGCAGCATCGTGGCACCGGCGGCCTTCACGCGGCGGGCGATGCGGATGAGGTTCTCGCCCTCGACGGAGCAGGGACCGGCGATGACCTGGAACTGGTCGCCGCCGATCTTGACGCCGTGGCCGCAGTCGATGACGGAGTCCTCGGGGTGGAACTTGCGGTTGGCGCGCTTGAACGGTTCGGAGACGCGCTGCACGCGCTCGACGACGTCCATGGACTCGAGCAGGAACGGGTCGATCTTGGTCGTATCGCCCACCAGGCCGATGATGGTCTCGTTCTCGCCGCGCGAGACGTCGGTCTTGAGTCCTTTTTTCTCGATCCAGCTGACGATGTGGCTGACGGCTTCGTCGCTGGCGCTCTGCTTTAAAATCGCAATCATGGTGTGCCTCTCACCTCGATGGATAGCCCTTGCAAAAACGGCCCGCATCGCGAGCCGTATTATATGGTGCATGAGAGTTTATACTATCTGACTCGCTTTTGCCGCCTAAAGCGCACCGTCGTGGCGCGTCTCCCACGTAATTGCAAAGCTTTTTCTATTATTTTGTTAGCCCGTGGTGCACTTGGGTATAATGCCTACCGTTCGCCCTATTAGCTCAGGGGATTAGAGCGTCTGCCTCCGGAGCAGAAGGCCGTTGGTTCGAATCCAACATGGGGCACCATCGAACGTAAGACCGTCCGAACCTCGCATGGTCCGGGCGGTTTTCTTATACCGACGCGACGTGATGGGACGTGGTATGGCAGCAACGGATATCGAGCGCGGACTCTCGGCCGCCGAGGTCGAGGAGCGCATCGCCGCCGGTAAGATCAACCGCAACATGGAGCTCAAGACCAAGTCGGTCAAAGAGCTCATCATCGAGAACCTCTGCACGCTGTTCAACTTGATCAACGTGGTCTTGGCGATTTTGGTGTTGCTGACCGGTTCGTTTAAGAACCTGACGTTCCTGTTCGTGGTGTTCTTGAACACGGCAGTTGGCGTCATTCAGTCCATGCGTTCCAAGCGGATGGTCGACAAGCTCACGCTGCTCACCTCTAAGAAGGCCATCGCGGTGCGCGACGGCGCCGAGGTGGAGCTCGACCTGGACCAGATTGTGCTCGACGATATTATTCGCCTGGGGCGCGGTGACCAGATTCCCGCCGACGCCGTGGTAGTGTCGGGCGAGGCGCTCGTTAACGAGAGCCTGCTGACGGGCGAGAGCGACCTCATTAAGAAGCAGCCAGGCTCCGAGCTCATGAGCGGCAGCTTTATCGACTCGGGCCTGCTGCGCGCCCGCGTGATCCATGTCGGCGCCGATAACTACGTGGCAAAGATCAACAACGAGGCCAAGTACGTCAAAAAGGTCAATTCCGAGATCATGAACGCGCTCAACGCCATCGTGCGATTCGCGAGCATTATCATGATTCCGCTTGGTCTGGCGCTCTTTTCCTCGAGTGTGAGCGAGCTGTGGGATGCCGCGGGAACCCCGGGCGATAGCGCGCTTTCCTGGTGCTTCTCCGAGCTGCTGGCCGGTCGTGTGCCTTCTTCGGCGCTGCTGTCCACGGTGGGTGCCCTGCTGGGCATGATTCCGCAGGGCCTGGTGCTGCTGACCTCGTCGGTGCTCGCGATTGCCACGGTGCGCCTGGCGCGTCGTAAGGTGCTGGCACAGCAGCTCTACTGCATCGAGACGCTCGCGCGCGTCGACGTGCTGTGCCTGGACAAGACGGGCACCATTACCTCGGGCCGTATGGAGGTCGAGGGCACCTACCCGCTACCTGTTGAGGGTGTTGGCTTTGGCGCTGACTCGGACGAGGCGGCTGTTCCCGTCGAGACCACGGTGCTCGACTTTGCGCTCGCCAACGTGGCACGTGCGACCTCGGCAGATGCCAACGAGACCTGCCAGGCGCTGCTCAACTACTACGCCGATCGTCCGGTCGAGGTGTCCGAGCCGCTGTCGGTCATTCCGTTCTCGTCCTCCAAAAAGTGGAGCGGCGCGTCGTTCGCGCAGGGCTCCTATGTGATGGGTGCCGCGCAGTTTGTGCTTTCGGACCGTGTGTTTTCGCAGGTCGAGAACCGTGTCGCCGAGCTCGCCGATACCTGCCGCGTACTCGTGGTGGCGCGCGTGGACGGCTTTACGCCCGATGGCGATATGGTGGGCGAGGCCGAACCCGTGGGCTTTGTGACCATCCGTGACGAGATCCGCACCTCGGCGGCCGAGACCATCGGCTACTTTAACGAGCAGGGCGTGACCCTCAACGTGATCAGCGGCGACGACCCTCGTACGGTGTCGTCGATCGCGCGCGTGGTGGGCGTGCCGGGTGCCGACGCTTACGTGGACGCCACGACCCTCGATACGCCTGCCAAGCTCGACGCGGCGGTGGACCGCTATCACGTCTTTGGGCGTGTGACGCCGCAGCAGAAGCGCGAGCTCGTACAGGCGCTCAAACGCCGCGGGCACACCGTGGCCATGACGGGCGACGGCGTCAACGACGTGCTAGCGCTCAAGGAGGCCGACTGCTCCGTGACGATGGCCGCCGGCTCCGATGCCGCACGTAATGTGGCCGAGATCGTGCTCGTCGATAACGACTTTGCCTCGATGCCCGCTGTGGTGGCCGAGGGCCGTCGTTCTATCAATAACCTGCAGCGCTCCGCCGCGCTCTTTCTGACCAAGACGCTTTTCTCGATGGGCCTGGCGGCGCTGTGCATCGCGCTGCCGCCGTATCCCTTTGAGCCCATTCAGATGACGCTCATCAACTTCTTCTGCATCGGTGCGCCGGGCTTTGTGCTGGGTCTGGAGCCCAACAACGCCCGCGTGAAGGGGTCGTTCTTGACCAACGTGCTTAAGCGTGCGCTGCCGGCGTCGATTGCGGTCATTTTGGCCGCGGCGCTCGATATCTTTGTGGCGCGCGTATTTGGCTTTAGCCAGCTTACGCTTTCGACCATGTGCCTGCTCACGTCGTGCGCGGCGAGCGTGAGCCTGATCTGGCGTATCTCGCAGCCGCTCACGCCCTTGCGCGTGGTGCTTTTCGTGTTTGTCGTCGCTAGTATTTTGACGGGCGTTATCGGGTTCCCGGGGCTGCTGTCGATTGCCAACCTGTCGATGGGCCAGATGGTCATTTTGGCGGTTATCATCGTCTTTACCTGCGCGGTGTTCTTTAAGCTTGCCACGATGATGGACTCGCTTAAGCCCCGTCGCCGTCATGCGGCTACCGGCTTTGGCCGTGGCGTGCGCGTTCGCCTGGGTCGCGGCGGCGGCAAGGTGAGCTCGACGGGATCGACCGCCGGGCGTTTTGCCAAGCGCGTTGCCGCCGATATGGCGCAGCGCCGTGAGGCGCGCACTGTCCGCGAGGCCGAGGCCCGTGCACTCGAGGGCGTGGCCCAGGCCCAGCCCAAGAAAAAGAAGAGCGCCGTTGCCAAGCGCTCCCGCGTGACCAAATCGGCCCAGGGCATCAAGGTATCGATGCCCAGCAAGAAGAATAAGTAACCTCACCTCGCGGGGTAGCTAATTTTGGGACGGGGCTTTTTTAGCTACCCCGGCTGATGACGCGGTCTATTTGGTCGATTGACGGCCAGGGTAGCTAAAAAAGCCCCGTCCCAAATTAGCTACCCTGGCGATGTTGAATTGGTGCCTTGCGCCTGTGGGGCCGTGTCGATGTTATGCTCTAACCTCAATTGTTTGAATTGCTTCGGAAAGAGGATGCCGTGATCTGCCCGCATTGCCTAAAGACCATCGAGGACGGCGCCTCGTTCTGCCCCTATTGCAACGCATACGTTGGTCCGGGCGATGGACCCGAGCATACCGAGTTCGTGTTCTGCGACGGCTGCGGCGCCCGTCTGTCCCCGCATGACCGTACCTGTCCCAAGTGTGGGCGCCCCGCGCCGGGCATCCTTTCCGAGGACGCGGCCGCATCCGACCTGGCCGCAGGGCGCACGGCCGGCTTTCCGCGCCTGACGCAGGAGCAGATCGATACCGAGGTGCCCCACGCGCCGGCTTCTGCCGCCGCGGTGCTCTCCGACGCAGCCGACCCCAACGAGACCTGCGTGCTGCCTGCCTTCGATAAGGATTTTGGCATCCCCAAGGTCGATATCCCCACGCCGGTGTCCCTGCGCGATGATGCCCAGCCCAAAAAGCAAAAGGCCAAGCGCAAGGTCCACCCCGACGAGGATGCCTACCACAAGCACAAGCGCCATATCCCCAAACCGCTCATCGTCATCGCGGTGCTCGCCGCCGTGTGCGGTGGTGCCTATTGGTTTGTGACTGCCGATCCCATGGGCGTCATGCCCGGCTTCTACGACCAGTTTGGCCAGGCCGCCAAGACCACATTCCCGTCGCGCCAAAAGGGCGAGGCCAGCGAGAAAGAGTCCAAGCAAGAGGATGCGTCCGAGGTCGTTCAGGAGGAGACCGTCTTAACCGACGACCAGCTCTACACCAGGCTCGACGGCCTGTACCAGACCATCGTGTCGTACAGCGACGATGATCAGATCGGCGAGGTCATCGATTCGTTTAATAACGGCTATTTGCGTACACCGCTCTCCACCCGTCAGGAGCTGTCGCAGAGCGCCTATGCCCTGCGCGATCAGATTAAAAAGACCCAGGATGAGCTCAACAACCTCAAGGTTCAGGACGACACGGTCTATGCGGAGGACATCGATCATCTAAAGCAGCTTGCCCAGTGGATGTACGAGCGTGTCGACGTGATCTGCCAGAGCTGGGATATCTCGCTGTCCATTCCCGACGGCGAGTCGCTGAGCGCCCGTCAGAGCGAGATCCTGGCGCCCATCGCACAAGGCGGCAACAGCGCGCTTAACCAGTACGACGCCAACGTGAGCGCCTGGAGGCCGCAGCAGCGTTCGTAATTTGTTGCCCTCCGGCGGCATAACCTGCGTGCGCAATTGATGGAAGCCCGTGCTTATTGCTACAATTCGTACAAATATGCTTTAAACGCACGAGGAAGGAACCACATGTTTGGTTTTAAGAAAGAGCTCTATACGCCCGAGTACCAGCTCGTCGGTGACGAGTGCGCGGTGATCGAGACGTCGAAGGGCACCATCAAGGTCAAGTTTGACGGTGAGGGCGCCCCCATCCATGTGGCGAACTTCTGCGAGCTTTCCACTATGGGCTTTTATGACGGCCTTAAGTTCCATCGCTATGTGCCCGGCTTTGTGATCCAGGGCGGCGACCCCAATACCCGCGATATGTCCGGCGCCGATGTCGCTGCCGGCCTTGAGGGTCCCGACGGCATGCCCGGCACCGGCGGCCCCGGCTACTGCATCAAGGGCGAGTTTGCCACCAATCCGCGCAACAGCCATGTTGACGGCGCGCTTGCCATGGCCCGCTCCATGGATCCCGATTCCGCGGGCTCGCAGTTCTACTTCTGCCTGGGTGCCCAGCATAACCTCGACTCCGGCTACACCGTCTTTGGCACCACGGTCGAGGGCCTCGACGTCATCTCGCAGCTGCGCGCCGGCGACGAGATCGTTCATGTCGAGATCGTTCACGAGTAAAGGGGACTTCCTTGAATAGCCAGCTGATCCAACAGGGCCGCGCCGCTTATCGCGCGGGTGATTTTTCCGCTGCCGCCCAGATGCTTGGCGCGGCAAAGACTCCCAACGAGATCATGGGTGAGGCCGACCACCTGCGCGGCAACGCCCTGATGCATCTGGGCATGTACGCCGAGGCCGCCGAGGCCTACGCCGCCGCGCTCAACGACGGCGCCTATGGCAAGCGCGGCGCCCTGCTCACCAACCGCGGCAAGGCACTCGCCGCGGTGGGCGACTACACCACGGCTGCCCAGGCGTTCTCTGCAGCTACCCAGGACGCTTCCTACGCCACGCCTTTTAAGGCCTACCTGGGTCTGGGCAACGCATTGTTCCAGTCGGGCGACTACGCCAACGCCGGTACTGCCTTCCGTCAGGCTGCCATCGACGGCGCCAACCCGGCTCCCGCCGCCGCCCTCGGTGATCTGGGTCGCTGCTTCATCAAGCTCGGTCGCCCCGCGGACGCCGTTGAGACCTACCGCACGGCTATCGACTTTGCCGGCCCGCGCGACGATACGCGCGCCCTCAACGCCGGCATGGGCCAAGCGCTTTCCGCCGCCGGCCGTCCCTCCGATGCGCTCGATGCCTTTAACGCCGCTACCGCCGACGGCATCTACCAGCTCACGCCCGAGCAGGCCGACGAGCTTGCCCGCGTGCACGACTCGCTCGCCGCGCTTTCGGCCCAGACGGCCATGTCCACGGCTCCGGCTCCCGCGATGGACGCTCCCGCTGTCGACCCGCTCGATCCCACGGGCGCGACCGGTCAGTTTATGCCCGACCCCTCTGACACCGGCTTCTTTACGCTGTCCGAGTCCGAGATGGTCCAGCAGGACCGCAAGCAGGCCAAGGTTCGTCGTCGCCACCGCCACACGGGTCTTAAGATCTTCCTGGTGCTGCTTTTGCTTATCGTGATCGCTGCCGGCGGTCTTGGCTATGCTTATACGCGCGGCATGGGCTATCCCTCGCAGGAGTCCGTCATCACCGACTTGTTCCAGGCTGCCGGTGACGGCGATACCGCCAAGGCCGAGTCCTGCCTGGCCTCGAGCCTGTCCGAGGACGCCAAGGCGATGATCATCTCCTCGATCCCGCAGGGCGCCACCGTCTCCATCGAGGGTATGGATCAGTCCATGACCGAGACCACCGCCAAGGTGAAGGCTTCGCTGTCCAAGGGCGGCGAGCAGGAGTACACCGTTAAATTCGTGCGCTCCGACAACCATATCGGTTGGGCCGTTTCCTCTTTCGATATCGATTTCTCGGCCGCTGACAACCAGTAGTGACCTTATGGGATTTGGCTCTGCCCGGCGCTTCACCGCAAGTGAGGTGCCGGGCTTGCGCTAGTATGATGGGCTAGTAGTTTTCCAGCAATCATCCAACACATCAGGAGTTGCGTTGTTTTCTTTGATGGATATGTTCTTCGGTAGCTATGCGGGCGATCTCGCCATCGACCTCGGCACCGCCAATACGCTCGTCTCCGTGCGCGGCAAGGGCATCGTCATCCGCGAGCCCTCCGTTGTCGCTATCGACAAGAACGACGAGCGCATCCTGGCAGTCGGCATCGAGGCCAAGCGCATGCTCGGCCGCACGCCCGGCAACATCGTGGCCGTTCGTCCCCTTAAGGACGGCGTCATCGCCGACTTCGATGTCACCGAGGCCATGCTTCGCTACTTTATCGACAAGGCTTCCGAGAAGCGCTATCCGTGGACTCCGCGTCCGCGCGTTGTCGTCTGCGTTCCCTCCGGCGTCACGTCGGTCGAGAAGCGCGCCGTCTTTGAGGCCACGATCCAGGCAGGCGCTCGCCAGGCCTACCTGATCGAGGAGCCCATGGCGGCTGCCATCGGCGCCGACCTACCCGTCGAGGAGCCCACGGGCTCCATGGTCATCGATATCGGCGGCGGCACCACCGAGGTCGCCGTTATCGCTATGGGCGGTATTGTCGTGTCGCAGTCCATCCGCATTGCCGGCGACGAGTTCGACCAGGCTATCCTCACCCATGTTCGCGATGCCTACAACCTGGCTATCGGCGAGCGCACGGCCGAGGACATCAAGATCAAGGTCGGCTCTGCCGTGCCGCTCAAGGATGAGCTCGACGTCGAGGTCAACGGCCGCGACGTTATCACGGGCCTGCCCAAGACCGTGCGTATCGAGAGCGAGGAGATTCGTCGCGCGCTTAACAAGCCGCTCGACGAGATGGCCAAGGCCGTTAAGGACGCTCTGGACGCCACGCCGCCCGATCTTGCCTCGGACCTTATGTACTACGGCATTCTGCTGACCGGCGGCGGTGCGCTGCTGCGCGGCCTCGACGTGCGCCTGCGCGACGAGACCGGCGTTTCGGTCAACGTCAGCCCCACGGCGCTCGATAACGTCGTAAACGGCTGCGCCCGCGTGCTCGAGGCCAACGCCTTTGACGGTGGCTTCGTCCAAACCAATGCTTAATTTCCAAAAGGTGGATTCCATTTGGCACGATCTTCGGGTTTCTCTCCAAATCTGAATACCAAGCGACAATCAACGGGTATGCGCCCGTTGATTGTTTTCAGCCTGATTTCGGTGTTGCTGCTCACGTTTTATATCCGTGAGGGCGAGGCCGGGCCGATTCATGCCGTACGCTCGGGCATGACGACGATTACCTCGCCGGTGCGCTTTTTGGGCTCGGCCGTGGCGGCTCCCTTCAACGCGATCGGCAACGTGTTTTCCAACCTCACGGCTTCGCAGGAGTCGCTCGACGACCTCAAGAAGCAAAACGAGGTGCTGACCTCTAAGGTCGCCGAGCTTTCCGAGGCTCAAAAGACTGCCGAGCGCCTGGAAGGCCTGGTCGGGCTGCAATCGACCTACAACCTTAAGTCGACCGCCGCTCGTATTGTCGGTGCGTCGGGCGATGCCTGGACCTCGACCGTTACCATCGACAAGGGCTCTGCCGACGGCCTTACCATCAACATGCCCGTGACGAGTTCTGCCGGTGTTATCGGCCAGATTATCGAGGTATCGGCCAAGACCTCTACCGTGCGCCTGATTGGTGACGAGAACTCTGGCGTGTCGGCCATGGTGCAGGATACGCGCGCCCAGGGTATGCTGCAGGGTCAGGCTGACGGTACGCTGCGTCTTGAGTACGTGAGCGTCGACTCCGACGTCAAAGTGGGCGACATCATCGTGACCTCTGGTATTGGCGGTGTGTTCCCCAAGGGCCTGTCGCTCGGCACCGTTTCCTCGGTGGAGAAGTCTGCCAACGATGTGTACTACACCATTGTGGTGCGCGCTCAGACTACGGCAGAGAATAACGAGGAGGTGCTCGTCATCACCTCGTTGACCGACGAGCAGTCGGCCTCGGATGAGGATGTGAGCACCGCTAATAGCACGCCGCAGGGAACGTCGCGCGATGCTGCGACCAAGACGAAGGACGAGGGCTCGGATGACAGTTCCGACACGTCCGAGACGACCGATTCCGGCTCGAGCGAATAGGGGGCATGTCCATGGATCTACACGAGCAGGGGGCGAGCTCCCGCACGTTTGTAATCGCCGCCATTGTGTGCGTGCTGCTGCAGGCAGGCCTGGCGCCGCAGATCTCCATTGCGGGCGGTCGCGTCAACTTTATGATTATCCTGGTGTGCCTGAGCGTGTTCTCGGGTGATCCCACACGGGCTGTCGTCTGCGGTTTTTGCAGCGGCCTGTTCTATGATCTTTCCGCTGCCGTTCCGGTGGGCGTTATGTCGCTGCTGCTGACGGTGGGCAGTTTTGCCCTGGTGCACAGCGCGGCCGGTCAGACGGGCGGCTCCCCGAGCGCGCGCGGTATTACCGTGGGTGCCTTCGCGCTTGCCATCAATGTGGTCTACAGCATCATCTTGCTGTTTATGGGTCTGGAGACGAGCTTTGTGGTGGCTGTTTTTGGACACGCCCTGCCGTCTTCGATCCTGACGGGTCTGGTTGCCATTCCGTTTTTGATGTCCGGTGTCGTGCCGCAGTCCGGTTACGGATTCTCCGCACGCGGTGGTCATCAGACGGGTATGCGCTTCAAGCCCAAGACCCGCAAACTCAAATAGGGGAGGCTCAAAGATGTCTTCCCAGATGACGGTTATCATCGCCGGTATCGTGCTGGTCGTGGCCATTGTGGTCGCGCTGGTCATCATGCGCCGCGGCGATTCCCGTTTTACCTACGATACGCAGCATGGAACGGCCCCGCGCGCCACCGAGGGCGAGGGCAATACCGCCGCGACCGCCTTCAAGGGTCGCTTCTCCATCCTCACCGCCGGCGTGGGCGCGATGTTTGCCGCGCTCACCGTCAAGCTGTGGGGCATGCAGATGGTCTCGTCGGACTACTACGACAAGCAGGCCAAGAGCAACCAGACGCGTACTGTCACCACGCCGGCTGTGCGCGGGCGAATCCTTGATCGCAATGGCGTGGCACTTGTGCAAAACCGTCCGTCACTTGCCGTTGTCGCCTATCGCGACCTGGCCGATGACACCGTGCTGGTGCACCACCTCGCGAATGTGCTCGGCATGCCCTACGTCGCGGTTTTGCGCAACATTCAGGACAATTCCGAGGGCGCCCAGAGCCTGCATACCATCGCGACGGACGTGCGCCGCTCCACGGTTGCCTATATCAAGGAGCATGCCGGCGAGTTCCCGGGCGTGAAGATTGCCGAGCGCACCGAGCGCCAGTACCCGTACGGCGAGACGGCCTGTCACATTTTGGGCTATACCGGCACCATTACCTCCGAGCAGCTCGAGGCGCAGAACAAGAAGGCTTCGGGCGATAACGATAGCGCCGCCGGTCAGATTACGTATCAGTCGGGCGATATCGTGGGTCAGGCGGGCGTCGAGAGCTACTACGAGAACTTGCTGCAGGGTATTCGCGGCGAGCAGACGGTGAAGGTCGATGCCTCGGGCAACGTGACCGGACAGGCCGGCGCCGTGCCTGCCAAGGCCGGCTCCGACATTAAGCTCACGCTTGACCTCAAGATTCAGCAAGCCTGCGAGACGGCGCTTGCAAGTGCTATTGAGCTCGCTAAGACCACAGGCCACAGCGACGCCGGCAACGGTGCCGTGGTGTGCCTCGACCCCAATAACGGCGAGATTCTGGGCATGGCCAGCGAGCCCAAGTTCGATCCTTCGGTGTTTATCGGCGGCGTCTCCAACGATGTTTGGACCGAGCTCAACGATGACGAGGGTTCGCATCCGCTGCTCAACCGTGCCATTAGCGGCCAGTACATGTCCGCCTCGACCATCAAACCCCTCTCGGCGTTGGCTGGCCTTGAGTTTGGCACGTACACTTCGAGTCAAACGACCAACTGCACGGGATATTGGACCGGCTTGGGCAAATCTTGGGGAAAATACTGCTGGCTGCACTCCGGTCACGGCACCATGACGCTGCAGTCCGGTATCGCCAATTCCTGCGACCCCGTGTTCTACGACATGGGCAAGGCGTTTTTCTACAACGACCAGCATCCCGAGGGCCTGCAGGAGGTCTTTCGCCGTTGGGGGCTGGGCAAGACCTGCGGTATCGACCTTCCGAGCGAGGGTGCCGGCCGCATTCCCGATGCCGAGTGGAAAGAGTCGTACTTTACCGATGCCTCTGCCGAAGACCGCAAATGGAACGCTGGCGATATGACGAACATCGCCATCGGCCAGGGCGACATTTTGGTGACACCGCTGCAGATGGCCTGCGCCTATATGGGCATTGCCAACGGCGGCAAACAGTATGTGCCGCATGTGTTCTTGTCTGCTGTCTCGCGTGATGGCGACGGCGATGCCTACAAGTACAACGGCAAGGGCAAGAAGAAGCGCCTGGAGGCCAAGATCAACAGCGATTCGGATTTGGCTCTTGTTCGCAACGGCATGCACGATGTGATTTACTCCGCGTCGACTTCGACCGCCGCGCACTTTAACTCCCTGACCCCTACGGTCTACGGCAAGTCCGGCACGGGCGAGAAGAGCGGCGAGGACGATTACGCGTGGTTTTGCGCCTACGCGCCGGCCGATGACCCCAAGTACGTGATTGCCACTATCTTGGAACAGGGCGGTGGCGGCTCCGATACCGCGTTGCACGTCGTGCGCGATGTCCTCGGTGCGATTTATGACGAGCCCGACACGTCGACGGCCACGGGCGATTCCTCGGTTCGATAGGAGGTTGCGATGGACTTTTCGCCGGCGGACCTGTTCCGCTCAACCAAAACCGGCTCTCGCAGCAGCCTGGACCGCGTTAACAAGCAGCTCTCGGCCTCGCGCGGCACGTTCCGCCAGAAGGTACACATCGGTGTGCTGCTGGCTACCGTCGCGCTCGTTGCCTATGGTGCCATCATTATTTGGTCGGCCTCGCAGTTTAAGGCCGATGCCTCGTTCTCGCGCCACCTGCTGGGCATTGGCATTGGCGCGGTGCTGGCGGTGCTCGTCTGGCGCACCGACCTGCGTGGCATTTCCAATTTCTCGACGGCGCTGCTCGTCATTGACCTTATTGTGATCTTCTCGCCCAAGATTCCGGGTCTGTCCTATACGGGCGGTCTGGGCATGACGGGCTGGATCAAGATCCCCGGTATCGGCCTGACCTTCCAGCCCGTTGAGCTCGTCAAGCTCATCACCATCTTCTTTATGGCTACGCTTGGCTCGCAGTACAACGGGCGTATCGATACCGTTCGCGACTACATTAAGCTCTGCGGCATGCTGTCCATTCCGTTTTTGGCCGTCGTCGCCATGGGCGACCTGGGCTCGGGTCTGGTCGTGCTGGTGTCGGGCGCAATCGTCATCTGCATGAGCGGTGCGCGCCGCGAATGGGTGCTGTCGACCTTGGCCCTGCTGGTTGGTTTGATTGCGCTCATCTTGGCGCTCGACTCGGTCTTTGATTCGCTCCTTGGCCACGATGTGCTTATCAAGCAGTATCAGATGAACCGTCTGACAGTCTTCATCGACCCCGACAAAGCCGATTCGGATGATGCCTACAACCTGCAGCAGTCGCTCATTGCCGTCGGCTCGGGTGGCTTTTTTGGTAAGGGCTTGGGCCACGCGACGCAGTCGGCCGGCGGCTTTCTGCCCGAGTTCCACACCGACTTCGTCTTCGCCTTCCTGTCCGAGACGTTCGGCTTTTGCGGTTCCTTTTTGCTTCTGTGCCTCTACGTGCTGCTGATCTTTTCGACGATTCGTGTTGCCTTTAAGTGCGAGTCGCTGTTCTTGCGCTTATCGTGCGTGGGTATCGTCGGCATGTGGGCGTTCCAAACCTTCGAGAACATCGGCATGTGCATTGGCATGATGCCGATTACCGGTATTCCGCTGCCGTTTATTAGTTTTGGTTCGTCGTCGATGATGATTCAGTTGCTGACGGTGGGTATCGTACAATCCATATGGCGGCATCGTTCGGGCGCCGCGTAACCGCTGGAGGGGTTTGCCATGAAGATTCCCGTAGATAAGTTGACCAGCGCTTTTAAGATGGGCGCGTCTGTTAAGAAGGATTCCGATACGCCGGTTCGTGTTTCGGTTTACCTTGATTCGACTGCGTCTCGCTTTTTGGTCGAGACGGTGCGCGATGCCTTTGTGCCACAGACGACTTCGGGCATTGTGCGTGTTGATCGCCTAGGGGAGGACCGTATCGTTCCCAAGGCCGATACCGACGTGGTGTTGGTCCTCTCGTGCGGATCCGACCGCCTGGAGAGTGCCGTGCAGGAGCTCGTGATTGCCGGCGCGCCCGTGTGCGTGCTTGCCGAGTCCGCCGTCGAGGTGCCGTTCGTTGAGGAATCTACGCCCATGCTCGGCGTGGTGGCAGCGACCGATAAGACCTATCTGCTCGAGACACTTGCCCGCTGGATTCTCGATCGTACGGACAAGGAGACGGCTTTTGCTGCCAACTTTGCCTTTATGCGCATCGCGGCGGCAAATCGCATCATTACCTCGTGCGCGCTCACCAACATGGCGACGGGCGCCCTGGTGTTTTTGCCGGGTGCCGACTATCCCGTGATGGCTCTGGCGCAGGTGGGCATGCTCTTTGAGCTGGCGGCTATCTTTGGGCGCGGCATTAAGCCTGAGCGTGGCTACGAGGTCGCGGGCGTGCTTGCCGGCGGTCTGGTGATTCGTGCCGTCACCCGCGCATTGGTGAAGCAGACGCCGCACATTGGCTTTGTCGTAAAGGCGCTTACCGCCGCCGCGGGTACCTATGGCATGGGTCGCGCGCTCGTGTCGCTCTACGAGCGCGATGTGGACTACAGCCGTGCCAATGAGGTTGTCAGCGCCACGTTCTCGCGCGTTCGCGACCTGGTGACCACGGTCGCCGGCGCCACCCGTCCTATGAGTCCTTTCGAGGATGCATCCGATCTCGCTGCTTAGGGGTTTCTTTTGCGCGTTCCATACCAAGACTGTTTTCATCTGATCGAGCCGTTGCTCGCCAAGGTCGAAAAGCCGAGTCGCTATATCGACCACGAGTGGGGCACGCTCTCAAAGGCCGATGCCGACTATCGCTGCTGCATGATCTATCCGGACGTGTATGAGGTCGGTCTGCCCAATCAGGGCATCGCCATTCTCTACAACATCCTTAATCAGGCCGAGGGCATTTCCTGCGAGCGCGGTTATGTGCCGTGGCCCGATATGGGCGATGCTATGCGCGAGGCGGGGATTCCACTGCTGTCGCTCGAGGGTGCAGCGCCCGTGGCCTCGTTCGACATCGTCGGCATGCACGTGCCGCACGAGATGGCTGTGACGAACTTCCTCGAAGCGCTCGATCTCGCCGGCATTCCGCTGTTGGCTGCCGACCGCACCGAGGACGATCCCATCATCGTCGCCGGTGGTCCCTCGGTATATAACCCCGAGCCGTACGCGGCATTCTTCGATGCCATCCTCATTGGCGAGGGCGAGGAGTCGCTGCTCGAGATCTGCCAGCTGCATCGCCGCTTGCGCGACGAGGGCGTCTCGCGCGCTCAGATTGTCGAGCAGCTCGCGACGGTCGCCGGTACCTATGTGCCGTCCCTGTATGAGGTGCGTCATGACGAGCCATGCTCGCCGCATGGCTACACCGTGCCGCGCGAGGGCAAGGAAGTCCCGCCGGTAGTCTACAAGCGCGTCGTCGAGGACTTTGGTGCCACCAATCCGCTTTCTCAGTCGTGCGTGCCGTATGCGCAGCTCGTCCACGATCGCCTGTCTATCGAGATCCTGCGTGGCTGCGCCCGCGGCTGCCGTTTTTGCCAGGCAGGCATGACGTATCGTCCGGTACGCGAGCGTTCGGCCGACCAGATCGTGTCATCGGTGATCCAGGGCTTGGAAAAGACTGGCTATGACGAGGTGTCGCTTACCTCGCTTTCGACGACCGACCACTCCTGTATCCGCGACGTGCTCGGTCGCCTTAACCGCCGTCTGGAAGATACGGGCATTCGCGTGTCCATTCCCTCGCAGCGCCTGGATTCGTTTGGCGTTGATATGGCCGAGTCGGTCGCCGGCGAAAAGAAGGGCGGCCTGACGTTTGCGCCCGAGGCGGGCAGCCAGCGCATGCGCGACATCATTAACAAGAACGTGACCGAGGAGGACCTGGACCGCGCGGCCAAGGCGGCCTTCGAGGCTGGCTGGAACCGCATGAAGCTCTACTTCATGATGGGCCTTCCCGGCGAGCGCGACGAGGATATCGTGGCCATCGCCAACCTGGCCGATCACGTGCTGGAGCTCGGCCGTTCCGTGGTGCCCAAGGCACGCCGCGGTTCTATCTCGGTGTCTATCTCTGTTTCGGTGTTCATCCCTAAGGCGGCAACGCCCTTCCAGTGGTGCCCCCAGCTCGATTACGATGACGTCAAGCGCCGCCAGAAGCTACTCATCACGAGCGTGCGCAACCGCGCCGTTCGCGTACACTACCACGATGCCGAGACCTCGCTTATCGAGGCTGCGCTCTCCCGTGCCGGTCGCGATATGACGCCGGTCATCATCGACGCCTGGCGTGCGGGCTCGCGCTTCGACGCCTGGGTGGAGCACTTCTCGCTCGACAACTGGAAGGAGGCCGCTGCCAAAAACGGCATCGACCTCAACGAGCTGGTGCACCTGCCCTACGAGCTGGACTGGCGCCTGCCCTGGGAGCACGTGAGCCCCGGCTGCACGCGCGGCTTCCTTGAGCGCGAGTACCGCCG
The DNA here is from genome assembly GCA_900551815.1 of uncultured Collinsella sp. GTDB lineage: Bacteria > Actinomycetota > Coriobacteriia > Coriobacteriales > Coriobacteriaceae > Collinsella. Next base: position 28,595 of record URXE01000009.1, read on the forward strand.
TTCGCTTGAGGGCGTCACGACGCCCGACTGCACCCGCACGTCGTGCACCGGCTGCGGAATCTGCCCCACGCTCCACGCCAAGAACGTATTGATGGGTGATCGCGCATGAGTGAGCGCTTGACCGACAATCCCACGCTCTTTAGGCTGCGCGTTCGCTACGGCAAGCGTGATCGCCTTAAGTACCTGGGCCATTTGGAACTAATCCACACCATTGAGCGCATCGTGCGCCGTGCGGGCCTGCCCTATGCTGTGACGCAGGGTTTCTCGCCGCATATGCGCGTGGGCTTTTCGTCGGCGCTGCCCGTGGGCACGTCGTCGACCTGCGAGTGGTATGACCTGTTTATGACCGAGTTCGTCGCGCTCGACGAGGCGTTTGAGCGCCTGGCCGCTGCATCGCCTGCCGATCTGGCGCCTATCGAGGCCGCCTACATCGACGTTCGCACGCCGGCGCTGACGCCTCAGCTTACGCGTCTGTCGTACCGCATCGACTTGCACCTGGACCCCAAAGCCCCCGTGAGTGCCGACGAGGTGCGCGCTGCGATCGATACGCTGCGCGCGGGTCATGGCATTGACTATGCGCGCGGCAAAAAGAGCAAGCGACTTGATCTGGACCATACGCTCGTTGGCTATGAGCTCGCGGCGGGGGAGCGCCCGGACCATCTGGTGCTCATGCTCGACACCCATGCCGACAACGAGGGCTCCATGCGTCCGGAGATTTTGCTTTCTGCTGCTGATGTTTTGTTGCAGGGCTTGACCCCGGGCGTCGATGCACCTATTGTTTCCACCGGTATGCAAGACCTCGTGACCATCTGCTCCTACGATGTCGAGCGTCAGAATCAAGCATGCGAGGACGACGAGGGCCGACTCGTCAGCCCCATACCTGTGCGAACTTGTGGATTTGCTCCACATACTCGTTGACGGGGGTATTATCGCCTGCTACTATATTCGGCTGTTGCACTAACTGATGCATGAAGGGCAAGTAAACATGTACGCAATCGTTAACACGGGCGGCAAGCAGTACAAGGTCGCCACCGACGATGTCATCACCGTCGAGAAGATCGAGGGCAATGAGGGCGACAAGGTCACCCTGCCGGTCATCTTCCTCAACGATGGTAAGAAGATCGTCACCGATCCCGACAAGCTGGCCAAGGCCAAGGTTACCGCTCAGATCGTTGAGCAGTTCAAGGGCGAGAAGCAGCTGGTCTTCAAGTTCCACAAGCGTAAGCGCTATCGTCGTCTGAAGGGTCACCGTCAGCAGCTCACCAAGCTGAAGATCGTGAAGGTCCAGGCTACGTCCCGCGCCAAGAAGGCTGTCAAGGCAGAGGCCGAGGCTGTTGCCGAGGCTCCCGTCGCCGAGTAGATTACACTCGTAACGAAAGAGTAGGTATACACAATGGCACACAAAAAAGGACTCGGTTCCTCCCGTAATGGCCGTGACTCCCGCGGTCAGCGCCTTGGCACGAAGCGCTTCGCCGGCCAGACGGTAACCACGGGCACGATTCTCGTCCGTCAGCACGGCACGCACATCCACCCGGGTGAGAACGTTGGCCGTGGCAAGGACGATACGCTGTTCGCGCTGGTCGACGGTACCGTTGAGTTCCACAAGGGTATCAAGCACAGGGTCAGCGTACGCCCGCTCGCGAACGCGTAATTCACCCTTCATAGAGCACATATGTGGGAGGCACTTGAGTTTTAGGATTCAAGGGTCTCCCTCTTTTTGTAGGAGGCGATTCTGTTGTCACAGTTCACCGATATCAGCCGCATTAACGTGTGCGGCGGCGACGGCGGTGCCGGATGCATGTCGTTTAGGCGCGAGGCCTTTGTTCCCAAGGGTGGCCCCGATGGCGGCGACGGCGGTCGTGGCGGCAATGTCGTCATCCAGTCCGATGCTCAGCTGTCTTCGCTGATCGATTACCGTTTTAAGCATCACTTTCGTGCTGAGCGCGGAACGCATGGCCAGGGCGCCCGTCGTAACGGCAAGAGCGGCGAGGACCTGATTCTTAAGGTCCCCATGGGCACCGTAGTCCGCGAGCTCGACCCCGAGACGCAGACCCCGATGTTCGAGATTGCCGACCTGGTGCACGACGGCGAGCGCGTTGTCGTGGCCCCCGGTGGCGCCGGCGGTCTGGGCAACACTCACTTTGTGACGTCGGTGCGCCGCGCGCCCGCGTTCGCCCAGCTGGGTGAGCCTGCCGAGGAGCATTGGATCGAGCTCGAGATGAAGCTTATGGCCGATGCCGCGCTCGTTGGCTTCCCCTCGGTGGGCAAATCCTCGCTTATCGCGCGCATGAGTGCCGCCCGACCCAAGATCGCCGACTATCCGTTTACCACGCTCGTGCCCAACCTGGGTATGGTGCGTGCCGGCGAGTACTCCTATGTCGTTGCCGACGTCCCCGGTCTTATCGAGGGTGCGAGCGAGGGCCGTGGCCTGGGCCATCAGTTCCTGCGCCACATCGAGCGCACGGCACTCATCATGCATGTCGTCGATATGACGGGCGGTTTTGAGGATCGCGATCCGGTCGAGGACTATCGCATCATCAACCGCGAGCTCGAGCAGTATGGTGCCGAGCTTTCGGAGCGCCCGCAGATCGTCGTCGCCAACAAGTGCGATGCGCCGGGCACTGCTGACAAGATTGCCGACCTCAAACGCGCCGCGCTCGACGATGGACATATGTTCTTTGCCGTGTCTGCTGTGACGGGCGCCGGCCTCAACACGCTGATGCTTGCCGTGGGCGAGCAGGTTGCTAAGCTGCGCGCCGAGTTGGCTGCCTCCGATGAGCCGGTCGATCTGCGCGACGATGAGTGGGAGCGCCGTCGCCTGCAGCGTGAGAAGCGTTTCCGTATTGTTCAGGAAGAGCCCCATGCCTTCCGCGTGGTCGGTCGCGCGATTGAGCGTATGGTCATCCAGACCGACTGGGAAAACGAGGAAGCCGTCATCTACCTGCAGCATAAGTTTGCGCGCATGGGTGTTGACGAAGCGCTCGAGAAGGCCGGCTGCCGTGCGGGCGACGAGGTCCGCATTTGCCAGCGCGCCTTTGACTTTGAGGGCGCCGAGGACTTCTCGGAGTACGAGGAGGAGCTTGAGGACGAAGGCGAGGACGTTGCCGTTGAGGTCGTTGACGTAGCCGATGCTGCGGACGAGGGCGTCGAGGTTGTCGATACGGCAGAAGCCGCGGACGATGCCGAGACCCCGGAGGGCGAGTAGGCCATGTCGCTGCGCGGTGGAATCGGATTGCCTGAGCTGCCTATCAAGGATGGGCAGGAGTTTCGGCTTGGCATTATGGGTGGCACCTTCGACCCGATTCATTACGGGCACTTGGTTACCGCCGAGCAGGCTCGCGAGTCGCTCGACTTGGACGCCGTGCTCTTTATGCCAGCCGGCTCTCCTGCCTTTAAGCTCGACAAACCGGTGACGCCCGCCGAGGACCGTTATGCCATGACGGTCCTCGCAACCGCTGCGAATCCGGCTTTTTTGGCGAGCCGTTTCGAGATCGACCGTCCAGGCGTGACCTATACGGCCGATACGCTTCATGCCCTTCGCGACTTTTACCCGCCTCAGGTAAAGCTCTACTTTATTACGGGTGCCGACGCGATTATCGATATTGTGACCTGGCATGATGCCGACCGAATCGCCGAGCTTGCCACGTTTATTGCGGCGACGCGACCGGGCTTTGATATCGATACGGCCCGGGCGCGGATTAAGGAATCGGGCCTACCGTTTGACGTGCGGTATATCCAGATTCCGGCGCTGGCGATTAGTTCGACCAACATTCGTAAGCGAGTTGCCCGTGGCATGAGCGTGCGCTATCTTACGAGCGAGTCCGTGCTCGGCTATATTCGCAAACGCGGGCTGTATACCGATCTGGGTCAAGAAGATTTTGAGTGATGGGGGTCTACGTTGTCGGTAGAGGATCAGTTTGAGGGCGATGAGCGCGCGCTGCTCAAGCGCATTCAAGAGCTGCTCGATGTGCGTATGAAGGATAAGCGAAAGCGCTACATGCATTCGCTGGGTGTTGCCGAGACCGCGCTCCATCTGGCCGAGGTGTATGGCGTCGACCGCTTTGATGCCGCCGCCGCCGGCCTGATTCACGACTGGGACAAAGTGCTATCCGACGACGAGTTGGTCACGCGCGCTCTGCATTACAGCATTAAGATTGCCGGCTCTCCGTCCGCCGCGACGCCGCTTTTGCATGGCCCGGTTGCCGCCTATGAGCTTCCGCAGCTCTTTCCCGAGCTGTCGCCGGCGGTCTTTCAAGCTGTCGACCGTCACACCGTGGGCGCTTGCGACATGACGCCGCTCGATATGGTGGTCTTTGTGGCCGATGCCATCGAGCCCAACCGCCATGGTGATTATGCCCACGCGCTGCGCAAGATGGTGGGGGAGTCAACGCTTGACGAGTTGTTCTTCTCCTGTTTTGCGCAGGGTCTGGTCTACGTGATCCAGACCGGGCGTTATCTTTATCCCACGGCTATTACGATTTACAACCATTACGCCCAGCTGCGCTAGCTCGGGTGCGTCTAGAAAGAGGTATTCCATGGCCGACGAGACCATGACCGACGAGCAGATTCTTGAAGGTGTGGAGCACAAGAGCTTCGTTGCCACGTCCGACCGCACTGCCGCCTCGCTGTCCGCGAGCGGTGTCGCCGCCGAGGATGTCGCCCGCGCCGCCGCGCAGGCCGCCTACGACAAGAAGGGCGAGGACGTGCAGGTGCTCGATCTGACCGAGCTCTCCGACGTGTGCGACTACTTTGTGCTCGCCACCGGTACCAATAACCGTCAGGTCGATTCTATCGTCGACGAGATTGAGGAGAAGGTCGCCGAGGTTTGCGGTGAGCACCCGTTCTCCATCGAGGGCCGCGAGCAGAAGACCTGGATGCTCATGGACTACGGCTCGGTCGTCGTTCACGTCTTCACCCCCGAGGCACGTGACTTCTACCGCCTCGAGAAACTCTGGGGCGACGCTCCCCAGCTCCCCCTCAACCTCCTCTAGTAGCTAATTTGGGACGGGGCTTTTTTAGCTACCCTCTACCGTTCGCCGGGCAGTTGCACTATCTGCAGCTGCCCGGCTTTCTTTTTGCACAAAACGCAAATCATTGGGAGGAGAAGCGGGATTGGCGGCCGAAGGATAGGGCGGTGTCGCCGAATTTATCTCGGACGGCGTCGATGGCGACGGAGAGGTCGCGGCGGTCGCTGGATTGGGCTCCGCGGTCATCGACCTCACAGAACAGGTCGGTTTGGATACCGCCTTGGTGGTTGAAGTCGCTCATGCCGATACCCGCCAGACGCACGTGCATGCCTTCTTGCCAGATATTGTCGAGCAGCTCGAGCGCTACGGCCACAAAGATATTCTCGTCGTCAGTGGGGTGCGGCAAGCGTCGCTGTGCCGTGCGTCCGCTGCCGTAAGAGTATTTGAGCTTGAGTGTTACGGTTCCGCCCGTCAGTCCCTGACGGCGCAGGCGGCGCCCAACCGACTCGCCCAGCAGCGCAATCGCCGCCTCGATATCCCCACGCTCAGTCAAATCCTTCGCAAAGGTGCGCTCATTGCTCACCGATTTAACTTCACGTTCGTCATCCAGGCCGGTAACCTCGGATACCTCGAGCCCCAAAGCACGCTGACGCATGCGCTCGCCATTCACGCCAAAGATTGCAGCCAGGGTGGACTCTGGCGCGCGTGAAAGCTCGCCGAGCGTATAGATGCGCATGCGACGCAGTCGCTCCTCGGCCGAACGCCCGATGCCGCTCATGGCAGACACGGGCAGCGCGGCCAAAAACCGCTGTTCCGTACCGGGGCGCACAATGGTCAGACCAAACGGCTTGTCGCGCTCGCTTGCGATTTTAGCCACGGTCTTGTTGCACCCAACGCCGATGGAGCACGTCACCCCCAGCGCCGCAACGCGGTCGCTTATGCGCCGCGCAACCAGCAGCGGGTCTTCGGGTGCAAAGCGGCCTGGCGTGATATCGATAAAGGCCTCGTCGATGGACACGCGCTCCACACGCGGCGTCTCGTCGGCGAGAATCGCCATGACCTGCGCGCTCACCTCACGGTAGCGATCAAAGTGTCCGTGCGTCCAAATGGCCTGCGGGCACAGGCGCCGCGCCTCGGCCGAGGCCATGGCAGAATGCACGCCAAAGCGACGTGCCTCGTACGAACACGTGGACACGACGCCGCGTGACTCGGCGTCTCCGCCCACGATGAGCGGCTTTCCGCGCCATTCGGGATGATCGAGCATCTCCACGCTCGCAAAAAATGCATCGAAGTCCATCAGGCCCACCGCCGGACCCGTCCAGGGCGGCGGCGTGACGCCCGCAGCATCTTCATAACCGTATGTATGTTCGCGTCTTTCCATGTCATGAGTATACCGCGCAGCTCATGTGGGGTGCGTGGATGTGCTTGCAAATCGCGAATTCTTGTCTAAGATATGGATTTGCCCTCGACTACACCGAAGAAGTTGGTCTCACGGACTTCACCTGCCCGCGTCGATGGCGTATTATGTTCAACTGTTTGTTTGTAGTTGCAGCCTAAAGCTGCTTGGTTGGAGGAGTTTCCTTTGGCAGTCAAGATTCGCCTTGCTCGTCACGGCGCTAAGAAGCGTCCGTACTACCGTGTCGTCGTCGCCGATTCCCGCGCCCCGCGTGACGGTCGTATCATCGAGGAGGTTGGCCGCTACAATCCGATGACCGCCCCCAAGACCATTAACCTCGACCTCGAGAAGATTGCTGACTGGCAGTCCAAGGGCGCTCAGCTCACCGACGCCGTCGCCGCTCTGGTCAAGGCCGCCAACGAGGGCGAGAAGACCGAGACCGTCGTCAAGAAGTCCAAGAAGCAGCTCGCCAAAGAGGCCGAGGCCGCTAAGGCTGCCGCTGAGGCCGCTGAGGGCGCCGAGGAGTAAATCGTGCCTGAGGTTGACGCTGCACAGCTCGAGGGTGAGGCAATGCTCTCAGATCGCATCGCCGATCTCGTCGAATATCTCGTTGTTCAGATCGTCGACGACCCGGATTCCGTGAGCCTTGAGGTCATCGATGGGGACGACGCCTCTACGATTGAGGTTTCGGTTGCCGAGGATGACGTCGCTAAGGTCATCGGCCGTCGTGGCCGTACCATCAAGGCCATTCGCACGCTCGCCCGTGCACTGGCCGCTCGCCTCGACACTGCTGTCGAGGTAGAGGTTCTGGGCTAGGACCTTGAGGTCCCAGTACAAAAACATCGCCCGTGTGGTCAAGCCGCACGGAAGGAAGGGGGAGGTCCTCGCGCAGCCGCTGCGGGGGCTTCCTTCTGTATTGGAGCCGGGTATGCGTGTCGCCTTGACGCCGCCGGCGCTCAAGCGCGACCGTTTTTGCACGGTCGTATCCGTCACCGATACGGGCGATGGCGATCTGGTCTCGTTTGAGGGCATAGACGACTTGACGGCCGCCGAGGGCATCACCGGATGCTACGTGCTGGCCAATCGTGACGACTTCGAGCTCGATTCGCTCGACGCCGCCTATACCCACCTCATGGGTCGCGAGGTGGTCGACGAGCGCTTTGGGTCGCTCGGCACGATTGTCGAGATCATGTCGACGCCCGCCAACGATGTTTGGGTTGTCGAGGGCGATCGGTACGGCGAGGTGCTGATTCCCGTGATCGAGCAGGTTGTGCTCGATCTTCCCGACACAGGAACAATTTCCGTCCACGTTATGGACGGCTTGATCGATATGGACAAGTAGGGAGGACAGCATGCTGATTGAGACCCTTTCGGTCTTTCCCGAGATGTTTGAGCCCGTCATGTCCACGTCGATTTTGGGCCGCGCCCGTAAGGCCGGCCTTTTTGATTTTAAGGCGTATAACCTGCGCGACTGGACGCACGACCGCCATCGTACCGTCGATGACGAGCCGTATGGCGGCGGGCAGGGCATGCTCATGAAGGTCGAGCCCATTGCCGAGGCAATCGAGGCCATCAGCTCCGAGGGTCCCAAGCCCACCGTGGTGTTCTTCACCCCCTGCGGCGAGCCCTTTACGCAGCATGTGGCCGAGCGCCTGCTCAAAAGTGAGCGCCTGCTGTTTGTGTGCAGCCGTTACGAGGGCGTCGACGAGCGCGCATATGCATATGCCGATGAGCGTCTGTCGATCGGCGATTACGTGCTCACGGGCGGCGAGCTGCCCGCTATGGTCGTAGCCGATGCCGTCGTACGGCTCATTCCCGGAGCCTTGGGCGACGAGATGAGCAACGTGGACGAGTCCTTCTCGACCGCTGAGGACGGTGGCCTGCTCGAGTACGCGCAGTACACCCGCCCCGCCGAGTTCAATGGCGAGGGCGTGCCGCCGGTGCTCGTAAGCGGCGACCACGCCAAGGTCGATGCCTGGCGTCGCAAAAACGCCATCGAGCGTACCTGTCGCTGGCGTCCCGACCTGATCGAGACGGCGCGGCTTACGCCCAATGAGCGCGCGTACGCGCAGGAGATCCTGGACGCTTCGTTTTCGCAGAGCGAGGAGTGAGAATGGTTCCATCGCAGCATTCTGCCCTGAGGGGCGCCTTTGAGTGGATCGTAATCGTTGCGATTGCGCTCGTTGCCACCTTCGTGATTCGTACGTTTGTGGTCGAGCCCTTTGTGGTGCCCACCGGCTCCATGGAGTCCACGATCGAGATCGGCGATCAGATTCTGGCGCAGAAGGTGACGCTCGAACTCGGACAGCCCGTCAAGCAAGGCGATATCGTGGTGTTTCACAACCCCGATGCCACGTCCGAGCATGACGTGCTGGTAAAGCGCGTCATCGCCACGGCCGGCCAGACCGTCGACCTGCAGGACGGCAAGGTCGTCGTCGATGGCCAGGCGCTCGACGAGGACTATACGACTGGCATGAGCTGGCCGCTTTCGGTCCAAGCCCCCGGCGCTCAGGTGAGCTATCCCTACACCGTCCCTGACGACTGTGTGTGGGTGATGGGCGACAACCGCGAGAACTCTGCTGACTCCCGCTACTTTGGCCCGGTCGACCGCTCCGAATTGATCGCCGTGGCGCTTGTGCGCTACTGGCCGCTCAACCGTATCGGCGCCATCGACTAAAAACCGCTATAGTACAGTACCTAACCGTGTAATCGTTTCGACGAGGGGATATTAGAGGCATGAACGCTTCATCGCTTTCCTTCCAAGACATCATCCTGCGCCTCCAGCAGTACTGGGGCGAGCAGGGCTGCGTCATTATGCAGCCCTATGACTCCGAGGTCGGTGCCGGCACCTTCCATACCGCGACCACGCTGCGCTCGCTCGGTCCCGCCGAGTGGCGCACCTGCTATGCGCAGCCCTGCCGCCGTCCCGCCGACGGCCGCTACGGCGAGAACCCCAACCGCATGCAGCACTACTATCAGTTCCAGGTGCTCATCAAGCCCTCGCCGGTCAACGCTCAGGAGCTCTACCTGGGTTCGCTGGCCGCCATTGGCCTGGACCCCAATGACCATGACGTCCGCTTTGTTGAGGACGACTGGGAGAGCCCGACGCTCGGCGCCTGGGGCCTTGGCTGGGAGGTCTGGCTCAATGGCATGGAGGTCACGCAGTTTACGTACTTCCAGCAGGTGGGCGGCATCGAGGTCGACCCCGTGCCTGTCGAGATCACCTATGGCCTGGAGCGCATCGCCATGTACGCCCAGGGCGTCAACTCGGTCTACGACCTGGTGTGGAGCTACCTGCCCGACGGCACGCCCATGACCTACGGCGACGTGTTCCTGGAAAACGAGCGCGAGTTCAGCGCTTATAACTTTGAGGTGGCCAACGTCGAGATGATGCGTCAGAAGTTTGACGACTACGAGGCCGAGTGCCACTCCTGCCTGGAGCGCAAGCTGCCGCTGCCGGCATATGACTGCGTCATGAAGTGCAGCCATGCTTTCAACCTGCTCGATGCCCGCGGTGCGCTGTCCGCAGTCGAGCGCGCCAACTACATCCTGCGCGTCCGCGCCGTCGCCAAGGCGTGCTGCGAGGCCTATATGGCCGAGGTCGCCGGAATCAACGAGAATGCCGATCAGGAAGGCGAGGTGGCGTAAGCCATGGCAGACGCTAAGGATTTCCTGTTTGAGATCGGTACGGAGGAAATGCCCTCTGCACCGCTGAACAATGCCGTCAAGCAGCTTGGCACCATGATCGCCAAGGGTCTCGACGAGGCAGGTCTGGCCCACGGCGAGGTTCGCGTGATCTCGAGCCCGCGCCGCCTGGCTGCGCTCGTTGCCGACGTCGCCACCGCGACCGATGAGGTTCACGAGGTCAAGCGCGGCCCCGCGGCCAACATCGCCTTCGATGCCGACGGTAACGCCACCAAGGCCGCCCAGGGCTTCGCACGCAAGTGCGGTGTGGCTGCCGAGGATCTGGTCCGTCGCGAGGACACCGACGGCCGTGAGTACGTATTTGCCGAGAAGAACATTCCTTCCGCCCCGGCCACCCCGATTCTGACGGCCCTGTGCGAGAAGACCATCGCCGGCCTGCAGTGGCCTAACTACCGCTCTCAGCGCTGGGGCCACGAGCACGCCACGTTCGTGCGTCCGGTCCGCTGGATCTGCTGCCTTTTGGGTGAGGACGTCGTGCCCGTGTCCTTTGCCGACGTGACGAGCGGCAACACCACGCGCGGTCATCGCGTGCTTGGCCCCGGTGACCATGTGGTCGCCAGCCCCGCAGTTTACGAGCAGGTGCTCGAGGACGCCGGCGTGCTCTCTGCCGAGCGCCGTCGCGAGGCCATCCTTGCCGGTATCGCCGAGGTCGAGGCTGCACGCCCCGGCTGCCACGTCGATACGCCCAAGAAGGTCTTTGAAGAGGTCATCAACCTCTGCGAGTGGCCGACGGTGCTCGTCGGTACCTTTGATGAGGAGTTCCTCAAGGTCCCGCACGAGATCATCTGCGAGTCTATGCTCACCAACCAGCGCTACTTCCCGATTTATGACGGCGAGGGCAAGCTGACGCGTGAGTTCGTGATTGTCTCCAACAGCAAGCCCGAGAATGCCGAGCGCGTGATCGACGGCAACGAGCGCGTTGTGCGCGCCCGCTTGGACGACGCCAAGTTCTTCTATGAGGAGGATCTGAAGATCTCCCTCGACGAGTTCCGCGAGCGCCTGGCCAAGGTCGCCTTCCAGGAGAAGCTCGGTAGCGTGCTCGCCAAGTCCGAGCGTATTGAGCAGCTTGCGCTCGCTATTGCCCGCGAGGCGCACCTGGGTGCCCACCTGGCCGCCGATGCCGGCCGCGCCGCGCACTTGTGCAAGGCCGACCTGGTGTCCAACGCTGTCGTCGAGTTCACGAGCCAGCAGGGTGTGATGGGCGGTTACTACGCCATCGCGATGGGGGAGAACGAAGAGGTCGCTCACGCTATTCGCGATCACTATCGTCCCCGCTTTGCTGGCGACGAGCTGCCCGAGGGCACCGCTGGCTGCATCGTGGCCTGCGCCGACAAGCTCGATACCATCGCCGGTATCTTTGCCATCGGCGAGCCCCCGACCGGCTCTTCCGACCCGTATGCGCTGCGTCGTGCCGCCATCGGCATCATCAACATCCTGCGCGACCGTCTGCCGATCGACCCCACGTCGCTCATCGACTTTGCGCTCGAGCTCTATAGCGAGCAGGGCATTGAGTTTGACGCTGCCGAGGTCGCCCAGCAGGTTCGTGACTTCTTCCACGGCCGCCTGGTGAGCATGGCCCGCGACGAGAAGATCCCGGCCGACACCGTTGCCGCCGTTTCCGCGGTGCACATCATTGCCCCGTCGGTCTTCTTCGCCCGCTGCGCCGCCCTCGACGAGGCCCGCAAGAACGACGCCGAGACCTTCGACAACCTGGCAACCGCCTACGCCCGCGCGGCGCATATCTCCAAGCCCGAGCTGGGCGCGGAGTACGACCGCGCCCTGATGGGCGAGGTCGAGCTTGCGCTTGCCGACGCCTCCGAGGCCGCCCAGACCGCCGTCGATGCCGCCCTTGCTACTGAGGATTACCCGGCCGCATTTGCCGCCCTTGCCGCCCTGCGTGCCCCCATCGACCGTTTCTTTGACGAGGTTATGGTCATGGACAAGGACGAGCAGCTCCGCGATAATCGCCTTAAGCTGCTCAACCGCTTCGAGGCCGTTTTCTCCGGCATCGCCAACATCGGTGAGCTTGCCCGCAAAAAGTAAGCTAGCCTGCGCATAAGCGCAAAAGGAGCCCCGCATGGATTGCCCGGTCGCCGCTCGTCCCACCGTTATCGTTATCTCCGACTCGCTCGGTGATACCGCTTGTGAGGTGGTGCTTGCGGCGTCCGGGCAATTTGATGAAGGGGCTTTTCGTGTTTTACGTCTGTCTAAGGTGACCTCGGTGGAGCAGGTCAAGTCGTTTGTGGGCCCGCGAGTCGATGCCGACCATCGCGATATCGCCGTGTTCCATACCATCGTCGATCCGGCGCTTCGTGCTCGCGTGCTCGACTACTTGGGTATGCTGCACATTCGCTCGGTCGACCTGATCGGCCCGACGCTTGCCGTGCTGTCGTCGCTCATCGGTGTGCCTCCCAAGGGCGTTGCGGGTGTGATTCACAAGACCGACGATCGCTATTTCCATCGTATCGAGGCTATGGAGTATTTCGTTGAGCACGATGACGGGCGCGGCTGCGATGATCTGTCGGATGCCGATATCGTGCTGCTGGGTGTATCCCGCACGTCCAAGACGCCGCTGTCGATGTATTTGGCCTATCAGGGCTACAAGGTCGCCAATGTCCCACTGGCGCATGGCATGGAGCCTCCCAAGTCGATTTACGAGATCGACCCGATGCGCCTGTTCGGCCTGATTTCGACCGTCGATGTGATTTCCGAAATTCGCGATAGCCGCTTGGGCGATGACTACGCTCGTGCCGTTGCCGGCTCCTATGCCGAGCCCGAGAGCGTGCACAGCGAGCTCGAGGAAGCCCGTGCGCTCATGAAGCGCCTAGGCTGCTTTGTGGTGCGTACCGACGGCAAGGCCATCGAGGAAAGCGCTGCCGAGATCATTAGCCACTTGGAGGAAATCCAAGAAGCCCGTGCCCGCCGAGCCGCCCGCCGAGCTCAGGCACATCATCCAAGCCATGGGGATGAAAGGCGAAAGGGCTTTTCCGATAAGAATCAGTGCGGCGGCGATAAGGACGGCGACCACGACGTTGCGGGCCGCGAGATGCTTCTCGAGCGAGGCGAACGCCAGGCCCCATAAGATCATAGATGCGCCCAATGTGAAAAGGTCAAGCGCTTCAACCA
>URXE01000010.1 GCA_900551815.1 uncultured Collinsella sp.
ACATCTTGATCATGGGCATGCCTCTCCTTCGTCTGCACGATATTGTAGACGAGAATGAGCGCGCCCCAAGAAAGGCGCACCCGTCAGGCGAAAGATTGTCCTACACCGTAGAAGGGCCGTGTTCGCCGGTACGGATGCGGATAGCTTCCTCGACCGGCTCGACCCAGATCGTGCCATCTCCAACGGCGCCGCAATCTTGGAAACGGCGCAGCAACGGGCGCGAAACGAACGGGAATACGCGAGCAAGGGGGCCGTGAGCGCGCCCGTCCCGGCTAGCGCCGAAACAGCTCGTGAGCGCGGTCGCGGAGATTAGTTGCTCGAATGACACCCTCGTAGCGGTTGATGCGCAAGCGCGGGAAGGCATTGAAGAAGCGCAGGTCGCGACGACTGAGCGACACACTCGGCACCGGACGGTTCGCGCGCCTGCCGGCACGGAGACGGGCGAGCGATGGATGGGGCACGCTCGGCGCGGCATCGGCCACGCGGCGGGCGGCAAGCGCCAGGCCATGAGCGCCGTCCGAGATAAACGTCGGCATCGAAGCCTTCTCACGCAGGGCATCGAGCGTTGCGTCGCCCAGCTCAGCCAGCCACGCGTTAACGGCACGGCTGCGGATATGCGTCTGCGCCACCGAGTCAATCGCCGAATCGGGAATACGTTCGAGCATGGAGTCAGACGCATCGGCAAGCGACTCATTGATGCGGTCGGCAAGGTCGGCACGCACACGCTCCAGCTGATCGGACAGGCGGCGCCAACTGGCCAAAGAGCATGCCGCGTCGACCATCATCGCGACCGCGACGATAAAGGCGGACAGCCGCACAATCAGCACCGGCAGATGGCCGAGCAGCCCCAGCAATGCCGGCTCCACTAAACGGCAAATGCACAGCGCACCCAGGCCAAACGCGCAGGCCCAGTACAGACAGATGCGTCCATGCAAATTAAACGGCAGGTGCGAGTAATCCCAAAAGCGAGCGCCTGTTGTCTTTTCCAATAGGAGGCCCACACTGTACTCGATTACGCTGCATACAAGCGCCGCCGCGACAAACTGGCCCGAGGCATCCGGAATCCCGCGCAGCAAAAGCCAGCAGGCTATGCCGCCCACACCATAGATAGGACAACACGGCCCCAGCAAGAATCCGCTGTTGGCGAAGCGTCCTTGGTTAAGCATGGCGCATACTGTCGACTCCCATGCCCAGCCGCAAAACCCGTAAAAGGCAAACGAGAGCACCAGTGCCGAGAGTGGACAGGCGGCAAGCGTCGCGCCGCCAAACGCCATATCAATCGCGGTTTCCACCGTCTACCCTCTCCTCTTTTCGCTCGATGCTTTACTCATGCCATCGTCAGCCTCGTCCTTGCGCGGCAGACGGCCGGCGACCGTCTCGCACAGTGCGCACCACTTATCAGCCAGGCACACAATCCATGCCTCGCGACACGTCGGCGGCACTGGCACCAGCGGAAACATATGTCGCGCGATAATATTCCGTTCGCGCGGCGTCAGCTCAAAATCCTCTTCGGCACGTGCCAGGGCAAAAAATGGATGCCGAAATCCGTGCAGTCGATGGCTCGGATCGGGGTCATGCCAATCGTAGAGAAAGTAATCGTGTAACAAGGCTCCGCGCAGCAGCGAGGCACGGTCGACCGAAATGCCAACACGGCCCAAGCGCTCGGCAAAGGACAGGCTCGCCCGCGCTACCGAAGTCACATGTGCATAGACCGTCACGTCGCCATGCTGGATAAACTCGTGCGTCAGGTCCAAGCGGCCCGCCTGGGCCAGCTGGTGGGCGGCATAGTCGACCTCGTGCGCGATTTTCTCGGCACGAACGGCATCAGACATGCTGCCTCCTTCCAGCGGCTCACGGCGGCAAGCCACGGCCTGCACGCATTGAATAAAATCATCATCGAATCTACCAGTATGGCATCGGACAAAACGTTTTGCCCCGCCAGTTGGCGAATTACCGCGCCGCCGTCACATATCAAACGCCAAAATATGCGAGACTGTTCTGTGCAATTGTGCCGGCCGAGGGAGCGCCGGCGCTCGATTCGCATGGAGTAACCCACAACGATGCTGCTTACGCAAACGACAACGCCCGAGGACGTCAAGGCTCTTAATCGCGCCGAGCTCCCGCAGCTCTGCGACGAGATTCGCCACGCCATCCTCGAAAGCTCCGCCGCTGTCGGCGGACACGTTGCCCCCAACCTAGGCGTCGTTGAACTCACGGTCGCACTCCATCGCGTGTTTAACTCCCCCATCGACAAGCTTGTCTTTGACGTTTCGCACCAGACCTACGCCCACAAGGCGCTGACCGGGCGCGCGTACACCTATATCGATCCGGAGCGTTATGGCGAGGCCTCTGGCTTTGCCAATCCCGACGAGTCCGAGCATGACCTGTTTGCCATGGGTCACACCTCGACCTCGGTGAGCTTGGGCTGCGGTCTTGCCCACGCGCGCGACCTGGCGGGTGACACGTATAACGTCATTACCGTTATTGGCGACGGCTCGCTTTCGGGCGGTCTGGCTTTTGAGGGCTTTAACAATGCCGCCGATCTCGACAGTAACTTGATCATTATCGTCAACGATAACGACCAGTCCATTGCCGAAAACCACGGTGGTCTGTATCGCAATCTGGCCGAGCTGCGCGCCAGCAACGGCACCTGCGAGCGCAACGTTTTCCGCGCGCTGGGACTCGACTATCGCTACCTGGACGCCGGTAACGATGTCCAAGCGCTGGTCGATACGCTGCAGGAGCTGCGCGATATCGATCATCCCATCGTGCTGCACGTCTCCACCGCCAAGGGCAAGGGCTTTGAGCCAGCCCAGAGCGACCCCGAGCACTGGCATCATGTGGGGCCCTTCGATATGGCAACCGGTCGCAAACTTTGCCCGGGCCACCCGAGCGAGCCCGCACCGCGCACCTATGCCGATATTACGAGCGAGGCACTCAACGCCGCTATCGCGAACGACCCGCAGGTTGTCGCTATCACGGCTGCCACGCCCTATATCATGGGCTTTACGCCCGAGCTTCGCGCCGCGGCAGGCAAGCAGTTTGTCGACGTGGGCATTGCCGAAGAGCACGCCGTCACCTTTGCCACCGCGCTCGCCAGCGCCGGCGCCAAGCCGGTCTTTGGCGCATACGGCACGTTTTTGCAGCGCGCCTACGATGAACTGTGGCACGACCTGTGCCTCAACGACGCCCCCGCAACCATCCTGGTGTTTGGCGCTTCGGTCTTTGGCACAACGTCCGAGACGCACCTCTCGTTCTTTGATATTTCCATGCTGGGCGCTCTTCCCAACATGCGCTACCTAGCGCCGACCTGCATGGAGGAATACCTATCCATGCTGAGCTGGTCGCTCGACCACCGTGAGCATCCCGTGGCGATCCGTGTACCGGGCATCGGCCTGGTAAGCTGCCCCGATTTGGCGCCCGCTGAGGAAACCGACTACAGCGCCGTTCGCTACAACGTTGTGCGCCAGGGTCGCGACGTTGCCGTGCTCGCGCTTGGCGATTTCTTTGAGCTGGGCGAGCGTGTGGCAAACCGCTTGGCCGCCGAGTACGGCATCGAGGCCACGCTCGTCAACCCGCGCTTCGCAACCGAGCTTGACCGCGAGTTTCTCGACAGCCTTGCCGCCGAGCATCGCGTTGTCGTCACCCTCGAGGACGGCATCTTGGACGGTGGCTGGGGCGAACGCGTCGCGTGCTATCTGGCCTGCACGCCTGTGCGCACGCGCACCTTTGGCATCGCCAAGGGCTTTCCCGACCGTTACGACCCCAAAGAGCTGCTCGCGCAGAACGGCATGACGGTCGAGAACATGGCCGCCGAAGCCGTAAGGCTACTGAACGAGTAAGAAAACCTCCGCAAGGGAAGCACCCCTGCGGAGGTTTTTGTTTTCGCGACGCGATTATCTCGATCTGTAACATCTAGGGCCCGAATTCCCGTCTAACTGTTACAGATCTAGACAAAACGTCTTAGTCCCCGACCTTTGTCTCAATCTGTAACAGATAGAGACCTTTTGTCCGTCCAGATGTTACAGATCGAGACATTCGAATTCCCCTGAAGAGACGATCTCGATCTGTAACAGTTACTCGGCAAAAATGGCTGCAGATGTTACAGATTGAGACAAAGCAGCGAGACAGGCCACCACATCTGCAAGAACCACCACAAAGGTGCCTGTCCCTTTTTGGTAGGTAGAATTACCCATAAGGTAAGTATGTTTCTGAGTTATTTCGTGTTGACCCGTCTGAGCGCGATAGGGTATAACTCTACTCAACCGCTAGGGATTTTATTGAGAAAGGTGTTCTCCTATGAGCAAGAACCTCTCCCAGCAGGTCGTTCTCGACCGCCGCGGCTTCGTTGCCGCCACCTTCGCAACCGTCGCCGGCCTTGGTCTTGCCGGCTGCTCCGACACCAGCGCCGAGGCCGACAAGGGTTCCGCCGCCGGCTCTTCCAAGAGCTCCAATGATACCGAGGCTTCCACCACGCTCGACGCCAAGGCATTCGACAAACTCGTCGACAACGGCCCCAAGGCCGATGACGATACCATCGCCGCCAGCACCTGGGCCACGGCCGTCAAGGACGCCGGCGTCTTTAAGATCGGTGGCGTTCAGACTTCCACGCTCTTCTCCCTCCTCAACGAGAAAGACGGTCAGACCCGCGGCTTCGACGCCGGCATCGCGCAGCTTCTGTCCAACTACATCCTGGGCGAGAACAAGGTCGAGATCACCCAGGTGACCTCGGACACGCGCGAGTCCGTTCTGCAGAACGGCCAGGTCGACGCTGTCTTTGCCACCTACACCATTACCGACGAGCGCAAGAAGCTCGTCTCCTTTGCCGGTCCCTATTACTACACGCAGCAGGCCATCCTGGTGCTCGCCGACAACGACGACATCAAGAGCGTCGACGACCTGGCCGACAAGAACGTCGCCGTCCAGTCCGGCTCCAACGGCCCCGCCATCCTGGAGGAGTTCGCCCCCAAGGCCAGCCAGCAGGAGTTCAAGACCGACGAGGAGGCCCGCCAGGCACTCCAGCAGGGCCGCGTTGACGCCTACGTCATCGATAACAACATGCAGCAGAGCGCCCTGGTCCGCGAGCCCGGTAAGTACAAGATCGCCGGCAAGCCCTTCGGCAGCAAGGAGCCCTATGGCATCGGTCTGCCGCTCGATTCCGACGGCGTTGCCTTTGTCAACGGCTTCCTTAAGAAGATCGAGGACGATGGCACCTGGACCGAGCTGTGGCAGATCTGCATTGGCGACCGTACGGGCGACACCAATGTTCCCGAGCTGCCCGAGATCGGGGCCTAGGTAGCGAGCCTGGTAACGGCCGCAACGAAACCATATGGAAACGCATGATGCGCTTTATTGCGGTAAACTGTTTCCTCACAGAGTTGTCGGGGCTTCCGTACACACGGGGGCCCCTTTCCTTATCGGCGGGAGGTCCGCATGAGTCTCTCCGAACTCTGGTCGCTCTATGGCCAGAACTATATCGACGCGCTGCTAGCAACCTGGGGCATGACGCTTGAGTCGTTTGCCATCGCCATGGTGTTAGCCGTCGCCGTCACCGTGATGCGCGTGTCGCCGCTCAAGCCGCTGCGCGTCTTTGGCGACCTGTATGTTCAGGTCTTCCGTAATATCCCCGGCATCGCGCTGCTCATCATCGTCGTCTATGCGCTGCCGCCGCTTAAGGTCGTTCTGCCCTACCGCACCTGCGTTATCGTCGCCACGGTCCTTTTGGGCTCGGCCTTTGGCTCCGAGAACTTTATGAGCGGCATCAACACTGTCGGCGTCGGCCAGGTGGAAGCCGCCCGCTCGCTGGGCATGAGCTTTAACCGCATCCTCGCCAAGATCGTGATTCCGCAGGCGCTGCGTTCGAGCGTGCTGCCCATGACCAACCTCTTTATCGCCGTCATGCTCACCACCGCGCTCGGCAGTCAGGTGCCGCTTAAACCGCAGGAGCTCACCGGCGTGGTGAGCTACATCAACACGCGCTCGCTCGGAGGCGTCACCGCGTTCTTTATCTCGGCGCTCGGCTACCTGGGCACGGCCTTTGTGGTGAGCCACATTGGCAACTACATCGATAAGAAGGTGAGGATCCTCCGATGAGCAAGCACTCCTCTTCTGCGCTCACCATGCGTGATGCACTCTACGAGGCTCCCGGCCCCAAGATGCGCGCCAAGATTCGCATCGGCACCGCTATCTCATTGATTGCCGTGGCGGCGCTCATCACCTTGGTACTGCAGCGCTTTTATGTGACCGGTCAGCTTTCGGTCCACTACTGGTACTTCTTTACGCACCTCACCACCTGGAAGTTCCTGCTTGCCGGCTTTGAGGGCACCGTCAAGGTCGCACTGACCGCGGGCGCCATTGCGCTGGTGCTGGGCCTCGCCCTCATGCTCGGCCGTACCAGCGACATTAAGCCGCTGCAGCTGGCCTGCCGCGTGCTCACCGATTTCTTCCGCGGCGTACCGAGCCTGCTGTTCATCTACTTCTTCTTTTTGGTGCTGCCCCAGTACAAGATCGTGCTGCCGTCGTTTTGGATGCTCACGCTTCCCGTCGCGCTCGCCGCAGCCGGCGTGCTGGCCGAGATTTTCCGCGCCGGCGTCAATGCCGTGCCGCGCGGCCAGGTCGAAGCAGCCCAGGCGCTCGGTCTCTCCAAGGCCAAAATCACCTTTAAAATCGTGTTGCCGCAGGCGATTCGGCTTATCATTCCGTCATTGATTTCGCAGCTTGTGGTCGTAGTCAAGGACACCACCGTCGCCTATGTGGTGAGCTACCCCGACCTCATGCAAAATGCCCGCGTGCTCATTACCAACTACGACGCCCTCGTGTCGGTCTACCTGGTTATCGCGGTCATCTACATCCTCATCAACGTCGCAATCAACAAGGCCGCTGTCTATGTTTCGCACAAGACCGGCGCGACCATCATCCGCTAACGCTTTACCATTTCGAGTCATAAGGAGCCGAGCACCATGGCACAGAGCACCTCTTCCACCGGCAATCAGCCGCTGATCGAGCTCAGACACGTCGATAAGCACTATGGCGATCTACACGTTCTCAACGACATCAATCTCTCGGTCGACCGCGGCGAGGTCGTCGTGGTGATCGGCCCCTCGGGCTCGGGCAAGTCGACCATGTGCCGCACCATCAACCGCCTGGAAACCATCGACTCGGGCGAGATCCTCATCGAGGGCGAGCCCCTGCCGCAAGAAGGCAAGGATCTTGCCCGCATGCGTGCCGAACTGGGCATGGTGTTTCAGCAGTTCAACCTGTTTGCGCATATGACCGTACTGCAGAACGTCATGCTGGGACCGGTCGACGTGTTGGGCGTGTCCAAGGAGGAGGCTCGTGAGCGCGCCATGGACCTGCTGAGCCGCGTGGGCGTGGCCGAGCAGGCCGATAAGGTACCCGCACAGCTCTCGGGCGGCCAGCAACAGCGCGTAGCCATCGCACGTTCGCTTGCCATGCAACCCAAGGCCATGCTTTTTGACGAGCCCACGAGCGCCCTTGACCCCGAAATGATCAACGAGGTGCTCGAGGTCATGGTCCGTCTGGCCCAGCAGGGCATGACGATGATCGTCATCACGCACGAGATGAACTTCGCCCGCCGCGTGGCCGACCGCGTCGTGTTTATGGCCGACGGCCAGATCGTGGAAACCGGCACACCCGACGAGTTCTTCGACCACCCCCAGACCAAGCGCGCCCAGGACTTCCTCAACTCCATTAAGGGCCACTAACCCAATTGCCATCTTCGTTCGCCCTGACCATCCAAACTCGAAGGCTACACCTATGATCGGAACTCGCACTTCATCGTCCTACACCCCGCATGTCGACGTCGCCCCCGCCGACCGTCCGCTCATCCTGGTGGCGCCGCGCTGGGAAGAGGCGAAGCCGTTTTTGAGCGAGACGCTCTCCCCCAACGAGGAGATCGCGAGCGTCTTTGTCGATGCCATCCTTGCCGCCGGCGGCCTGCCGCTGCAGATGTCCATTACCGAAGATATTGAGGTTATCCGTCATTACGTCGATATCGCCGACGGCATCGCCATTCCCGGCGGCCCCGATGTCAATCCCAAACGTTGGGGCGATGATCGACCCTACGACCCCACCCTCTGCTGCGAGATCCGCGATAGCTTTGAGTTTAAGCTGGTCGGCGAGGTGCTCCGCGCCAAAAAGCCGCTCTTTACCACCTGCCGCGGCACGCAGCTGCTCAACGTCGCCACCGGCGGCACCCTGTGCATGGACGTGCCGAGCCTGGGCGCTCGCGAGGGCCGCACGCAGTGGCGCCATACCCACGTGCTCAACGACCCCGTGCATCCCGTCGAAGTCGTGCCGGGCTCGCTGCTGGAGCGCGCGGTTGGCGGGCACAGGCTGATCCAGACCAACTCCGCGCACCACTGCTGCGTGGAGCGTCTGGGTAAAAGCACGCGCTTGGTCGCCAAGGCAACCGACGGCGTTCCTGAGTGCATCGAGGTCGAAGGCCAGCCATTCTGTCTAGGCGTGCAATGGCACCCTGAGTACACGTGGAAGACGCTCGAGACCGACTTTAACCTGTGGAAGTCGTTTGTCGAGGCAGCGGCCAAGGTAAAGCAGACCCGCTAGTTCGCGAACCGCATAACAGATAAGGGCGCCCCGCCGGCCACATGGTCCGACGGGGCGCCCTTTTGCCTATACGCGACAGGCGCGCAGCCCAAGGCTCGCAAGCTCTTATTCGGCCGCCTCGCGCAGGGCCGACATCGTAGCCGCATATTGCTGCTGCAGCGCATGCATCCCCTCGCGAGCGCCGTCAACGGCATCGGCACCGCGCAGTGCTTCGGTTACCACGACCGCCGGCTCGTACAGATTATCGAATCCCAGGTTCTGGCTCACGCCCTTGAGCGTGTGCGCTGCCATAAACGCACCTTCGGCGTCTCCCGCCGCCATGGCGGCCTCCAGCTTGTCCATGCTCTCGTCATCCAAAAACTTGAGGGCAAAGCGGGCGAGCATTTCCTCGCCCATCAGCCGAGCGCACGCGTCATCATAATTGGCGCCGATCTTCTCATACGCCTCACGCATGGAAATCATGGATTAAAACTCCTTTGGTCAAACTAAATCGTGGGAAACGCGACAACGTCGGCGGGACGCGCCAACGTCTCGGCAATATGGTCTTGCACCTCGAGCAGGCAGTCGAGCAGCAGCGGGTTAAAGGTGCCGCACTTACCGTCCAGGATCATCTGGATTGCTTCCTTGTGCGGGATAGCGTCCTTGTACACGCGCACGCTCGTCAGAGCATCGTACACGTCGGCCACCGAGACCACCTGCGCGGCAATAGGGATCTCGTCGCCCTTAAGGCCATCGGGATAACCCTTGCCGTCCCAGCGCTCGTGATGCCAACGCGCAATCTGGTACGCATATTCCATAAGCGCATTGCCGACGTGATGGCGGCCCAGCTCAAGCAACATGTCGGCACCGATCGTGGTATGCGTCTTCATAATCTCGAACTCCTCGGGCGTAAGGCGCCCGGGTTTGTTGAGAATCGCATCGTCAATCGACATCTTGCCGATATCGTGCAGCGCCGAAGCCAGGGCAATCGTGGAGCGCTCCTCATTGTCAAGGGAAATGGTGTCGCTACGCTGGACCAGACAGCCAAGCAGCAGCTCGGTCAGCTTTTCGATGTTCGTAACGTGCCTGCCGCTCTCGCCGTTGCGAAGCTCCATGACGCCAGCCATGATGTCGATGAGCATGCGACTGTTCTTGACACGCTCGTTGTACTGCTGGGACAGCAGGCCCGTCAGGCGGCGCTGTTTGGCGTATAGGCGGATGGTGTTGCTTACACGGCGGCGCACGACACGGGAGTCAAACGGGCGGTTGATATAGTCCGAGGCGCCTAGCTCGTACGCGCGCAGAACCATATCATCGGAATCTTCGCTCGAAATCATGATGACAGGCAGATTGTCACTAACCGATCGGCGCGACAGACCGGCCAGCACCTCAAAGCCGCTTATGCCCGGCATGACAATGTCCAGCAGCACGAGCGACAACTCATCGCCATGGCGGTCGACCATGTCGAGCGCCGCACGACCGTTATCAGCCTCGAGGATGCAATACTCATCCTTGAGCATCTCGTTGAGAATGGCTCGGTTCATCTCGGAGTCATCGACAATAAGCACCAAAGGCTTTTCGCTTTGGAAGACCTCGATGGAATCGGCATCGGTCACGACCGTACCGGCTTTTGCCTTAGCGCGGCTCAATAACTGGACAGCGCGGCCAACGCCCTCATCGACCGTCTCGCCATGAATGAGAACGCCACCAACACATGCCGTCAAGCTCACGTACTCATGGCCCGGAATAATCGTGGAACGAACGGCATCGGATACCTGATGCAGGCGACGGGTGAAGTCATCGGAGGGAATATTGGGCATGACAACCACAAACTTGTCGCAGCCATAGCGCACAAGCTCGTCAGTCGAACGGATTCCGCTACGCATGGCTGTCGCCACAGCACCGAGCGCAAGGTCGCCGGCATGACGACCACACGTATCGTTGAAGACCCTGAAATCATCAAGGTCGATCATCGCAATGCCGGCATTCATGCGGGCGCTACGGAGCTTTTCCTCGTAATATCGGCGATTGCGCACACTCGTCAGCACGTCGGTGTAGACAAGGTCCTCTTCTGTGGCCTCTTGCTCATCAATCGGACGCACCATCAGCAAGACGTAAGGCTCACCCTCGACCTTTAAAGGGCGCAGACGGGCGCGGTACTCAACACCATCGTTGAGCAGTTGCTCCGACACCTCACCCGAATCTGCCAAGGCCTCAAGACTCGACTGACGCAGACAAGGGCAGCGATTGCCGGCGAGCAAGCAGTTAGGCTCGTTCTTAATCTGGTCGGCCGACAGCAAACGCACCACGGGGTAGGTCTGCGCGACGCGGGCGACCTCGGCGGCAGCCTCCTCGTCGGTTAGATTGGCCTCGTGATTATTGAGCATATGGGGCCCTTTCGATAGTTTCGCATGGTAGCGGTGGGTTCCAAATGTTACAAGGGTAACACCTTGCCGATGCAGGTAAGCACGTGAATGCTGTTACATTTTTATGAGTTGGCAGACGGTGCGATTGAAGCCGCAGGCGTGAGGTTTTGAGCACATTTGTTAACACGGCCGAAACGTTTGCGGGTGAAGGCTGTTTTGATTTTTACGGCTGCTAGAGCTCCAGGATGCCACGGACAGTCTGGGCAGCCGCTGCCGGGCGATCGCGCAGGCCGTTGTGCGCGCCGGGAACCATTACGAGCGGACAGTCCAAAAGCTCAGCCGCCATCCTCGTTCCCGCCTCGCGGGGCGTGCCAATCGAGAGCTCGCCCAAAAGCACGGCGGCCACCGTTTTCGACGCGCGAACGCTATCCCAATCGGGAACGCAGGTCATAGTAATCCCGTATTCGTTCGCCATGAAACTGCGGCCGTTGCGCAGGGCATGCTTGGCTTCTGCCTCGGTTAACTTGGGGGCCTCAGGGTCCGAATCGCCGATGGCGCCCAGGAAGGCCCGCAATGCCCTGGAGACCTTTCCCGCGGCGATCATCTCGAGCAAAACCGGGGCCGCACCCAGGCCGGCGCCCTCATCCGTCACGGCGGGTTCATGCAGAATCGCACGCGAGATTATGGCGGGGTTTGCACGGAGAAGCTCCAGGGCCACCAACGTACCGGCGCTGTGCGCGAGCACGTTTGCCGGAGCGCCAATATGCTCGATAACAGCCTGCAGGTCGGCGGCCTGGGCGGCGAGGTCGTAGCGTCCGTCTGCAGCGTCGCCGCTCTCGCCGCAACCGCGGCGGTCGTAGGCAATGACGCGACAGTCACAGGCGAGCTCGCGGGCGATGGCGTCAAAAAAGACACCGTCGACGCAGGCGCCGTGCACGCACACCAAGGCGGGTGTATCGGACGATACAACCGGGCCGGCATACTCGCGGCAGGCGATCGTGGTGCCCGCATTCTCGACCGTAAAATCCATGTTGTGCCCCATCGTCTTGCGTTTTGTTAACAGATTAACTGTACCCGACCCGATACCTTTCATGACGCGGCATCGAAGGCAGAGTTAAAAAACGAAACCCGCAAAGCACAAGC
Source organism: uncultured Collinsella sp. (assembly GCA_900551815.1). GTDB lineage: Bacteria > Actinomycetota > Coriobacteriia > Coriobacteriales > Coriobacteriaceae > Collinsella. The sequence continues at coordinate 12,075 of URXE01000010.1, forward strand.
CCGGACCATACGTTGGAGCCGATGCTATGCTTAAGGTTAATTGTCTTGAGGAGCTTTTACCTATGTCTACGTTTCTGAATGCCAGCCCCATCTTTGGGCCCATTCGCAGCCGTCGCCTGGGCCTTTCGCTCGGTGTCAACATGATGCCGGCGAGCGGCAAGATCTGCACGTTCGACTGCATCTACTGCGAGAACGGTCTCAATGCCGAGCGCCCCTGCCATGAGCCGTACAACACAGCCGCCGTGGTGCTCGATGCACTCGAGGCCAAATTGCGCGAGATGGCAGTCGAAGGTGAGCTGCCCGATGTAATCACGTTTGCCGGCAACGGCGAGCCCACCGCCGCACCGGAGTTTCCGCAGGCCATCGCCGGCGCTGTCGCGCTGCGCGACGAGCTTGCCCCAAACTCCAAGATCGCCGTGCTCTCCAACGGCACGCGCGCCGACCGTCCCCAGGTACACGACGCGCTCATGATGGTCGACGACAACATCCTCAAGCTCGATACGATCGACCCGGCATTTATCCAGCTGCTCGATCAACCCGTTGGCCCCTACGATGTAGAGCACCAGATCGAGACGTTCGCGAGCTTTAACGGTCATGTCATTATCCAGACGATCTTTTTGACCGGCGAGTATCAGGGCAAGCTCATCGACAATACCGGCGAGGAGTACGTTGCCCCCTGGCTCGCGGCGCTCGAGCGCATTCGTCCGCAGGAGGCGACCATTTACACGGTGGCGCGCGAGACGCCGATCGCCGGCCTTGCCAAAGCAGCGCCCGAGGTGCTCGACGCCATTGCCGCGCGCGTCCAAGCCCTCGGCATCCCCTGCCAGGTGAGCTACTAGCAAAACCACGCAGCAGCTAGTGCCCGCTATCCCGCCCCATCAGTTGCGGTGATATAGTTCCTATTTGTGCTGTTAAACCGCTTAAATCGGAACTATATCACCGCAACTTTTATGGACGCGTGGGTGGGCTATACTAGCTGCGGATGAAAGGAAGTTAGCCATGTATGACAAAGGACCCGTACCCGGCCGCAACGACGCTTGCTGGTGCGGCAGCGGCAAAAAATATAAGAAATGTCACAGCGCCTTCGACGAGCGCCTCGAGCGCCTGTGGGAGGAGGGCTGGGAGGTTCTGCCCCGCACGCTCTACAAGACGCCCGCCGACATCGAGGGCATCAAGCGCTCCGCCGCCATCAACGTGGGCGTGCTCGACTACATAGGCGAGCACATCGCCGCGGGCATGACCACCAACCAGATCGACCAGATGATCTACGACTACACCGTCGAGCACGGTGGCACGCCGGCCGACCTCAACTACGAGGGCTACCCCAAGAGCGTGTGCACCTCGATCAATGACGTGGTCTGCCACGGCATCCCCTGCGATACGGACGTGCTGCACGAGGGCGACATCATCAACGTGGACTGCTCCACGATCCTAGACGGCTACTTTAGCGACTCGAGCCGCATGTTCTGCATCGGCGAGGTCTCGGCCGAGCGCCAGCGCCTGGTCGACGTCACCCGCGCCAGCGTGGAGGCGGGTCTGGCAGCCGTCAAGCCATGGCTGCCGCTGTCCGTTATGGCCGAGGCCGTACAAAAGACGGTCGAGGACGCCGGCTTTAGCGTGGTGCGCGAGTACGGCGGACACGGCATCGGTAAGGAGTTCCACGAGGACCCGTTTGTGGGCTTTACCACCGAGGCACCCGATGTGGACACCATCATGGCTCCGGGCATGGTCTTTACCATCGAGCCCATGGTCAATGCCGGAGCGCCCGACATCAAGATTAGCAAGGGTGACGGCTGGTGCGTGCGCACCAAGGACGGCAGCGACTCGGCCCAGTGCGAGGTACAGCTCGTGGTGACCGAGGACGGTTACGAACTGCTCAGCTGGTAGCTGTGCGGACGCCGGGCGCTCATGGACTTACAACCGTCCATGAGCGCCCGGCGTTTTAATTGAGCGTTTTGCCTGATAAAACCTGCCAAAATAAACCTGTTCCTTTTTGGCAGGTCGAGCGGAGAGGACTGCTTGTGAACATCCTGGTTTTGTTGCCCGTCAACGACCGCCATCGCGCAATTCTTGAGTCGAGCGCTCCGGGCGAGGACTTTATCTACACGAGCGCCGATGCCGTCACGCGTGAGCAGGTCGCCGACGCCGACGTGATCTTGGGCAACATCGACCCTGACATGCTCACGGCATGTGAGCATCTCCAGCTGTTGCAATTGCAGACCGCCGGCTATGACGACTACCTTGCCGCCGGCACCGTGCCGGCCGACGCCAAACTGTCTTGCTCGGTGGGCGCCTACGGCCAGGCCGTAAGCGAGCACATGTTTGCCATGGTCCTTTCCATGATAAAGCGCCTGCCCGGCTATCACGACCTACAGCGCGAGCATCGCTGGGAGGACTTGGGCCCGGTCACCTCGCTCAAAAACGCCAACGTGCTGGTGCTGGGCGCGGGCGATATCGGTGGCCACTTCGCCACGCTCTGCCGCAGAATGGGCGCGCACGTCCGCGGCATCAAGCGCCATCCGCTCGTCTACCCCATTGTGTTTGAGGACATGGACGGCATGGACGACCTGCCCGAGCGCCTGGCCGAGGCGGACGTTGTCGCATCCTTTATGCCCAGCACGCCCGAGACCCGCGGCCTGGCGAACGCCGAGTTCTTCGCCGCGATGAAACCGGGTGCCTTCTTTGCCAACGGCGGCCGCGGCGATCTTGTGGTTGCCGACGACTTGGTTGCCGCTCTGGAGTCGGGACATCTTGCCGGCGCCGCAGTCGACGTCACCGACCCCGAGCCGTTGCCTGAGACAAGCCCGCTGTGGGATGCGCCCAACATGCTCATCACGCCGCACGTCTCTGGTTGGTTCCACCTGGCCGCCACGCTCAACAATGTGGTCGACATCGCCGCTGAGAACCTACGTCATCTGCAGGCCGGCGAGACCCTGCGCTGCTGGATCGAACACTAAGAATTACGCCGTTTTACAAACGGCGTAATGAGCCGACGCTGCGAGCCCGCCGTTTGGCCAATCTGCCGTTCAATTTCAAAGGCGCGACCAGAAGGTCAGCGCCTTTTCATTTCACGGCACCTTGGCTCAAACGGCGGGCTCTCGCTGGCTTTTGTTCAACCTGCGGCGTTTTGCTGGCGCGGCCCTACCTGTGGGCTCTCGCTGGCCATTATTCGACCAGAGGGGTCTAGCGCTATTTAAGTGCTGTTAGATAGTTTCTTGCGTTTTCGACGTTCATTGCTGCGACGGGCGCATGCGAACAGAGCTTGACATCGTTGGTGACCAGTAAATCTGCTTGGGAGCGTATCGCTGCCGCAATGATTAAATCGTCTTCGTAATCGCTATGGAGCTCACGCTGCCTGCTCGCCATCCATATATCGCTCAGGTCACAGGGCACTGGCGTGGCAAGCTGCGACAGCACGCTAAGACAATCCCATGCAAGCGAAGTCGCCGCCACGGCGGCATCTTGGGATAGTGAGCCATGCTCTCGCCGATACCATGCCTTATGTTCACTTGAAATCAAATAGAACAGATCTTTGGACGATGTCGCCGCATACAGCAAATCCACCTGCACCGTGCATGCATCGCGTAAAAACTCAATCGCCACCGAACGACCACGTCGTGAGGGAATGAAGTAATCGAGCCACACGTTGGTGTCAACCAAGATGCGCCTTGGAGCCTCACTCATAGAGCCAGCTCATCTCCTCGCCATAGCGATCCGCATAGGCATTCCGTTTGAGCTCTTCGTCGTCCGATGGCTGAGCCCTAACCAGATCGATTCCCGACTCACGGCAAGCGGCAGCGAACAGCTTCGACCCCTGATCCATGAGCTCGAGCTTACGTTTGGCGGCCTTTTCGCGCTCGCGCTGTTCCGCCCGGGCACGACTGGGCAGCAGGATATCCTCGAGCGCACCGGGGCGATCGGCCAGCGACGCTGCAAGCTGCCAGAGCGCTCGCACCGCTTGGCTCGGCGTCATACCGGCCCTGGAGAGAGCGGCGTCCCCACTCCTTTTAAGATCGGCATCGAGACGTACGTTGATCTGAGCGGCTGTTATGGTCATAACCCCTCCTTAATACTTTAAAATTATCATAAAACTCTATGGTAAATACGTAAAGCATGTATAGCAATAAATTAGTATTAGCCGTGCTCCGTGCACAAAAAGCCGCCGAGGCACATTGCACCTCGGCGGCTACGCATCACCAATCTAGTTCGGTTTCACCCTTTGCATTTGCCCAGATAAAACCTGCCAAAATGAACCTGTCCCTTTTTGGCTGGTTTAGAGCTCCACGCTTTCGGCGCCGTTGATATGGAGGTCGCGCTCGTAGAAGGCGGTGAGGGCGCGGATGGCGTACATCACGTCGCGTACGCCGCCGGTCTCGTAGCTTGAGTGCATGGCCAGCTGCGGCAGGCCCACGTCCACGGCGTGCATGCTCGCCTGCATGTTCGACAGGTTGCCGAGCGTGGAGCCACCCGCCATATCGCTCTTGTTGGCGAAGGCCTGCGTGGGCACATCGGCGTCATCGCAGATAGCCTGGAACAGCGCGCGGCTAAAGGCATCGGTGCAGTAGTGCTGGTTAGCGGCTTCCTTGATGACGATGCCGCCGTTGAGCACAACCTGGTTGCGCGCATCGCACTTCTCGGCGTGGTTGGGGTGCACGGCATGCGCGTTGTCGCAGCTCACGAGCATCGATGCGGCAAGGGCGCGATGATACGACTCGTCGTCAAAGCCCAGCGATCCGTTGATGCGGCGCAGCGCGTCGGCCAAGAACGTCGACATGGCGCCCTGCTTGGTCTCGGAGCCAACCTCCTCATTATCAAAGCAGCAGAAGACCGAGACGTCGCGCGCGTTCTCGGCACCCAAAAATGCCTGCAGCGAGGTGTAGGCGCAGGCCAGGTCGTCGAGCTTGGGCGTCGAGATAAACTCGTCGGCCCAGCCCCAAATGCGCGCATCCTGACGATTGACCAGGAACAGATCGCGGCCCAGGATCTGCTCGGGCTCAACGTCCAGCTCGTCGGCGATCAGAGCATCAAAGTCGCCCTGCTTAAGATCACCGGCGCTGATAAGCGGGCAAAGGTCGACGGCTCGGTTGGGAGCAAAGCCCTCGTTAACGCCGCGGTTCATGTGGATAGCAAGGCTCGGGATAATAGCGACCTCGCGCTCGGTAGCGAGCAAACGACTCTCGATACGGTCGCCCTCGCGCACCAGCACGCGGCCTGCGAGCGCCAGCGGGCGATCGAACCAGGTGTAGTCGATCATGCCGCCGTAGGCCTCGGTGTTCAGGCGCAGCGTCTCGCCTGCGCCATCGAGCTCGGGCACGGCCTTGACCTTAAACGTCGGCGAATCGCTGTGCGACGCCGTGAGCTGAAAATGATAGTCACCGGCAACGCCGTCCTCGCCCCACGTTGCGGCCAGGTCCTCGCCCACCTTAAAGGCAACAACACTCGAGGTATTGCGCTGCGTGTAATAACGCCCGCCCGGCTCGATGTCCCACGCCGCGTTCTCGGGCAGGTAGGTAAAGCCTGCCTCGTCGAGCTCGGCCATAATGGTCGCCGCCGTATGGAACATGCTGGGGCATGCCTCGATAAAGTCGATAAGGTCGTTGGCGGCCTCGATATCGTCGGCCGTCACGTGCGCACGCTCGGGCGTTTCCTGATCCGTCATGCTCTCCCCTTTCGCTGGGTTGATGGTCTCCTCCAGCATACCCCGCTACGCCAGTGCCGCACTCTTCATTCCATGCTAAATTCCGCGCCGCTCACCAAGTTGAGCCATCATGCCCGCGCTCCTTTTGCGACAATTGCGCTAACAGGACGAGAGGAGCCGTCATGAAGCCACGTAACATTGCCATCGCCTGCGGTGTCGCGGGAGTCGCCGTCGGCCTTGCCGCTGTCGCCGGTATCGTTTACCGCAAGCAAATCAAGTCCGTCGCGTCGCTCAAACGCTTGACCGGCTACGCGGATGGCTATGACCTGTACGCAATCGACATCGCCTACAACTACGACCTTGACCGCATCATCGCCGCTGGCGTGCGCGACGACCAGGCCTACATCGATGCCGTGGTGGCACAGGTGCTGCCCGGCGTGCCAGCACATGTCCAGGCGCCTCAGTTTGCCTGCAGCGCCTTTGCCGCCGTAGATGCCGAAGGCCGCGTGCGCACCGGTCGCAATTACGACTTTAAGGACGACACCTCGGCGCTGCTGGTGCGCAATCACCCACGCGGCGGCTACGCCTCCATCGGCTTTGCGGCCCTTAACAACCTGGGCGCCAACACTCCGCTTGATTCCGTTGCCGGACGTGCCGCCGCACTCATGGGCCCGTTTGCCCAGCTCGACGGCATCAACGAATGTGGCGTGTCCATTGCCGTACTCACCCTGGATTCCAAACCCTGTGACCAGGACACGCAGCGCCCCGTCATCAATACCTCGCTCGCCATCCGCCTGGTGCTCGACCGTGCCGCCACCACGCAAGAAGCTGTCGACCTGCTTTCCGCCTACGACATGCACGCCATGGCAGGACGCGATTACCACTTCTTTATCAACGACGCCGCCGGTGACGCGCGGGTGGCGGAGTGGGATCCGCTCGATCCGGACCGCGCATGCAAAGTGACTCCTGTACGCCAGGTTACGAACTTCTACGCCTGCTATGGTGACGAAGTGCTGCCCAACCAAAAGAATGGCGAGCTGGGCCATGGTAAAGAGCGCGCCGTCGCGATCGCCGATGTCCTTGACGCCCATGTCGGTGCCCAGGACGAGGCAGTCGCTTGGAAGGCCCTACGCGCTGCGGCGCAAGAGCCCAATCCGGAAGACATCACCAGCAACACGCAGTGGTCGGTCGTCTTTGACAACACCGAGCCCGCTGCCGCCATCACGCTGCGCCGCCACTGGGGAGACGTCGACGCCTTCGCGCTGTAAGGAGCTGGCACCGTCGTCCTTACGCTCGCCTGGCGTTGCTTACATTTCTATACATTTGAGCTAACACGTTTTACCCCCGCATCAACAGTGTGCGGGGGTAAACTTATGCGCATGTTATAACTTGCCCGGAAGGATTCACCATGCTTAGAATCGGTCTTCTTACCAGTGGCGGCGACTGCCAGGCACTCAACGCCACCATGCGCGGCATCGTCAAAACGCTTATGACCAATAGCGAAGAACCTATCGAGATCTATGGTTTTGAGGACGGCTACCAAGGCCTTATCTACAGCAGATTCCGTGTCATGACGCCCGCCGATTTTAGCGGCATCCTCACCCGCGGCGGCACCATCCTGGGCACGAGCCGTACGCCGTTCAAGCGCTTGGATACTCCCGAGGCCGATGGCGTCGAGAAGGTGCCGGCGATGGTCCACACCTATCATAAGCTGCAGCTCGACTGCCTGTTTATGCTGGGCGGCAACGGCTCCACCAAGACCGCCAACCGTCTGCGCGAAGAGGGCCTCAACGTTATCGCCCTGCCCAAGACCATCGATAACGACACCTGGGGCACCGAGCTGACCTTTGGCTTTACGAGCGCCATCGACGTCGCCACCAAGTGCATCGACGACATCCACACCACCGCTTCGAGCCATGGGCGCGTGTTCGTCATCGAGATCATGGGGCACAAGGTTGGCTGGATCCCGCTGTACGCCGGCGTCGCGGGCGGCGCGGATGTCATCTTGATTCCCGAGATCCCCTACGACATGGATAACGTCATCAAGACCATCGAGCATCGCATGGAGACCGGCAGCCGCTTTACCATCGTGGCCGTCGCCGAGGGCGCTATCTCCAAGGAGAACGCGGCGCTGTCCAAGAAGGAGTACAAGAAGAAGCTCGCCGAGCGCACGAGCCCGTCAATCGTCTACGACATCGCCAAGGAGATCGAGGCCAAGACCGGTCGCGAGACCCGCGTCGCCATCCCCGGCCACACGCAGCGCGGCGGCCAGCCCGATGCTCAGGACCGCATCTTTGCGACCCAGTGCGGCGTCGAAGCCGCGCTTGGCTGCCTGCGCGGCGAGTTTGGCTACATGATCGCCCTGCGCGACGGCAAGATGTGCCACATGCCGCTCGAGGATGTCGCCGGCAAGCTCAAGTATGTCGACCCCCAGAGCGATCTTGTGCGCGAGGCCAAGGCGTTGGGCATCAGCTTCGGCGACGAATAGCCTCGGCTGGAACTGCTCTCATCGGAGGCCCCGGGGCTTTCCTCCCAAATCGTCCTCGGACATGTCAGGACCCCGCCGTGCGCTTCGCGCGGCGGGGTCCTTCCGTCCTGCGGAAAGATTTGGGAGGTAAGCCCCGGGGCCTCCTGCGGCAACTAGGGAGGCCGAGGCTATTCGTCTTCTTGCTGCGGGTGCCTGGGGTAGGATGCGGCGTGCATTTTTGGGAGTATTCAGCAGCCGAGGGTGCCTGCATACTGGATTTTGGGCGAAAGGCAGGCACCATGGGCCGCGTTCTGTAAAAAATGACAGGCTCTTGAGGCATTAGGGGTCCAGGACCAGGGCATTCAGCGCAGTTTTGTGCACCCGTTCCCGTACCCGCGGGCTCCGGGATGCTGAATACTCCGGAATTTGCACGGCGCCCCCTGGGGTACCTGTGGGCAAAAAGCAACCGCCCCGCCGAAATATGCATTTGGCGGGGCGGTTTATGCAAAAATGCTGCTGCGGGCGCGTCGGCAGCTCGCTAGAACTTGAATCCCAGGACAGGTTACTCGGCGCTCTTGAGGGCGCCGACCATGTCGATCCTATTGAGGGTGCGATTGGTAGTGAGGTTGACGATAAACGTAAAGACAAAGGAAAGCACTACGGCGAGCACATAACTCAGCGGCTGGACCTCAACGTCAAAGTAGAGCGACGGCATCTGCAGAATGTACGTAAAGCTCTCGGCCAGCAGGCTACCCAGCGGCACGCCCAGCGCGGCGCCAATTGCCGTGAGGATTAACGTCTCCTTGTTGACGTAGTGGTGCACCTCGCCACGGCGGAAGCCCAGCACCTTAATGGTCGCCAGCTCGCGCTCGCGCTCGGAGATATTCGTGTTGGACAGTGTAAACACAACCACAAACGACAGGCACGCCGCCATAAAGGTCACGAGCGCCACGACCGAATTGATAATCGTAAAGTTCGCATCAGCGTTCGCCTGATGCTCGGCCGTACTCGAAATCGTAAGCCAGCCGTCACTCTTAATCTTCTTGCTAAACGCAATCTGGTCGGCCGACGAGCCCTTCAGCAACGCAAGGACACCGTTAAGGCGCGCGCTTCGACCGAACGCGCGCTCATAGGTGCCCTGCGTCATATAGAGTGTGTTGCCAAGATAGTTGAGCGAAATGTCGCTGACTTTGACCTTGGCAGCATTGAGCGACGAATCCTGGACGTGCGCCGTATCACCCGGCTGAATCCCCAGTGCCAGCTGTGAACTCTTGCTCAGATACACATCTCCGTCACGCAAAGACAGCGACTCTTTGGACTCGTCCTCAAGGCGCACGTAGTCGTCCAGATCGTTCACGCGGTCATCGGGCACCACGATTAACAGCACTGTCTCGCTTTTGCCGCCAAATGTAAAGGTGACGTTATCGGTCGTAATCGGCAGCGTCGAAGTCACGGTCACACCGGAATCCTTGACCGCGCTTCGCTCGTCGAGCGCCGCGCACGTCTGCGTAAAGTCGTCGGGATTGGCGACCGCCAGCAAGTCGTAGCGCGTGATATGCCCGTACTGTTTGGGCGAAAGCGCTATCGACGTATCGCGGATGCCCAGAGCGCAGATCACGAGCGCCGTGCAGCCGGCGATACCAAAGATGGTCATAAGGGCACGCTTTTTGTAGCGGAACAGGTTACGCGCCGCCACCTTGTTCAAAAAGCCCATACGGTGCCAGATAAAGCCGATGCGCTCAAGCAAAATGCGCGAGCCGGCACGCGGGGCCTTGGGACGCATGAGCGAGGCTGGGGTCTCGGCCATCTCGTGGCGGCAGGCGATAACCGTGGCGCCCACCACGCCCGCGGCAAACAGCGCCACCGAGACGATTGAGGACACGACGTCGTACGAAAGCAGCATCTGGGGCAGTGAGTACATGTCGTCGAACACCGTGAACAGGAACAGTGGTAGGCCCACAAATCCGACAATGTTGCCAAGCACGCCGCCAATCAGACAAGCCCACAGTGAATAGTCCACGTATTTGGACAGGATACGCTCGCGTGAATAGCCGAGCGCCTTGTACAGGCCAATGAGCGTGCGCTCCTCCTCGACCATGCGCGTGGCGGTGGTAAGGCTAATGAGCACGGCGACGACAAAGAAGATGAACGGGAACACCGTGGCGATGGCTTCGATCGAAGAGCTGTCGCTCTCCACGCTCGAGTAGCTTGCGATGTTAACGCGGTCCTGGATGTACCAAGTGCATTCGCCCAGATCGGAAAGCTCGGTACGGGCATCGGCAAATTGCTGGTCGGCGGCGGCGCGGCGCTGGTTCAAATCGGCCTGTGCCTGAACGCGCTCCTCGCTGCCCTCGGCCATGCGATTGATGTTGTCCTGCTCAATCCCAAAGAGCATATTCGTCTGGCGCTCGGCCGCATCCAAGCTTGCCGGCGTGTCGACCGTCAGTTCCTGAACACGTGCCTTCTCGCGCTCATCGCGGATCTCCTCGATATTACTCTTGACCTCGTTGATCTTTGCCGTGTAGGCATCGGAATAGGAGTTGAGGCTCTTGGCCCCCTCAACAATCACGCGGACGGCGGAGTAGGAGGAAGATGTCGCGGCATCCTCGCTCACATAGAACTTATAGTCCGCAGCCGAAGCAGCGCGAAAGTCGTTGACGGTCGAGTCGGAGCTCACATCGGTGGGATCGAGGACCTCGGCCGTAATGGTGTAATCGCCCGCGGCAAACTGGTCCTTGGCGCTTTGGTTCGACGAGCTAGCGTCATTGGCGGCAAAGTTCACGGTATCGCCGAGCTTTTTGCCCGAAGCCTTCAGGAACTTCGATGTCACCGCAACCTCACCGGCACTCTCGGGCAAATCGCCGCTCACCAGCACCGGCTGATCGATATTCTCCTTGGAAAGGCTCTGCACGACCACGCGCTCGCGCGTTGTGCCCACGGCGGTGTAGGCGGTCTCGGTGTAGATGCCCTCGGCCGTCTCGACGCCGTCGACCTCTTGGATAGCCGCCAGATCGTCGCGTGTAAGGCCATAGGTCGACTGCACGTTAATGTCATAGACACTCTGCTGGTCAAAGTAGGCGTCAACCGAATCGCGCAGATCCTCGCAGCCCGCCTTAAGGCCGCACATCACGCTCACGCCAAGCGCGGTGATGACCACGATTGACAAGAAGCGTTTGAGACTGCCTCGGATTGTGCGGTAGACACCGCGGCGAAACACCGTCGGGACCATGTCGTTTGAGCTTTGGGCAGTGCGGTAGGTCGTAAAATCCTGCTCGCACTCCGCGTTCTGCGCGTCGCGGCGCTGGCTGTTTTGGCGATTTTGGTCCATGGGCGTTACCACTCGATCGTCTCGATAGGCACGGGATTTTGCTGAACTGTCTCGCTCTCCACGCGGCCGCTCTTAAAGCGGATCAGGCGATCTGCCATGGGCGCCAGCGCGGAGTTGTGGGTGATGATAATGACCGTGATGCCTTGCTTGCGGCAGGTGTCCTGCAGCAACTGCAAAATCTGCTTACCGGTTTTGTAGTCGAGTGCACCCGTGGGCTCGTCGCACAAAAGCAGCTTGGGGTTCTTGGCCAGTGCGCGTGCAATGGACACGCGCTGCTGCTCGCCGCCCGAAAGCTGCGCGGGGAAGTTGGCGAGGCGCTCACCCAGGCCAACCTGGCAAAGCGTTTGCTCGGCATCGAGCGAATCGGGGCAAATCTGCGCCGCAAGCTCGACATTTTCGAGCGCCGTCAGGTTGGGGACCAGATTGTAGAACTGAAAGACAAAGCCCACGTCGGCGCGGCGGTATTCCACGAGCTGTGCCTCGTTGGCGGAGCTCACGTCGCGCCCGTCCACCGTTACGGTGCCAGAGGTTGCCGTATCCATGCCGCCCAGGATGTTGAGCGCCGTGGTCTTGCCGGCACCCGAGGCGCCCAGGATAATGGCGAGCTCACCGCGCTCAACGGTAAAGCTCGCGCCGTCGAGCGCGTGAATGCGGGCATCGCCCTCGCCGTACGCCTTGATGACGTCTTTGAATTCGATATAAGCCATCGATTAATTCCCATCTGGTCGGATAACTCCTTAGTATTACCCATTTCGCACCGACCAAAAAGGGACAGGTTCATTTTGGTAGGTTTTAGAGGCGGACGGTGAAGGTAATCTGATTGCCGTGGCCGCAGACAGAAGCGCTCCCGCCATGGGCCTCGGCGATGGCTCGCACCACGGATAGGCCCACGCCCGAACCGCCCGTCTTGGAGCTGCGCGACACATCCGCACGATAGAAACGGTCGAACAATCGATCCAGGTCACCCTCGGGCAGCTCGTCCACGGCGTTCGATACGACAAGTTCGGCGACGCCCTTACCCTGACCGCGCGAGACGGCACGCAGACTTAGCTCAATCACGCTGCCCTCGCTTGCGTAGCGTGTGGCGTTGTCCAGCAGCAGCTCAACAACCTGCGCCACTGCCGCGGCATCGGCATGGGCCCGCACACCGCTCGCGATCGACGTCGACAGCCGCTTTCCGCGCGAAACCGCCACTGACTCAAACGGCGCCGCCGCCTTGTCCACTGCCTCTGAAAGATCGATCGATGTCATGGTAAAGCCGGCCGAACCCTCGTCCATACGCGCCAGGAACACCAGACGCTCCGTCAGCGCCGTCAGCCGCGTGACCTGCTCGTGAATGCTCTGCGTCCACTCGCTCTTGCCGCTCTCAATTTCCTGTACCTCGTTAGCGGCGTCGATCACGGCCAACGGCGTCTTGATCTCGTGGCTTGCATCGGTAACAAAGCGCTTTTGCTTGCTGTAGCTCTCGACCATCGGTCGAATCACCGCGCCCGAGGCACCCGCCACAATTGCCAGCACCGCCAGCCAGCCAATGCAACTGATTGCCGCGCTCGCGCTCAAAAACGAATGAAAGCTTGCAAGCTCACGCGAGCAGTCCACGAACACATAGGTGGTCTCATCGTCTTGAACCGTAACCGTATAGCGGTAGTTACCAGAAAAGCCCGAGGTCCAACCCTTGGAATATAGTCCTGCAGCGATGCGTGCAGCGCGCTTGGCGCCCACCGCGGCAATGCGGGCCGTGTTGACATCGGTCACCTGCCCACCGGCGATCGACACCGTAAAGTAGCGCGTGTCGAAGGGAGACTCCGCCGTCATACCTTCGAAATGCCTGATGCGAACGCCCGCCTGGCTATCGCCGGCATCCTTGCCATTAGCGGGATCGTCTTTAGGCTCGTCCCCCCAATCGATACCGTCCTTGCCCGCCAGGATATAGTCCAGGCGAGCGTCGGCCATCTTGCAGACATGCGAATAATTGACGATGTTGATGCCGGCGATGATGAGCGTGAGTACCACGGTCACGGCGCCCATGGCAACGAGGATAAACTTGCGACGCAGACGGCGGCCCAATGCGTCAACAGAATTTGCCCGCCCCGTACTACTCGAGGCGGCGTGAAACCGCTCCGCCATGCGCCTCCACCACGCGCTCGCGCTCACGCTTATTCGCCTTCCTCGACAACCTCGAGCGAATAGCCCTGGTTGCGCGACGCGTGGATGACCACGTTGGCACCCAGCGCCGTCAGCTTTTTGCGCAGGTACGAGATGTAGACCCACACCACGTTAGCGCCTTCGGGTGCGTCCTCACCCCAAACCCCGAGCATCAGACGCTCGGTGGGCATGCGCGTGCCGGCGTTGCGCATAAAGAGCTCCATAAGCTGAAACTCACGATTCGCCAAATGTTCCTCGCCCAAAGGCCCAACGAGTGTGCACGATGCCGTATCGAGGCGCACGTTGCCCACGCTGAGCGTCGTGGCGTCAATTGCCGTCGCTGCACGCGTCATGGCACGAATACGCGCAAGCAGCTCCTTAGCGGCAAACGGCTTGGTCAGATAATCGTTGGCACCGGCATCCAGACCCTCGACCTTATCGGACACTTCGCTTTTTGCCGTGAGCATGATGATGGGCAGTCGCTTACCGGCGGCGCGCGTGCGCTTGAGCACCTCAATGCCATCCATGCCGGGCATCATGATGTCCAGAATTGCGGCGTCATAGTCGTTGGCGAGCAGATATTCGAGCGCCGTCAGACCGTCGAGGGCTGTGTCGACCTCGTAGTCGCTATGTTGAAGAATCGCGGTAAGGGCGCGGGAGAGGCCGGGTTCGTCCTCGGCAAGCATCAGCTTCATAGTTGTTCCTTTGGCGCACGGCTATACAGATTTCGATACTGCCGATGATAGCGCACTGCCAGTCGCCTTAGCGCAGCCTTAGCTGCTCAACCTGCGCGTTTTTAAATACGCAGGATAGGGCTTAGCCAAACTTAAGGCACATATGCCGAGCGCTTGGACGCATGCCGGCCCTGAAAGGACGGCGACTCGTTCTTTCACGGCGTCTTGGCTATGCAAAGTGCTCGAACGTTATTCCTCGTACGCGGCCTCAAGCCGAAGCAGCCACTCCTTGCGGTCAAGCCCGCCGGCATATCCGTTAAGCGAGCCGTCGGCGGCAACCACGCGATGGCACGGCACAATAATCGAAATAGGATTCCGCGCGACTGCGGCCCCCACGGCACGGGGAGACACAACAGGTGCTTCGTTTCCCGGTACACGATGTCGAGCCGCAACACGCTGGGCGATCTCACCATACGTAGCGACCTCGCCACGCGGGATAGAAAGCAGCTCAAACCAAACCTCGCGCTGAAACGCCGTACCAATCATATGCAACGGCGGCGTAAACCGAGGCTCCTGCCCCGCAAAATAAGCATTCAGCCAAGCCCACGAACGCTCAAGCACCGAAGAAGCCGCGCCATTTGCCGGACTCACCGACAACATGCCGCCAGCACCAGAAACCGCATCGGCGCCTTCAACATGTTCGGGATCTTCTTTGAGAAGCGTGGAGCCAAAGTGCTCCTGCCCCTCAAACCAAAGCCCCGTCAAACCGCGGCCATCAGCGGCAAGCAGGATTTCGCCCAAAGGCGAAGCAAACGTCGTCGTGACCACCAGCGGCTCCTTTCAAAACTCCGCAACATAATACCGCGAATTGTGCAGACAACCCCACAGATACGCCTGGGCGGGCTCGCAATTGCTTAAGCGAGGCTGTTTTCCCCAATCAAGCGAAGAAGACGCGGGGCATCGACGCCAGAGCGGTACCTCTATCAGCTGAGCTCTAATACTTTCCCGAGAAGTGAACGAGTAAAAACGAAGCCCCGGAGCATCCACGCCTTTAGACCGCAAAACCGCAGGATTCGCACAGCAAAACCGCAGGAAATAGCGGTCAAAAAATGCCAATGCTTCGGGGGTCCAAATAAGGTCATTCACTTCACGGGAAAGTATTAGACCCCGATTCACCCCAACCCCAAAGTCGCCCCAGGCAGCAGGCGCGACAGCGCCGCGGCTGCCGTCACGGCCCCGCAGCCACCCCAGGCGGCAGGCGCAACGCGCCGCAGCTGCCGGCCGCGCCCCACAGTCCCCCAAGGCGGCAGGCGCAAAGCGCCGAGGCCGCCGCCGGGACCAGGGCCCGCAACGGCCACGTGCCCTCACATCAGCCCAACGGCCCCGACCAACAACGGCCCCATCGCAGACCGCTCACAGCAGCGTCACCGCAGGCAGGGGCCGGGCTTGGTTTTCAGAACACTCCGCAGACCAGTGTGGCGCCTTGTCCGCGGCTCCGAAGGAGCAGGACAAGGCGCCACACATGGTCGAGGACGTTCTGAAAACCAAGCCCGGCCCCCGCCGGACAGGTCACACTACTCGCAGAGCAGCTTAGCGATCTGGACGGCGTTGGTTGCCGCGCCCTTACGGATTTGGTCTCCGCAGCACCAGAAGGTGATACCGCGCGCGGCCTCGGGGTTCGAGATGTCGCGGCGCACGCGGCCGACCCAAATCAGGTCCTGGTCGGAGGTGTCCATCGGCATGGGGAAGCGGTCGTGTGCATCCTCGGCAGCCATATCGTCAACCAGCTTGACGCCGGGAGCGGTAGCAAGCGCAGCACGGGCCTCCTCAACCGTAATATCGCGCTCAAACTCGAGCGTAATGCTCTCGGAGTGCGAACGCAGCACGGGCACGCGCACGCAGGTGCAGTTCACGCGCAGCTCGGGCAGGTGCATGATCTTACGGCCCTCGTTCTGCAGCTTCATCTCCTCGGAGGTAAAGCCTTCCTCCTTGACACCGCCAATCTGCGGAATCAGGTTGCTCGCCAGCTGGGCGGCAAACGCGTGCGGCTCGGGAATCTCCTCGCCGCGGCCCAGGGCGGCCAGCTGAGCCTCGAGCTCGGCCATACCAGGAGCGCCGGCACCCGAAGCCGCCTGATACGTCGAGACAATCATGCGCTTCACGCCGGCGAGCTGATGCAGCGGCCACGTGGGAACCAGGCCGATGATGGTCGCGCAGTTGGGATTGGCGATAAGGCCGTGATGCCACTTGATATCGTCGGCATTGATCTCGGGCACGACCAGCGGCACCTCGGGATCCATGCGGAAGGCATGGCTGTTGTCGACCACGACGGCGTCGCGCTTGACGGCCTCGGGTAGTAGCTCCTTGGCGATATCGTCGCCGGCAGCACCGAGTACGATGTCGCAGCCCTCAAAGGCCTCGGGGCAAGCCTCCTCAATCACGATCTGCTCGCCACGGAACTCGACGGTCTTGCCCGCAGAGCGCGCGCTCGCCAGCAGCTTGAGCTTACCGACCGGAAACTCCTGCTCGTTGAGGCACTCGAGCATCTGGGTGCCCACGGCTCCCGTCGCGCCCAAAATAGCAACCGTGTACTGTTTCATGCTTCCCCCTTTAAAGGTTTTGGCTTTTGCCCGCACGCCGAGCAGGCCGATTATTGTTGCCAGTGTATACAAGAACGGGGCAGGCACGAAACCCGCCCCGTCGAAACGAAACCGAAACGAAACGCCCCGCCGTAGATTTTTGGCACTTGTCCCAAAAATGCACCGGGACGGCAGCTACTTGCGGAGCGCGGCCAGGGCGGGATCGACCGGTGCGGGGACCTCCAGGTCGGAGACCTTCACAATGCCGTTCTCATCGGAGAAGGCACGGTAGATGGTCTGAATCGCCAGGTCGAAGTCCTTCTCCTCGACACCGATAATGATGTTGATCTCGTCGCAGCTCTGCGAAATCATGCGCACGCTCACGCCGGCCTGGCCAAGCATGCCAAACAGATGGCCCGAGATACCTGCGCGGCCACGCAGGTTACGGCCGACGGTCGCGATGAGCGCCAGGCCCTCGACAACCTCGATCTCGAGCGGCTCGACCTCCTGCTGAATGTCGCCCACGAGCGAGTACAGCGAGTCGTGCACGTCCTGCTCCTGCACCACGGCGCCAAAGCGGTCGACACCGGTGGGCATGTGCTCGACGGAAACGTCATAGCGCTCGAAGACCGAAAGCGCGCGGCGCATAAAGCCAACACGGGGCTTGGTGCGGTCGCGGGCAACGTTGATGGCGACAAAGCCGCGCTTGCCGGTCACGCCGGTAATGATGGGCTCTGCCTCACCCTCATCAGCCGTCTCGCTAATGATGGTGCCGGGGTCCTGCGGCGCATTGGTGTTCTTGATGACCAGCGGAATACCCGCCTCGCGCACGGGGAACACGGCCTCCTCGTGCAGGACGCTTGCACCCATGTACGAAAGTTCGCGCAGCTCCTCGTAGGTAACGCGCGCAATGGGCTGAGCCTCGGGCACAATGCGAGGATCGGCAGAATAGAAGCCCGAGACGTCGGTCCAGTTCTCGTACAAGTCGGCGCCCAGGCACTTGGCCAGGATCGAGCCGGAAATATCGCCGCCGCCACGGTCGAGCAGCTTGATCTGGCCCTCACGCGTCGCGCCGTAGAAACCGGGCATGACAAAGCCGCCCTGCTGGCCGTACTCCTGCACCAGCTCGGAGGTGCGATTCATGCTGAGCGTACCGTCATGATGGAACGCCACAACCGTCGCGGCGTCCAGGAACGGCAGGCCCAGGTACTCCGCCATCAGGCGAGCGGTGAAGTACTCGCCACGGCTCACGAGCTCCTCGGTAGAGTAGCCGCCCGAGCGGGCGCGCTCGGCAAAGGCCGCGAACTCCTCGCGGATGGGATAGGTGAGCTCCAGCTCGTCAGCGATATCAAAATAGCGCTGGCCAATGTCCTCGAGCAGCTCCTCACACGACACGTGATACTTAACGTGCGCGTTAACCAGGTAGAGCAGGTCGGTCACCTTGGTGTCGCCCTTAAAGCGGCGGCCGCAGGCGGAAACCACCACAAAACGGCGGGCAGGGTCGGCATCGACGATGGCCTTGATCTTCTTGAAGTGTTCGGCGTCGGCGACCGACGAGCCGCCAAACTTGGCAATCTTAATCATGGGCTTGAGGTTACCTTTCTAAAAGCCTCTGCAAACCTGTTTTGCGCGCTCTGATACCATGGTTTCACCGATTGGGACCAAGGCATCCGAGGAGCAGTGTTATATGGGAACTTATCATAGTACACGAGGACGCACTTTATCGTGCTCAAGTAAGGTGGCAATCCGCACCGGCATCGCTCCCGACGGGGGTTTGTTTGTCTCGGACGAGCTCGGCACCCAGCAGGTCGATATCAGCTCGCTTGCAGATAAATCGTACTTTGAAATCGCTCAAGATGTGTTGGGAATGTTACTGAATGATTACACGGCCGAAGAAATTTCGGCGTGTGTCGACGAGGCATACCGCGGCACGTTCGCGAGTGAAGAGGTTACGCCGCTCGTCAAACTCGACGCTGCGCCGGGCGCTGACGCCCCTCAGACCTATGTGATGGAGCTCTTTGGCGGCCCCACAAGCGCCTTCAAGGACGTTGCCCTGCAGATGCTCCCCCGTCTGATGGCCCGCACTTCCGCCAAGGACGGCGGCGCCGAGCGCATCATGATCGTCACCGCCACGTCGGGCGACACCGGCAAGGCCGCACTCGCCGGTTTTGCCGACGCTCCGGGCACGGGCATCATCGTCTTTTATCCCGAGGGCAAGGTCAGCCGCGTCCAGAACCTGCAGATGTCCACGCAGGAGGGCGATAACGTCGCCGTCTGCGGCATCCGCGGCAACTTTGACGACGCCCAGAGCGCCGTCAAGCGCATCTTTGCCGATAAGGAACTTGCCGAACGTCTGGAGGCTGCCGGCACGGTGCTTTCGAGCGCCAACTCCATCAATGTCGGTCGCCTGGTACCGCAGGTCGTCTACTACTTTGCCGCCTATGCGCAGCTGCTGCGCGCCGGCGCCATCGAGGCCGGCGACGCCGTGGAGTTCTGCGTACCGACCGGCAACTTTGGCGATATCTTGGCCGGCTACTACGCCAAGCGCATGGGTCTGCCCGTCGCCAAGCTTGTCGTGGCGAGCGACAAGAACAACGTGCTTGCCGACTTCCTGACCACCGGCGTCTACGACCGCAACCGCCCGTTCTTCACGACCATCTCGCCGTCGATGGACATCCTCATCAGCTCCAACCTGGAGCGCATGCTGTACTTCCTGTCCGATGGCGACTGCGAGCTCGTTGCCGGCCTTATGGAGCAGCTGGCGCAGACGGGTCGCTACGAGGTGCCCGCCGAGCTGCTGGCCAAGATTCAGAGCGTCTTTGGCTGCGGTTGGGCCAGCGAGGACGAGGTCCGCGCTGCCATCAAGAGTTGCTGGGATGCGAACGGCTACGTGATCGACCCGCATACCGCTTGCGGCTATCACGTCTTCGAGCAGGTCGCTCCCGCCGAGGGCGCCAAGGCCCGCGTGCTGCTTTCGACCGCCAGCCCCTACAAGTTCCCGCGCGCCTGCTGCGACGCCCTGGGCCTCGACGTTCCCGAGGATGATTTTGAGGCTATGCGTGTGCTCGAGCAGGCCACCAACACGGTCGCCCCGACCCAGCTCGCCGAACTCGAATCCAAACCCGTCCGCTTCGAAGACGTCTGCGATGTCGATGAGATGGCAAGCTACGTCGAGTCCGCAGCAAAAAAGATGGCAACCAACTAAAACCCTTAATAAGGCGCCGGCGAAAGCCGGCGCACCTTCTTTTATCAGACAACCACCGGGATGATGACGAACGCGCACAGCGTGCCTGGCTGTTTAGTTCGTCGCGAGTTCCGCACGCAAAGGAAAGCACTTAATGTGCTTTCCGTCTTGCGCAGGACTGTCCGAGCAGCGAACTAAACAGCCAGGCACGCCAGGAGGACTCACATGATCAAAATCACCGTCCCAGCCACGAGCGCAAACCTAGGCATCGGCTACGACACCCTCGGCATGGCCGTCAGCCTCTACTCGCACTTCACCTTCGAGCGCGCCGACAAGCTCACCATCACGGGCTGCCCCGAGGAGTTCCAAAACGAGAATAACCTGGTCTATGTGAGCTTTGTCGATGCTCTGGCCGCCTGGGGCGAGCCGGCCTTCCCTGTCGCTATCGACATTCAGACCGACGTGCCCGTCGCCCGTGGCCTGGGTTCCAGCTCCACCTGCGTCGTCGCCGGCATCATGGCTGCCGCCGCGCTGACGGGCCACACCGTCGACCGCGCCGAGCTCGTCCGCATTGCCACCGAGGTCGAGGGCCATCCCGATAACGTCGCCCCCGCCATCCTGGGCGGCGCCGTCTGCTCCTTTACGCCGGCTGATTCGCTCCCCCAGTGCCTGCGCTACGAGGTGAGCGATCGCCTGCGTTTTATTACCGTGATTCCGCCCTACGAGGTGCATACGAGCGAGGCCCGCAAGGTTGTGCCGCAAGAGATTCCACTCTCCACCGCCGTATGGCAAATGGGCCGCATCGCCGGCATGACGCGCGGCTTGGAGACCGGCGACCTTGACCTGATTGCCGCCGCCAACGACGACCGCATCCAGGAGCCCTATCGCCGTCGCCTCATCCCCGACTACAACGCCGTGCGCGACACCTGCCTTAACGGAGGCGCCAAGACCATCTGGATCAGTGGCTCCGGCTCGACCCTCATGGCCGTGACTGACGACACCATCGTGGCAAAGTTCCTGCAGGTCAAGCTGCGCGAGCAGTTCCCCAAGTGTGATACGCATATTCTGACGTGCGACACCGAGGGCGCTCAAATCGAGTACCTGTAGCGCCCTGCCTCATTGCTCTCACCGGTCCCTTTGGGGCTTCCCCTAAAAACGTCCTCGATCATGAATTGCCCCGTCGTGCGCTTCGCGCGACGGGGCAATTCGATCTGCGGATTGTTTTCAGGGGAAGCCCCAAAGGGACCTGCACAGCCTCGCCAGGATAGTCGCATTCGCTGATTTAACCTTGCGTTCCTTCGGAACTTCGAATGGCAGGCCTCGTGCTGCGGAATGTTTTTAAGGGGATGCCCCCGGGTGGCCCTATGGCAACGTAGCTAGCGATGTCTACAGGGACCCACGCTTTGAAAGGGCGCCGGGCTGAAATTATGGCTTTTTATTGATAGGGGCTCTTGCTAGGTTGGGGCACTTATTAGAGGCAAGCCTCGGCGATGCGC
Organism: uncultured Collinsella sp.; assembly: GCA_900551815.1. Classification (GTDB taxonomy): domain Bacteria; phylum Actinomycetota; class Coriobacteriia; order Coriobacteriales; family Coriobacteriaceae; genus Collinsella. The sequence goes on from URXE01000010.1 coordinate 33,586, forward strand.
TTTTTGAGTTCGTCGATGCCGGTACCGGTTTGGGAGCTTGTGATGATTACGTTTTCGGCCGGGACGTTGAGCTGCTTTTTGATGGCTGCTGCCTGGCGGGCCTGCTGGGTGCGGCTGAGCTTGTCGGCCTTGGTGAGGCAGACGATAAAGTTGAACTCGTTGCCCTGCAGGTAGTCGATCATGTCATGGTCGAGCTTACTCGGGTCGTGACGAATATCCACCAGCGACACGACCAGGTTAAAGCTGCGCTCCGAGTCGAAGAAGTCGCCGATAAGTTCTGCCCAGCGGTCACGCTCGGCCTTGGAACGGCGGGCGAAACCGTAGCCCGGCAGGTCGACGAAGTGCACGTCGTCAGCCTCAAAGAAGTTGATGTTGCTCGTCTTGCCCGGTGTGCTCGAAACCTTGACGAGGTTCTTGCGGCCAAAAAGCTTGTTCATGATCGACGACTTGCCCACGTTGGAGCGGCCGACGAAGCTCACCTCGGGGCAGGTGGACTCGGGAATCTGCGAAACCTTGCCATAGCTGGCAACGAACTTGGCAAGCTGGTAGTTAATGGAATCGGCCATGGACACTCCTTGGTCGTAGGTTCTTACAAAAAAAGCGCGCTAATAGATAGCAGCGATACGGCGAACGATATCGAGCGTAATGCCACTCGCGGTACGGGCATACTCGAACAGGTCGAACTCGCGGTCGCAAATCGCATCGTACGCCTCGTCACAATTATCGCTGATAGCGCGCAGCACCAGGCAATCGACACCATTTTTGGTTGCGATATGGGCAATTGCCGCGCCCTCCATGCCGACGCAATCGGCATGCGTCGCCTCGATAGCGTCGTTGCGCATAGCGGCGCCCGTCACAAAGCGGTTACCCGTGGCAATCGTGCCGACCAGGAACTGCTTTGTGCCCTCGTTCGAGGCGGCTGCATTTGTCGAAGCGTTGACAAAGCCACGCTCAGCAAGCACATCGGCAGCAATATCGACCAGCGCAGGCGTCGAGCCAAACTCCTCGAGCCCCGGTGCAGACTCGGCGATAAGCGCGGTATCGGTATCCAGATAGCGTAGGCATTTGCCGATAACCACGTCGTCGATATGGAGCTTAGGGTTCAAACCGCCCGCGATACCCGAGAGCACAACGGCCTGCGGGGCATATTTACTAATGAGATGCTGTGTTGCGGCGGCGGCATTCACCGTGCCCATACCCGCCGTTGTGGCAACAACTGTCAGGCCGTCGAGCCCGCCGGTCACAACGTTCAAGCCCGCCTCCTGTACCATGCAAACGTTACTCAACTCTTCCTTAATCTGCATGATCTCTTTTTCGAGCGCACCGATAATCGCGATGGTAGCCATGCCATTCCCCAAACCTATACGAAATTCTCAACCACGGTATGGTACCAGCATTTCGTTTGACCTCGTCAAACGAACACGCTAGGCCAGTGCGGCTCGCGTATCAAACAGAGCCTTTGCAATCGCTGTCGTAACCTCGCTCGAGTGGTCGCTCCACGGCATCGATGTCATGATGCTCATGACATAGGTACGGCCATCGATGTCGATAAGGCCCGCATCGCATGTCGAATAGCAACCATCCTCGCTAATCCAGCCTGCCTTGTTGCGCACCAAGGCTTGGTCGTCCGCAATGCCATCACGGATAAATGAGCGCGATGTTGATGACAGCAGTTCAGATAACCACTGGGAGGTCTCACTGCCACAGCTCAGATACTCGCTCATCTCGCGCCACAACTTGGCCGAGGTTCGCGGGCAATAGGTGGGAAAATCACTCATCGGATCGAGTGCGGTATCATAATCGACGCCAAGACTGACAATCCAATCCTCGTAACCGACACGGTCAAACGCCGCGCGTAACGCAATAAACGAATCGTTGTCCGAATTAACGACCGCGGCCTCGATCAGGTCGCGCACCGTCTGCCAGCCCATGTTGTAGCCACCATAGGTGCCAAGGGAATCATCGAGTGAGACCTGGCCCGTCTCGACCAGGGATTCGCAGATGTACAACGCATAGAGTGCCTTATAACTGCTCGCACCGTACACCTCGGCGTCCGCGTCATACGTCACGCCCTTGCCGCTCGTCAGATCGTAAAACACCACGCCCACATCGCCCAGCTCCTGCGCCTGACTCAGGGCATCTTGGAGCGCGGCGAGGCTCTCATCCTCCAGGGCGGGAATCTGGTCATCAACCAGTGAGAAGGTCTGCACGGTATCGCCTGAGGGAATATCGTTAAAGTCCGCCTTCGAAAGCCTCGTCTTGAGACTCGCTGTCGACAGAGTTTGGCTTGCGGTGGCTTTAGATTCAGAGCCCTTTTTGTTTTGCGTCTGTACCGTTGACGCATCTGAGTGTGCCATTCGCTCCGACGCGTAGGTTTTGGCGGTAATTCCGAGGATAATAACCGCCAACGTTAACATCCCAATGGCGGCAATCTTCGTCACGCGGATGCGAGCGTCGGCAAGGCCACGCGAAGACGTGCCCTTCGTCTCATATCTGCTGCTATGCTGCGGCACATACTCGTCCCGCGATGCGTTGTTTCGCACGTGGTCTCCTGACTGCTACCGTTCATATACGAGCAGCATAATACCGAGCAGGCATTTCTTTCCAAAGATATTCAGCGGCGTTTAAGGTGTCTTTAAAGAAACCACAAGCGTATTTATCCATATGGCACGATTCTGTTGCGCATCTCCGCCCAAAACGCAGTTGCGGTGGAATAGTTCCTGTTTGGGCGGCATAAGCCAAAAAAACAAGAACTATTCCACCGCAACTTGACGGGGCTCTTTGGCAATCAACTTGGTGCCCAGGGGCACTCATTTAAGTCTGTCCCCAATGAGTGCCTGAAAATGGCTCGCTAGCCGATGGCGTTTTTGAGTTCCGCGCGGCGTTTTTTCATGCCGGTCATAACGGCGTTGCGCAACTCGGGCATGCGCGCGGTATCCATCTGGGGAACGCCCTCGAGCTTATAGGGAATCCCCAGCTGCTCATACTTGACGACGCCCATCGTGTGATACGGCAGCATCTCTAGGCCGACCACGTTATGCCACGGGGCAATCAGACGACCGAGCTTCTCGCACTCCTCAACCGTATCGGTAATGCCCGGCACCACCACGTGGCGGATAACGACCTTAATCTTGCGGCGCGCGAGCTCATCACCAAACGCCAGAATGCGTGCGGGATCGCAACCGGTCAGCTTTTTATGCTCGACGGGATCGGCGTGTTTAATGTCGAGCAGCACCATATCGGTCTCGTTGAGTACGGCATCGAACTTCTCGGGATGCGCGGGATCGAACGCATAGCCGCAGCTATCCAAGCAGGTATGCACGCGACCATCGGGGTTATTGTGCATGGCGCGGAACAGGTCGGCTAAAAACGCGGGCTGCAGGAGCGGCTCGCCGCCGGACACCGTAATACCGCCGCTGCGGTAAAACTCATGGTTACTCTGGAACTCGTCCATCAGGTGCTCGACGGTCACCATGGTGCCGCCGTTAACCGACCAGGTGTCGGGGTTGTGGCAATACGCACAGCGCATGGGACAGCCCTGAACAAACACCACAAAGCGGATGCCGGGTCCATCGACTGTTCCCATCGTCTCAATCGAATGCACGCGGCCCAGGGCAAACGCAGAGTCCTCGGGACGAGCGTCCACACCCTCGAGCGTCATCTCAGCCATTCCCGCTACCTTGCCTCTCATTGGTTTTAGCTATATAAATGCCAGAGTCATTCTAGCCCATATGCATGATGGCGAAACGGTTTAGCGGTCAATTGGGCTGTTCTATTTGACCCCACGCAAGAACGGCGGGAAGGTTGTCGCAACCCGCCCGCCGCCGAGGCAATAGAAATCGATAGACGCCAGGCCTTACGCTTTAAGCGTGAGCACCGCGCCGAAGGCGGTCGGGCCGCAATGACTCGAGATGACGCCGCCGACCTGAGTCCAGGTAACGTCCTTAAAGCCCAGGTCGTGCGCATAGACTTCCATGTCGTCGCGCAGCTCCTCGGAAAGGCCTACCGAATACGCCAGGCCAATGTGCGAGTAGTCAATCTCGCCCTTCGTAACCATGTGGTCAATAAAGGCGCGGGCACACTTGAGCATAGAGCCGCGGAACTTCTTGGTCGCCACGAACTTGCCGCCCGTTACCTCAATGCAGGGCTTAATCTTGAGCAGATGGGCACCGAGGAATGCCACGTTGGACAAACGACCGCCCGCCTTAAGGAAGGCAAGATCGGTAGGAACAAAGCCCAGCAGCACGCGGTCCATGACGGAGTTCATAAAAGCAAAGATCTCTTCGACGGTGGCATCGGGGTGAGCTTCGATATACTTAGCGGTCTCGACGACAACGAGCGACTGGCCCACCGAGACAAAGCGCGTGTCCATGGAGTAGACGTAGCCGCGACCCTTGGCGGCGATCTTCGATGATTGATGCGAGCAGGTCGTGGCCTCGGAATACGCGAGATGCAAAATAGTCGCGTCGGGCTGCTCGGCATGAATTCGGTCATACACGTGAGCAAAATCCGCAGGCGCGCAGCCACTAGTCTTGGGCATTACGCCAAACTCGTTGCAGCGTGAATAAATCTCGAGCGGATCGATCGAACCGTCCTCGACGGTCTCGTCACCAATCGTGACATGCATGGGCACGCGCACGATGCCGTAGCGCTCGCAAAGCTCCGGCGTCACATCCGACCCAGACTCAACCACGATTACGTACTTGCCCATTATTATCACGACCCATCTCAACATTGGCTTTTCAATACATGGCACGCGCCGCCGCACTGTTGCACAACAGCATCCAAGCACCAAAGAGACGCCGCCCCTTGCACACAACAAAGGACAGCGTCTCCCTGGAAAACTCCGTGCTTATTTAGGATTCTACACGGTTTGCAACAATGTGTTACTTACTCCGCAAACGGTAGCTATACACGATAAACGGTAGTTCGCTGCGGCAACTGCGACACATCCCGCCCGGCAAGTCCAATCGTGCTCCACGCACGGTTAATGCGCGAGGCGGTAGAAATCCATCGACGCCGCACCCTCGGCATGCAACCCCATCGCCGAAACCGCCGGCGAATAGGTACGGCTCGTAAGTGCCGCCTCGCCGCCGTTGCCAAAAATCTCAACCATCGTAGTGTCCGAAAGCACGCGCAGGTCGCGAAGCTCACCGAGCTTGATCGACCTCTGGTCGCGCCCATAGCCTTCGTCACCCATGTCGAGGGTAAGCATCCCGTCTGCATAGCGCACAAAGACACCCTTGCGAATCTCGAGCTCGACCATCTTGGCGCCCTCACAGGAAACCACAAGATCAAACAGGCGGCCCGGCTCCTCAACTGTTTCACCGCCTGTCGCGCGAACGCAGTCGCCGCGCATCCTCTCAATCTCGTGCGCCGGCTGCTGGCAGAGCTTACCATCGCGCATGCTCAGCTCTCGCGGCACCGTCAACGCGCACTGCCACCCGCGCGCCACCGTCGGGTTTTCTGCTGTCGCGTCGGGGCAACCCGACCATCCGATCATCAAACGCCGGCCTGCAGCATCCTCAAAGGACTGCGGAGCATAGAAATCAAAACCGGCATCGACCATCGGGGGCATGCCCTGCCTGACGATTTTAAAGCTCGGCGCCTCCCAATCGGCCTCGATGGGGAACCACACGCACTGATGCGGATTGCGGTAACGCCAACCATCGGCAGGCACACCCTGCGGACAGCAAACGAGAATAAGCTCGCCATCGAGCTCAAACAGATCGGGGCACTCCCACATAAAGCCAAAGTTCTCGTCCAGCTCAATGCGCGTCGCATAGCTCCAGACCCCTAAATCACGCGAAGTATAGACAAGCACGCAGCCACGGTCGGCTTTCGTACGAGCGCCCAGAACCATGTAGTAGATACCATCGTGCTCAAGGATCTTGGGGTCGCGCACGTGCGTACCGATATCGTCGGGGTAATCGACTGGTCCAACAGCCATGCGCTTCTCGCCCAATTCGTCGGGATTCTCGGCAACCATATGAATCTGGTTTTGCTCACGGCCCGTCAACACGTAGTCGTAATCATCGCGGTCAAAATGCTTGACGTTGCCGGTATAGAAGTAGTGAATCTTGCCATCGCGTACAAAGGCAGAACCAGAATACGCTCCGCTCGAATCCAAATCGGAATCGGGGAACAGCACGGGGCCGTGATTCTCGTACGTCACAAAATCCTTTGTCGTCAGATGGTTCCAAAGCACTGGACCGCCATGCGCAGCATCGAACGGATCGTATTGATGATAGATGTGATACGTATCACCAATCTGAACCAAACCGTTGGGGTCGTTGAGCCAGCCAAGCTCAGGCTCCACATGGAACAGAAGCCTATCGGGGTCGGATGCGATGCGGGCCGCCGTCTCATCCTGTCCGGCACGCCACTGCTCATAGTCCGCGCGTGTCACCTTGTTTTTTTGATTTAACATCGCCGTTGACTTTCTCGTCTATGGGGAAGGACGCTCGACTCACACGAGTCGAACGCCCTTCCTCAAATGGACTTATCCTCAGATTACACTGAACGGCTCAACTAGAAGCTAACGTCGAGGCCAGCGCCAGCGCCCTCTTCATCGGTGGTCGGCACGCCCTTTGCCTTGTTGTAGGCAAAGATCAAGACGATCGGCACGATAAAGGCGATGAGATTGCCAGCCACATACCACACGAGGGTCTCGGGCGTGACGATGAGCAGGCCAAGCACGCCGGTCAGACCCTGACCGATAGCGCGCACCTCAAAGAGCTTGACGAAGGCACCGCCGCAGCCTGCACCGATGCATGCGCAGATGAACGGAATGATCGAATAGCGCATGTTTGCAGCAAAGATAGCGGGCTCGGAGATTCCGACCAGCGTCGGGATAAAGGACGACATGCAGATGTTGCGCTCTTTGGAGTGCTTCTTGTGAATGAGGTACATACCGATGGCGCCGCCGCCCTGGGCGATGATGGAAACCGACCAGATGGCCTGGATGTAGTTGAAGCCGGTCGTGGCAACGAGGTTGGCCTCGATACCCTGGATGAACTGATGCGTACCGGTAACGACGAGCGGCTGCAGGAACGCGGCGAAGAGAAAGGCACCAAAGACACCCATCCTGTTGTACAGGATATCGATTACGCCGGCGAGGACGTCACCGATCAGGTTGCCGAGCGGGCCGAACACGGTGAACAGGGCAACGTTAGCAAGAATCAGGGTAACGGTCGGGACAAAGACGAACGAAACGACCTCGGGGATGTACTTCTGGGCAATCTTCTCGACCTTGGCCATAAACCAGGCAGTCAGGATTGCGGGGAACACACCGCCCTGGAAAGCAACCATGGGAATGGATAGGGGGGTGCGGACAGAAAGTTGGACCGCGGGGCGGTCCGGACTGGAGGTTCGCATG
>URXE01000011.1 GCA_900551815.1 uncultured Collinsella sp.
CCGCAGGAAGCTTGGATACGCCTAGGCGCGGTCCAAGAAATCGTCCGCACCCCCATTCAGGAACTATTTCACCGCAACTCATCAGGAAACCTGGGTGGCGGGACCGTTTGTCACTAGTGGTTATGCGGGCAGTTGGCACAGCAGCCGCTGGTGGCGCTGGTGCTGGAGCCGCCGCTTCGCTGGTCGGTGTTATAGAAACCGCTGCCCACAAATTTAATGCCGCTGGCCGAGAATGTCTTGGCCGCCGGGGCACCGCAGCTGGGGCACACGACCTCGGGAGTCTCGGACATGGGATGCTCAACCTCAAACACGTTGCCGCAGCTCGAGCACTTGTAATCGTAGCGCGCCATAATACTTCCTTTTCAGCACAAAGCGGGCAGATCGCTCTGCCCGCATAAATTCAAACAGCTGTAACTGTACCCTATATCGGGGGTTTTATCACGCTTCGCCCCAGAATCTATGGGTGCTGCGCAGGAGCTGTGCAGTTTTGCCCTCGGCGGCCGCAACGTCGGCCTCATCGGCCTGCCAGGTCCAGTTGCCCGTTGCCACGCCCGGCACGTTCATGCGTGCATCGTCGCCTAGCCCCAGGATGTCCTGCAGCGGCATCATCACCAGGGGAGCGTCGTTTGCGAGCGCGTCGCCCATCAGTTTGCCGGCCAACTCCTTGCCGCTCGGCTCGTCGCCGCCCGCGAAGGAGCGCGTGCACCAACCGGCGAGCGTCGACGTGTCGTGTGTCGAGGTGTACAGAATCTTGCCCGGCGTGGGATGCACGCCGCAGCGGACGTCGTAATCGCTAAACTCCAGCACGTCCATACCGGGGAAGCCGCAGGTCGAAGCCATGGCGCGAACGCCGGGCGTCAGGTAGCCCAGGTCCTCGGCGATAAAGTTGAGCGGCCCCAGCTCGTCATAGGCAGTCTGGAAGAGATCCTTGCCCGGACCCGCCAGCCAGCGGCCGTCGGCGCAGGCCTTGCCTGCGGGAATGCTAAAGTAGCTGTGGAATCCCAGGAAGTGGTCCAGGCGCACGCGGTCGTAGAGCGAGAACGCGCGACGCAGGCGGTCCATCCACCAGCGGTAGCCGTTCTCCTTCATGTGATCCCAACGGAAGGTGGGGTTGCCCCATACCTGGCCCTCGGGCGCAAAATTGTCGGGCGGCGCGCCGGAAATCTCAATCGCCTTGCCGGTATCGGACAGCCAGAAGTTCTCGGGCTCGCTCCATGCGTCTGCCGAATCGTCCGAAACATACATGGGAATGTCGCCGATGACCTCGATGCCCTTCTTGTGCGCATAGTTCATCAGCTCGCACCAGGCCAGGTCAAAGCGGTACTGCATGTACGCCTGCAGCTCTGCCTCGTCGTGGAAACGCGTGTCGTCAATCAGATGCTCGTTGTAGCGCGCTACATCGGCCGGCCAATCGTGGCGTGATTCGCCCTCAAAGTATTTCTTGACGGCCATGTAGACGCAGTACTTCTCGAGCCAATCGGCGTTGCGATGCTTAAACGCCGTGTAGAGCGGGTCTGCATCCTCGCCGCCTCGGGCCTTCCAAGTCTCAAAGTCGGCCGCCAGCTCCTCTTGGCTTTCGGGCAGTAGGTCAATATTGCCCGCAAAGGCCGAAGGCCCAGCGTAAGGGGAGCGGAAGAAGTCCGTCGGGTTGACAGGCAGGACCTGCCAGTAGCGCATGCCCATAGCGGCCAGATGGTCGATAAAGCGACGCGTGGGCGCGCCAATCGTGCCGGGCTTGCCGTCGTCGGTGGGCACCGAGGTGATATGGCACACGACGCCCGCGCCGTGATCGAGCGGCTCCTGCAGGCGCTGCTCGGCATGGTGATAGATGATCGACGAGCCCAGCGGATACAGATCGAGCGTGACCGTACCGTTGTGGATCTCGCACTCGTGACCGCTAATCACGTCACTTGCGCATTCGTCGAGCGCCGGAATCGTCACGCGGTGCGAATTGCGCAGGCTGCGGTTGATGATGACGGTCGCGGACTCGCCGTCTTTACCGGTACGGTTGTAGGCCAGCACCTCGTCATTGAGCGCAAAGGCCTTGATTTCACCGTCGATCATAAACGGCAGCGCGCGGCGCACAGCAGATGCGTTCTTGACGATCGCGAACGTATCGAAGTCGTGCAGGTCTTCCTTGGTCGGCATGGTGCGGCGATTACCCGGATCGGTGAGTCCCTCCAAGCCGTACTCGTCACCGTAATAGATTGAGGGAACGCCCGGGAACGTCATCTGCATGAGCGTCGCGAGCCAAAAACGGCTCTTGGCCAGGCCCATCGCGTTCTCGTCCAGGCGCCATTTGCTGCGCTCGCACTCGGGCAGCTGCGACTCGTCGGGGCCGCCGCCGAGCACCGAGATAATGCGCGGACGGTCGTGGCTCGACAGCAGGTTGAGCGCGCAAGACAGGGCCTCACGCGGATAGTTCTCGCGTAGGGTCTCGATATCCTCGGCAGCTTGGTAGGCGTTTTTGTAGCCCATCAAAAAGCCGATGACCATGTCGCGGAAGGGGTAATCCATGGCCGAGTCGAGCTCGGAGCCTTGTAGATAGCGACGCAGATGGCCGTAGCTGATCTTGTTGGAGGCATCTTCCCAGACCTCGCCGAGCAGCAGCGCGTCGGGCTTTTCGGCGAGCACGGCCTTTTTGATCTCGGTCAGGAAGTCATCGGAAAGTTCGTCGGCCACATCCAGACGCCAGCCGTGAGCGCCGGCGCGCAGCCATTTACGAATGACGCCGTCCTTGCCCAGGAGCCGCTCGCGTACCAGTTCGGAGCTCTCATTGATGGCGGGCATATTGCCCACGCCCCACCAGCAGTCGTACGAGCCGTCCTCGTGGAAATAAAACGCATCGCGCCACGGCGAATCCTCGCTCTGCCATGCGCCCACGCCGGGGTAGTTGCCGTAGCGGTTGAAGTAGATCGAATCGTCGCCCGTGTGGTTGAACACGCCGTCCAGAATGATGGAAATGCCCAGCTTCTCGGCCGCCTCGCACAGCTCGGTAAAGTCCTGCTCGGTGCCCAGAATCGGATCGATCTTGGTGTAATCGGCGGTGTCGTAGCGGTGGTTGCTCGCGGCTTCAAAAATGGGGTTGAGGTAGATGGCTGTAAAGCCCAGCTCGGCGATGCGAGGCAGGTCTTCCTGAATGCCCTTGAGCGATCCGCCGTAAAAGTCCCAGGTCTTGATGGAGCCGTCCTCGGCGCGCTCGTACACAGGCGGCTCGTTCCAGTCCTCGACCATGCGGCGTTGGATTCCGTTGCGTGGCTTTTCGACCTCGGCCAGCGTGCGCTCGCGCCAGTGCTCGTCGCGGGCATAGCGATCGGGGAAGATCTGGTAGACCATACCGCGCTCGTACCAGGTGGGACGGTTCTCACGGTGTTTGTAGACGGTGACCTGGAATGACGGCACCTCGGCGTAGTCGTAGGTTACGCCTTCGCCGCCGGTACGTCCTTGCGGTGCGCCCAGGCGGACCTCGGGCTGGCCTTCGATATTACAGATAAAGCTGTACCAGATAAGACAGGGCTCGGTGCACTCAAGCTCTACGCTAAATATGCCGTCGCCCTCGTGCGTCATGGGATACAGAGACTCGCCGATCTTATCGACCCAGGTGCGCAGTGTAAGTGTTGCCTGCGCGGGATCGGCATCCTCCAGAATCACGGAGAGCGAAAGGGTAGTTCCTGTGGTCACAGCGCCAAACGGAGTGCGAAACTGCGGCAGACGGCTGTTGTGTATCAATCTCATAGTACGGTCCAGTTCAATAGAATCATGGCCTGCTGCCCATGGGCTTTACGCACAGCATGTAAGTATATCTGTTGTACACAGGCTGTATAAACAACATCCGTTTACCATCGGCGAACGGTTGTCCTAGAAAATCGTTTTACCAACTACCTACAGAGAAGGGGCGCCCGGTTGGTGCGCCCCTTACATAGGGTTTAATGAGGTTTTGGATCGTTTGTGGACTAGCGGCGCTTGCGGGTGGCCGTGGCCTTGCGGACGGACGTCTTCTTGGACGGAGCCTTTTTCTCTGCCGGAGCGGCGGGGGAGACCGGGGTCTCCTTGGCGGGCTCGGGCTTAGCCTTTACCTCGGCCTTGGGCTCCTCTTTGGCAGCAGCGGGCTTGGCTTCGGCGGCCTTCGGTGCCGGCTTGGCCTTTACTGCGGGCTTGGCCTCGACCTTAGCCTCCGCCTTGGGAGTTGCGGCCTTTGCCGTGGTCTTCTTGGTCGTCGTGGTGCGCTTTCGCGTGGTGGTCTTTGCGGCGGGCTTGGCCTCGACTGTTGCCTCCGCCTTGGACTCGGCTGGCGTCTCCTCGACCTTGGCGGCCGCCTTGGGGGCAGCCTTCTTTGCAGTGGCCTTGGCTGCCGTTGCCCTTTTGGTGGTCGTGCTCTTGGTCGCGGTCGTCTTCTTGGCTGCAGTCTTTGCCGGAGCCTTAGCCGCCGGCTTGGCCTCGACGGCGGCTTCAGCCTTTACCTCGGGAGTAGCCTCGACCTCGGTGGCCTTCTTGGCTGCGGCGGTCGTGCGCTTACGCGTGGTCGTTGCCTTGGCAGCAGTCGTCTTTGCTGCGGCGGTTTTGGTGGCAGCGGCCTTCGTGGTCGTAGCCTTCTTGGCCGTCGTCTTGCGCGTCGTGGTCTTCTTGGCGGCAGGCTTCGCAGCCGGCTTAGCCTCAGCCTCGGGAGCTGCCTCAACCTTCACCTCAGCCTTGGGCTCCTCAGCAGCAGCGGGCGCCTCAACAACTGGCTCGGCCTTGGGCTCGGGCTCGGCCACAACCACAGGCTCGTCGACAACCGCCGCCGGGCGCTCAATCTCCGGATGCATAAAGAAGTACAGGTCCAGATACTTATCGGCCGAGCGTGTCCAGCTAAAGTCCTGGCTCATGGCCTGCGTGACCAGCTGGTTCCAGGCATCGCGGTTGTCCCAGAACAGGCGTGCCGCGCGGAACACGGCGTCGCCCATCTCGTCGCCGTTAAAGTTACTAAACGAGAAGCCAGTGCCCTCGCCGGTAAACTCGTTATACGGGATCACGGTGTCCTTCAGACCACCGGTCTCGCGAACGATGGGCAGGGTGCCGTAGCGCATAGCGATGATCTGCGACAGGCCGCAGGGCTCAAACTTCGAAGGCATCAGGAACATGTCGGCGGCGGCGTACATACGCTGCGACAGCGCAGGATCGAACTCGATGTGTGCGGCCATGGTGCCGGGGTACTTGTCCTGGAAGTAGCGCAGGCCGTCTTCGTAGTCGCGGTCGCCGGTGCCCAGCACCGCCACCTGCACGCCGCCGGACAGGATTCGGTCGAGCGCGTACATGACCAGGTCCATGCCCTTCTGGCGTGTCAGGCGCGTGACCATCACCATGAGCGGGCGGTCGTCGCGAACCTCGAGCCCCAGCTCTTCCTGCAGCTTGGCCTTGCACACGGCCTTGCCCCCACGGTCCTCAACCGTGTAGTTTGCGGCAATGCGCTTGTCGGTCGCCGGGTCAAAGCCCGCCACGTCAATGCCGTTCAAAATGCCCTGCAGCGCATAGGAGCGCTCGCGCAGCACGCCGTCCAGGCCCTCGCCAAACTCGGGCGTCTGGATCTCGTTGGCATAGGTGGGGCTCACCGTGGTGATGGCGTCGGCATAGCGCAGCGCGCCCAGCATGTAGTTGATGCTGCAGGCGTCGCAACGCAGCTGCGAGGCTGCAGCCGGAATGTGCGCCACACCCAGGATATCCTCCATCACGGTGTCGCTAAACTGGCCCTGGAACGCCACGTTGTGGATCGAGAACACGGTCTTGACGCGGTCGTACAGCGGCAGACCCTGGTAGAACTCGCGCAGGAACACGGGTGCCAGCGCCGTCTGCCAGTCATTGCAGTGCAGGATGTCGCACTCAAAGCCGGCCGGCAGGTGCTGCAGGCTCTCGGTGATGGCCTTGGAGAAAAACGCAAAACGCTCGCCGTCGTCAAAGAAGCCGTACGGATAGTCGCGCGCAAAGTAGCGCTCGTTGTCGATGAACATATAGGTGACGCCGTCGTGCTCGAGCTTCTCGAGCCCGCAGTACTCGTTGCGCCAGCCCAGGCTCACGTAAAAGTCGGAGAAGTGCTCCATCTGCGCCTTGTACTCGTCCTTGATGGTGGCGTACTTGGGCACCATCACGATGACCTCGGCGCCGGCGCGCACAAGCGCCGCAGGCAGCGAGCCCGCCACGTCGCCCAGGCCACCGGTTTTTACAAACGGTGCGCACTCGGCCGAGGCAAACACGATCTGCATCTTTTTGCTGGAATCAGCCATATTGTCTCCCTGTTGCAATTCGAGAATAGCCGCCTAGCGCAAACCGGGCGGCTATTCTACGTGTTACGAGCGATGTTGCGGTGCCAAAGCTAGCTCGCGTTGGTGATATCAGAAGTTAACGGGGCCTTTCCCAGCACCAGGATGTTCTCGGGCGTGCCGCGAAGCTCGGTGTTGGTGGGAACCACGTTGTTCTTGTCCAGGATGGCATTCTCAACGCGGGCGCCGCTCTTGATGACGCAGCTCTGGTTGATGATCGAGTTCGTCACCGAGGCGCCTTCCTCAACCACGACGCCGCGAGACAGGATCGAGTTGCGCACGGTGCCCTTGATGATGCAGCCGGCCGAGATGATCGAGTTGCATGCGTGACTGCCGGTCGCATAGCGCGAAGGCGGCACGTCGTGAGCCTTGGTCAGGATCGGACGCTCGGGGTCAAAGAGATGGTCGGCCACGGTCTGGTCGAGCAGGTCCATGCTGCGGCGATACAGCGACTTCTCGCTAAACACGCCCACGACCTCGCCCTTGTACTCGTAGCTGCACACGTCGATGTTGCCAAAGTCGCCCTGGAGTGCCTCGAGCAGGTCCAGATAGTCGGCGGCCTGGTAGTGGTCGATGATCTCGAGTAGTGTCTCGCGGTTGACGATGCAGCAGTCCATAGAGGCGTTGTCGCCGTACACGACGCCGGCGCTCACGCCCGTCAGGCGGCCGTTCTCGTTGATCTGCAGCTTGGTCTCGTCATCGACGTTGCGCGTGGCCTTGCAGTACACCACGGTCATCTGGGCGCCGGAGTTCTCGTGCGCGTCGATGATGGTGTTGAGGTCCATATTAAAGATGATGTTGGTGCCCATCATCACAACATAGGGTTTGTCCGAGCGCTGGAACAGCGTCTTGTTGGAAATGATGTCGCGCAGCAAGAAACGCATGCCGCCCTTGGTGGTGCCATACGCGTTGCCGGGCACCATAAACAGGCCGCCCTTCTTGCGGTCCAGGCCCCAGTCCTTGCCCGAGCCCACGTGGTCGATCAGTGAGCGGTAGTTGCCCGGCATGACGACGCCGACGGTCTTAATGCCGGCATTCATCATGTTGGACAGCGGGAAGTCGATCAGGCGGTAGCGGCCCAAAAATGGAACGGACGCAATGGGGCGGTCCTTGAGCAGCACGCTGCCGTAGGTCGAAGAGTAGTTAGCGGTGATATAACCGATGGCCTTGCGATTGATCATCGGATCATTCCCCCTTCCCGATAACGACGTCATTTCCAACGACGGCCGTATCCTTGGTGGTATCGACAGAGCCGAGCTTCACGCCCTCTTCGACCGTGGAGTTCTCGCCCAAAATTGCACGGCAGATGTGCGCGCCGCTCTTGACGTGCGCACCAGGCAGCAGTACGGAGTCCTCGACCACGGCGCGCTCCTCGATGATGACATCGGTCGAAAGGATCGAGTGGCGAGCGGTGCCGTAGATCTTGCAGCCGTTGGAGACAAGGCAGTCGTCCAGGCGGCCGTCCGGGCCAATGTAGTGCGGCGGTCGCGTGGTGATGTTGGACATGATGGGGAAGTGCTTGTCGAACAGATCGAACTCGGGGTTGTTGCCCAGCAGGTCCATCGAGGTCTCGTGGAAGCTGGCGATGGTGCCAACGTCCTTCCAAAAGCCGTGGAACTCGTAGCTGTACAGGCGCTTGTTCTCGCCGAGCAGCTTGGGGATGATGTCCTTGCCAAAGTCGTGGCTCGAGCGTTGGTCCAGAGCATCCTCCTCGAGCGCCTCGATCAGCACGTCGGCCGAGAAGATGTAGATGCCCATGGACGCGAGGTTCGAATCGGGTTTATCGGGCTTCTCGGTGAACTTGGTGATGCGGCCGTCCTCAGGGTCGGTGGTCAGGATGCCAAAGCGGCTGGCCTCCTCCCACGGCACGGGCATAACGCTCACCGTGAGGTCTGCGTTGTTCTCAATGTGCGTCTTGAGCATCTTGCGGTAGTCCATGCGATACAGGTGATCGCCCGAAAGAATCAGGACGTACTTGGGGTCGTTGGCCTTGATGTAGTCCAGGTTCTGCGTGATGGCGTCTGCCGTGCCCGCATACCAGGCGCCGCCGGTCTGCGTCTCGTATGGCGGCAGGATCGACACGCCGCCGTCGCGGCTGTCCAGATCCCACGCCTCGCCGGAGCCCACATAGGCATGCAGCAGGTAGGGGCGATACTGCGTCAGAACGCCCACCGTGTCGATGCCCGAGTTGGAGCAGTTGGAGAGCGAGAAGTCGATAATGCGGAACTTGCCACCAAAGCTAACCGCCGGCTTAGCGATCTTTTGGGTGAGTGCCCCCAATCGGCTGCCCTGTCCTCCTGCGAGGAGCATCGCGATGCATTCTTTCTTACTCATCGATTTCTCCTTCTGTCATCGATGTTTCTAACCCATTAGCGACGGGCGCGGCGCTCGGTCGCGCCCGTCGAGTAATGCCGTGCTGGCATAAGGGAACTCGCGCGCCTTTACGCGTGCCAGATCTCGTCGCGGTACTCGCGAATGGTGCGGTCGCTCGAGAACCAGCCGGAGGAGGCGGTGTTGAGCAGCGCCTTGCGGTTCCAGGTCTCCTGGTCGCTGTAGCTGCCGGTGAGCTTCTCCCAGGCGTCGACGTAGCTGCGGAAATCGGCCATGACCAGGTCGGGGTCGTTGTTATTCATGAGCTCGTTGTAGATGCTCTCGAAGTTGCCCGAAAGACCCGCAAAGGTGTTGTCCTTGAGCTCGTCCATCACGCGGCCCAGACGCTCGCGGTCGCCGTTGAGGGAATCCCACGCAAAGTAGCTGTTGGATGCCCAGAGCTGCTCGACCTCGGGAGCGGTTAGGCCAAAGATGGCCTCGTTCTCACGGCCGGCCAGGTCGGCGATCTCGATGTTGGCGCCGTCGAGGGTGCCCAGCGTAATGGCGCCGTTCATCATGAGCTTCATGTTGGACGTGCCCGAGGCCTCCTTGCCGGCCGTGGAGATCTGCTCCGAAATCTCGGCGGCGGGGTAGATGAGCTGGGCGTTGCTCACGCGGAAGTTGGGGATAAAGCAGACCTTCATAACCTCGTTGACGCGCGGGTCGTTGTTGATGACCTCGGCGACGGAGTTGATCAGGCGGATGGTCTCCTTGGCAAAGGTGTAGCTCGAGGCCGCCTTGCCGCTAAAGATGAAGGTCGTCGGCGTCACGTGGAAGTTGGGATCCGCGATGCGACGGTTGTAGATGTCCATCACCTTCATGATGTTCATGAGCTGGCGCTTATAGGCATGGAAGCGCTTTACCTGAACATCGAAGACGGTGTTGGGGTCAATGACCAGACCGGTCTCGGCCTTGACGTAGGCGGCCAGGCGCTCCTTGTTGGCGCGCTTGGAGGCACCCACGGCCTTCAGGAACTCGGTGTCGTTCTGGAACTCTTTGAGCTTCTCCAGCTCAAAGGCGTCCTTGAGCCAGCCGTCGCCAATGGCCTCGGTCACGAGCTTGGCGTAGGTGGGGTTGGCCTCGGCAAAGAAACGACGGTGCGAGATGCCGTTGGTCTTGTTGTTGAACTTCTCGGGCGTCAGGGCATAGAAGTCCTTGAGCACGATGTTCTTGATGATGTCGGAGTGGATCTTGGCCACGCCGTTGACGCTGTGGCTGCAGATCACGGACAGGTTGGCCATGCGAATCTCGCCGTCCCACAGGATGGCGGTCTGGCGCAGACGCTCCTGCCAGCCCTCCTGCGTGGTGTCGAACGATTCGTGCCAACGACGGCTGATCTCGTCGATGATCTGGTACACGCGGGGGAGGAGCTTGGAGAACGTGCCGATGGGCCATTTCTCCAGGGCCTCGGGCAGGATGGTGTGGTTGGTGTAGCTCACGACCTGCGTCACGATGTTCCAGGCGTCATCCCACTCGAGCTTCTTCTCGTCGATGAGGATGCGCATGAGCTCGGGGCCGCACATGGCGGGGTGGGTATCGTTGGTGTGGATGGCCACAAACTGCGGCAGCAGCTCCCAGTTCGCGCCGTGCTCCTTCTCAAAGGTGTCGAGCAGGCTGCAGATGCCGGCCGAGACAAACAGATACTCCTGCTTTAGGCGCAGCAGACGGCCGTGCTCGCCGGCGTCGTTGGGGTAGAGGATGGCGCTGATGGCCTCGGCCTCGGCGCGCTCGGCGTCTGCCAGGGCGTAGTCGCCGCGGTTGAAGGCCTCCAGATCGAAGTGCTCCTCGACCGGCTCAGCGGCCCATACGCGCAGCTTGTTGACGGTCTCGCCGGCATAGCCCACCACGGGGATGTCGTAAGGAACGGCCAGGATGTCCTGCGTGTCCACCGTGCGGTAGAACGTGCGGCCGTTCTCCTCAAAGCCCTCGACGTGGCCACCAAACTTAATGGTCACGGCCTTGTCCTGACGACGGACCTCCCAGGGATAACCGTGGGTGAGCCACTCGTCGGTGGCCTCGACCTGGCTGCCGTTGACGATCTCCTGCTTAAACAGGCCGTAGCGGTAGCGCATGCCGTTGCCGTAGCCGGCAATGCCCTCGGCTGCCATGGAATCCAGGAAGCATGCGGCCAGACGGCCCAGGCCACCGTTGCCCAGCGCCGGATCGGGCTCCTGGTTCTCGATGACGGACAGGTCAAAGCCCATGTCGTCGAGCGCCTCGGCGACCATGTCGCGCACGCCAAAGTTGAGCAGGTAGTTGTCGAGCAGGCGGCCGATCAAAAACTCGATCGAGAAGTAGTACACGCGCTTTTTGCCCTCGGCGGCTGCACGGGCGTCACTCTTGGTGGCAACGGTGCGTGCCTTCTCGGCCACGAGCTTGGCCAGGGCGTTAAAGCGGTCGAGGTCGCTGGCGGCCTCGACGCTCTTGCCGCTGATGCTCATGACGGCATCGCGATAGAGCTCGGTAAACTCCTGCTTGTTGTCGAAGATCTTATTCATACGTTCCTTTCCCCCGGGGATGTTTCTCCCGGAACGGTTATGACATGTATCCTACGCCCCCGCGGGGCGGGTAATTACAGTGGTAACGCCTTTGTTACGCTTTCTTGGCAGGAGCCTTAACAGCAGCTGCCTTGGCCTTGGGAGCAGCCTTTTTAGTGGCTGCCTTCTTGGCCGTGATGGACTTGGCCGAAGCCTTGGCAGCGGGCTTGGCGGCCTTCGCCTTAGCCGGAGCCTTCTTAGCAGCCGCGGGCTTGGGTTTCACCGAGGACGTGCGCTTGCGCGTCGCCTTCTTGGGTTCCTCGACCACGGGCGGCTTATAGCTACTGGGACCGCGGCGCTTAAGCACCACGCCAGCCAGACCGGGAACCTTGATCTCGATAGAGTCCATCTGCCCGTTCCAGGGATAGGGCTCACTCGAGCAGGTGTAAGGCTCTTCGCCGGCATAACCGCTGCCGCCAAACTCGGGACGGTCGGAATCAAAGATGACCTCCCAGTCACCCTCGCGCGGCACGCCCACACGGAAGCTCTCGTAGCTCGCCGGGTCAAAGTTGATCAGGATCACCAGGTCGTCATCGACGTCCTCGCCCTGGCGCACAAAGCTCACGATGGACTGCTTGGAGTTGTCCGCGTCGATCCAGGTAAAGCCGTCGTCGGTGTAGCCGCGCTCGTACAGGGCGGGCTCGGCGGTGTACAGGTGGTTGAGCGCCTTGATAAATGCCTGATGATGACGGTGGGTCTCGTACTCCTCGGTCAGGAACCACTGGATGGACTCGTAGTAGCGCCACTCAATAAACTGGCCGATCTCGTTGCCCATAAAGTTGAGCTTGGCACCGGGGTGCGTCATTTGGTAGAAAGCCAGCGTGCGCAGGCCGGCAAACTGGCGCCACCAGTCGCCCGGCATGCGGCCGATGAGCGAGCACTTGCCGTGCACGACCTCGTCGTGGCTCAGCGGGCAAATGAAGTTCTCGGTAAAGGCATACATGATGGAGAACGTGAGCAGCCCGTGGTTGCCGGGGCGCCACGGAAAATCGGTCTGTATGTAGTGCAGGGTATCGTTCATCCAGCCCATGTCCCACTTGTAGTGGAAGCCCAGGCCACCGTCCTGCGGCGGATAGGTCACGAGCGGCCACGCGGTGGACTCCTCGGCCATCATCATCACGTCAGGGAAGTGAGCCTCCACGGCGCAGTTGACCTGGCGGATAAACGCGCTGGCGTCCAGGTCCTCCTCGGTA
This sequence comes from uncultured Collinsella sp., assembly GCA_900551815.1. GTDB lineage: Bacteria > Actinomycetota > Coriobacteriia > Coriobacteriales > Coriobacteriaceae > Collinsella. The sequence goes on from URXE01000011.1 coordinate 12,394, forward strand.
CCGTACTTATTGAACTTTTTTTGGCCGGGATCGTCGATGCCAAAGTTGAGATACAGCATGCTGGACACGCCGTCCATGCGAATGCCGTCCACGTGGAAGTTCTCGAGCCAGTACAGCACGTTGGAGACCAGGAAGGAGCGGACCTCGCCGCGGGCGAAGTCAAACTTGTGCGTGCCCCAGTTGGGGTGAATCTCGTGCTCAAACAGCATGTGGCCGTTAAAGGTGGCAAGGCCGTGGGAGTCGGCACAAAAGCCGCCGGGCACCCAGTCCATGATTACGCCAATGCCTGCCTCATGGCACGCATCGATAAAGTGCATGAGCTGCTGCGGATTGCCGTAGCGCGACGTGGCGGCATAGTAGCCGGTCGTCTGGTAGCCCCAGGAGCCATCGAAGGGATGCTCCATAAGCGGCATGACCTCGATATGCGTGTAACCCATGTCGCGCACGTAGTCCACGAGCTCCACCGACAGGTCGTCGTAGGTGTAAAAATCACCGCGCTGCGCGGGGAAGGGATCCATGGGGCCGGGATAGTTGCCGTACTCGTCGGGTTCGCCCTGCGGCGCGTCGCCGTGGCGCTTCCACGAGCCAATATGCACCTCGTAGATGTTGAGCGGCTGCGACATGTGGTTGTGGTCGGCGCGGCGCTTGAGCCACGCAGCGTCGTTCCACTTGTAGCCATCGAGGGTCCACAGCACGCTCGCGGTTCCCGGAGGGCACTCGGCCTTAAAGGCGTACGGATCGGCCTTGTAAAGCTTTTCGCCCTCGTTGGTCTCAATGAGGTATTTATAGAGCTGGCCCTGCTCGGCGCCAGGAATAAAGCCTTCCCAAATAGAGCTCGTATGCACGGGCACCAGCGGGTTGGCTTGTTCATCCCAATTGTTGAATTCACCGATAACGTGGACGCTCTTAACGTCGGGCGCCCAAACGCAAAAACGCCAGCCGCGCGTGCGCTGCTGCGTGTCGGGATGTGCGCCCATCTTTTCCCAGCTGCGCTCCCACGTACCAATGCCAAACAGATAGACATCGTCTTTGGTGAGCTCTGGTGCGTGCGGGGCGGCTTTACGGGTAGCGGGCTTTTTGGTTGCTGGCTTTAGCTTTGTATCGCTCACGTTTGATCCCATCATGACGCGGCAGCGTATTGCCTTGGTGACTAGATGCGAAAGGTCCAAGGCTGCACGAATCGAAGGGACGGCAAAGTTTCTGTGATTCGTTCCACCTCGCGTGCTCGGTGGAACTTTCGGCAAAAACTACGATAACACCTGTACGTTAGTTTTATGAACGAAAGCGGATTTGCGGGTGCGTTTAATCGGTAAGCGACATGTTTATACCACTGACAGAATTGCCGTGGTAAAACTCTTGACAGTTTTACCAATTTGGGTTTCAAAATTGTTTGGCTGACGTTTGGTAAAACGTTTTTAGCAGGATGTTTACCATTTGATATCGAAAGGTTCGTTTATGTCCCATACCGCCGCTCCCAAGGTTGCTTTTATTTTCGATTGCGACGGCACACTGGTTAATAGCACCCCCGTTTGGGCCTATGCCCAGCCAGAGTTATTGCACCGCCACGGGATTGACGTGACCGTGGATGACTTTGCCCAATTTGAGCACCTGTCGCTGGAGGACGAGTGCCAGGCCTACCACGATACGTGGGGCATTGGCGCAAATGGCGAGGAGTTGTATCGCGAGCTGCGCGAGATTTTGATCGATGGGTACTCCAAGGTGCCGCCGCGCGAGGGGCTCCTGGCTTTTTTGGAGCGGGCGAAGGCGGCGGGCATTGCCATGTGCGTTGCCACTTCCACGCCGACCGAGCTTGTTGGGTCTGCGCTTGCGGGAGCCGGGCTCGACGCTTACATGGAGTTTGTTACCACGACGGGCGAGGCGGGACGCTCCAAACAGTTCCCCGACGTATACGAGCTGGCGCTGCGTCGCCTGGAAGAGCGCCACGAGTGCAAGTTTAAGCGCGCATGGGTGTTTGAAGACGCGGTCTTTGGCCTAAAGAGCTCTGGCACCGCAGGCTTTAAGCGCGTGGGCATCTATGACCCGCACGGCCGCATGAAGCGCGATGACGTGCGCGCCAACTGCGATATCTTTATCGACAGCTACGAGGAGCTGGACCTTGACTGTGTGCTTTCGTTTGAGGGCTAGGTGAGGGCCGTGGCTTGCAAAGTACTTGTAGTCTGCGGCTCGCCCTTGGTGGCGAGCGCGGATCTGTTGCGTAGGCTAGCGGGGGAGTGCGACCACGTTGTCGCCGTGGACCGTGGACTCGACGCGCTGCTGGGCGCGGGACTGGGCTGCGACGTGTATGTGGGGGATGCCGACACGGTGAGCGATGCGGGCCGCGCGTTGGTCGATGCCGCCAAAGACTTCGAAGTAGAGCGCCATGACCCCTACAAGGACTATACCGATCTGGCGCTAGCGCTCGATTCCGTCCGCCGTCGTTGGCCGGGTGCCGAAGTGGTTGCGACCTGCGCCACCGGCGGTCGCCCGGATATGGCGCTTTCCGTTCTTGGGCTGCTCGCTGGCTACGAGGATGCTCCCATCTGGATCGCCGAGGACAAGGTGGTCGCCCGCATCCTCCACGCAGGCGAATCGTGGACCATCGAAGGCGCCGAAAGCAAGACGTTCTCCATCATCGCCATTGCCCCCAACACCAAGGTAAGCGAACACGGTCTAGAGTGGGAGTTAGACCACAGCCCACTGGGCCTGCTGGCCGACACGGGCATCAGCAACGTCGTCAGGTCAACAGCCACGATCCAAGTCCACACCGGCACCGCCATCGCTTACCTCTACAAGTAAGGTCTATCGCATCAGGAATTTATCCACCGTCCAAGGAAAACGCGTAAGGCGGTAAATCAATCCAAAATTCCCCTTGCATCCCCGAAGATCTTCCCCTATAGTACTACCTCGTCACGGGGGCGTAGCTCAGCTGGGAGAGCGCTTGACTGGCAGTCAAGAGGTCAGGGGTTCGATTCCCCTCGTCTCCACCATCGTGAATTCAAAGGCCTTCGGTATCCCGAAGGCCTTTTTTCATGCCAAAATATCTCGCGCCGCAAACCCCACCTACGCCAACAAAAAGTTGCACAATTTATTTCCCATCTCTGTACATAGTTTGTTAGAAAAATGCAATTACCAGTGCAGCTCGCCGTTCCATTTGTGCTTCAGGATCACCCTTAATCACCGCTAGCACCCCAATAACCTGCATCAATGTGAACAACATCCCAAAACAACCCCCTTAAGCACGCCAAATGAACGATATGTTGTCCGACGCAGCCCAAATCAGTTTCGCTACCAGCTTGTGCTAGGATACCTAATGTTACATGAGTTCAACTGCGCTCACGGCTCCAGCAAGTCGCAAAGCGCAGGGTCGATCAGCATCCGGCCGTAACGGCGGTGCCAGAAACACCACGAGCTCCAATATCGATTGCCATACGCGATTTTGCATTAGTTTTTGTGGCTATTTATAAGTTCGCATTACGCGTGCAATAAGTTGGTATGGCAAACCACATCAGTCCTACAGCTGTTTGCGTGCGGTCCAGTTTTGTTCCCGCTTGACTGGTTCGCACGCAGCCAGCTGGGGATGCGGTCTTTTTGCGATACACGTCCGCGTCTCTAGCAACTGCATTTGTACATACCGTTCACGGTGGGGCAGAGCCACGTGCTTGCCTAACTGGGCTCAGGGTTTGAATATGGAGCGCCTTCGCGCACGAGCGCCCTGGCGAAGCCATACCCAAACCCCGTGAGCCACACGTAAGACAGCAAGGGGGTGGTGCTCGTGTGGTATGTGATCCAGGTCATTAACGGACGCGAAGATGTAATGCGCGAGCGCATCGAGCGTATGGTGCCTACGAGCGCCATGCAGGAGCTCTTTTATCCTCAATTTCAAACCGAAATTAAAGTACACGGCGAATGGGTCAATACGACTAAGCCGCTCTTTCCCGGTTATCTTATCTGCGATACGGCAGATCCTCGAACCGTGCAACAGTATCTGCTACGTATGGACGACTTTGCCCGGGTGCTTTCCCAGGACGGTCAGTTTGTGCCGCTGGCAAAAGAAGAGGTTCAGCTTATTGGCGGCTTTACGCATAGGGGAGACCGCGTAGTGCCCATGAGCGAGGCCCTAAAGGACGGCGACCAGGTCGTAGTGACGGCAGGCCCACTGCTGGGCCACGAACGCCTTATCAAAACCATTAACAGACGCAAGAGCAATGCTTATTTGGAGCTCGACCTGTGTGGCCGACGCGTAACAACTCGCGTTGGCCTCGCCGTGCTTTCAGCCGAGCAGCGCGTCACGCGAAACCTTAAAAAGGCGATCGCCTAGCTGCAGGCGACTGTTTAACGGGACAGGGAGGATCCACGGGGGCGGAGACGTAGGTTTGAAGGAAATAGTGTCAGACAAAACTGAATATTCAGAAGGAGCGCCGGTGGGGGCCGCGCTTGTTGCCCAGGCCATGAGCGGCAGCGATGCGAGCATGCGCTACAAGGCCATGCAGGCCGTGAAGGACTGGGACCGCACGCGCCTGGCCTACCGCACCGTCAAGCGCGCCTTCGACATCGTGTTCAGCGGCTGCGTGCTGGCCGTCATCGCCGTGCCGAGCCTGGTGCTCGCCGCCGCCATCCGCCTGGAGAGCGAGGGCAACCCGTTCTACAGCCAGATCCGCGTGGGCCAGACCCATCGCGACGGCAGCCTGTCAACCTTCCACATGTGGAAGTTCCGCTCCATGTACAAAGACGCCGACGAGCGCCTCGCCGAGCTCAAGGGGCAGAACGAGATCGACGGTGCCATGTTCAAGATGAAGGACGACCCGCGCGTAACGAAGATCGGCAAGTTCATCCGCAAGCACTCCATCGACGAGTTCCCGCAGTTCCTCAACGTGTTCCTGGGCCAGATGTCGGTCGTCGGCCCTCGCCCGCCGCTGCCGAACGAGGTCGCGGAGTACACCGAGTACGACCTGCAGCGCCTGGCCGTGAAGCCGGGGATCACCGGCTGGTGGCAGGTGACGGAGCGCAACTCGACCGGGTTCGACGGCATGGTCCGCCGAGACCTGGAGTACATCGCCAGCCGAGGCGTCATCACCGACCTCAAGATCGTCGTCCTCACGGTGATCGAGGTCATCACAGGCAAGGGTGCGTGCTAGATGCACATCGCGATGATCGGACATAAGAGATACGGCTCCCGCGAGGGAGGCGTGGAGGTCGTCGTGACCGAGCTCGCCCGTCGCATGGCGGCGCTCGGCCACGAGGTCACCTGCTACGACCGCTCGGGCAGCGATGTCATGACCGGCGACGCAGCGGATGGCCGCGAGCGCATGGTCGACGGCGTGCGCGTCGTTCCCGTGAGGACGATCGACAAGAAGGGGCTCGCGGCGCTGAGCTCCTCGTACTTCGCCACCCTGGCGGCCATCAAGGACAGGCCCGACGTGATCCACTACCACGCCGAGGGTCCTTGCGTGCCGCTGCCTTTGGCAAAGCGTGCGGGCATCCGAACCGTGACCACCATCCACGGCCTGGACTGGCAGCGCGCCAAGTGGGGAAAGCTCGCCAGCGCGTACATCAAGATGGGGGAGAAGGCGGCTGCTACCAAGGCCGACGGCCTCATCGTTCTGTCCAAATCGGCCCAGTCCTACTTCGAGGGCACCTACGGCCGCACGGCGACGTTCATCCCCAACGGTATCGAGCCAAAGCGGCCGAGGCCGGTTAATCAGATAAAGGAGAAGTGGGGGCTCGATGCGGGCTCCTACCTGCTGTACCTGGGCAGGCTCGTCCCCGAGAAGCGCCCCGAGCTCCTGATCGAGGCCTTTAATGAGCTCGATACGGACAGGAGGCTCGTCATTGCCGGAGGCGGTTCGGACACATCCGAGTACGAGGCTTCTCTGCGCGAGGCTGCGCAGGGCGACCCCCGCATCCTCTTCACCGGGTTCGTCAACGGCGAGCTCCTGGAGGAGCTTTACTCCAACTGCTATGCCTACGTGCTGCCCTCCGACGTGGAGGGCATGCCCATGAGCCTGCTGGAGGCCATGGCCTATGGGTGCTGCTGCGTAACGAGCGATATTCCCGAGTGCGCGGATGTCCTCGCGGGCAGCGGCGTGACGTTCGAGAAGGGGAGTGCAGATTCTCTGCGGGCCGCGCTGCGAGACCTGCTCGCGGACGCTGGCCGCGCAGGCACCCTCGGCACCGCCGCCAAGGCGCATGTCGAGAAAACCTACAACTGGGATTCCGTCGTCGAGCGGACCCTCGAGATTTACAGGGGAGATGCCCGATGAGGATTCTTCTCGTGAACAAGTTCCACTATCGCAAGGGCGGTGCGGAGACCTATTACCTCACCGTTGGATCCGAGCTGGAGCGCATGGGGCACGAAGTGGCCTATTTCTCCATGAGGCACCCTGACAACTTGCCCTGCGAGTGGGACAAGTACTTCGTGACGCAGCGCGAGTACAACAACGTCAAGAACCCGCTCAAGGCGGCGCGCGACGGCATGGCGCTGATCTATTCGCCAGAGGCGAAGCGCAACTTCCAAGCTCTTTGCGAGGAGTTTCGCCCCGATGTCGTTCACCTCAACAACGTGCACAGGCAGATCACGCTGTCCATTCTCGATGCCCCCTACCTGAGGGAGAACAAGGTCCCGGTCTTCTATACGGCACACGACTACGTGACCGTCTGTCCCGGCTACCTCATGCTCGACGGTGATGGGCGCGTCTGCGACGCGTGCCTCGAGGACGGGCACTACCGGCACTGCATCGAGAACCGCTGCGTGAAGGGCTCGCGTGCGAAGAGCGCGCTGGCGGCGATGGAGGCCTCTTTCAACAGGGCTCATAAGTCCAACCAGCGGATCGACAAGGTCATTGCGCCCTCTAGGTTTATGCGTTCCAAACTTATCGAGGGCGGCTGGCCCGAGGACAAGGCCATCTTTCTGCAGAACTTCGCCGACGACGTGATCCTCGACCGCGCGGCGAATGCCGGGGCGGATGCGACCGACAGGGAGAACCCCTACCTCCTGTTCTTCGGACGGCTCTCTGTCGAGAAGGGCGTCGACACGCTACTGAGGGCCTTCGACGCCGCCTTGCCGAGCCTTCCGCAGAACATGCGCTTGGTTATAGTCGGCGACGGTCCGGATGCCGCCGATTTCAAGGCGCTCGCGTCTTCGTTGGGCTGCGCGTCTCGTATTGAGTTCGCCGGCTATCAGACCGGTGGGGCACTGCAAGCGTATGTCGAGAGGGCTTCTCTCGCCATCTCGAGTTCGATATGGCGAGAGAACATGCCGTATTCGATCGTCGAGGCTTTCGCTGCCGGCACGCCTGTCGTCGGAACGGATATCGGCGGAATCCCCGAGTTGGTCGATGAGGGGAAAACGGGGTTCATTTGCGAGCCCGGGGATGTCCCGTCGATGGCGGATGCCATCTCGCGCGGTACGAGCGCGTTCTTGGATCGGTCCGCTTACTCGATGCTGCAGCGCAACTGCCGCTCCTACGTCATGGAAAACTGCTCGCGTGAGAAGTTTATGAGCGATCTCGTGAACCTATATAAGGAGTCAATCGATGGCTAACGGCCATAACAACATCAAGAGGATTGTGCATCGCTCCTGCGAGGAGATCGGCGCCACATTCCGAATCGCCAGGGCCACCTCGTGGCCCGAGGCGATCAACACGTTTCGGGCGAAACTCGATATCCAGGTCATGAGTCGTAACGGGTATAAGGAGCCGCCTGCGGTGAGGGAGCGCTTGCTGCGCAAGCATGAGACCGTTCTCAAATATCTCGAGAACCGCTTCGGCGATTTCTTCGAGTCATATGACTATGACGCACCGTTGCCGCCGTCCGATCCCGCCCTCGAGGGGAAGATTTGGATGTGCTGGTGGCAGGGCGAGGAGAATGCGCCCGAGATCGTCAAGGCGTGCATCGACTCCGTCCGCCGCAATGCGGGCGGACACGAGGTCATTGTCATCACGGACGAGAATCTTTCCCAATATGTCAATATCCCCGTGTGGGTGCTCGAGAAGGTCCGCACCGGCATCATGTCGCGCACGAACCTATCCGACCTTCTGAGGCTCTCTCTGCTTGCCGAGCACGGTGGCATGTGGCTGGATGCCACTTTCTTCTGCACTGGCTCGCTACATGAATACATGGATCTGCCAATTTGGTCCATTAAAAGGCCTGACTATCTGCATGCTTCGGTCGCATGCGGCATGTTTGCGGGGTATTCGCTTGCCTGCAAAGAGGGTCAGCGTCATCCGTTCGTCGTTGCGAGAGACTTCTTCCTCGAGTATTGGCGCGATAGCGATCGGTTGATTGATTATCTGCTGGTCGATTACCTCATCGTCCTAGCTCAACGTCATGACCCCTCGGTCGCCGCCGCATTTGCGTCCATCGAACCAAATAATCCTCGTTGCGACGACCTTATTTCGATACTAGATAGGCCTTTCGATCAAAGTGCTTGGAGTGAGCTCCTTCTGGATACGAGTCTCTTTAAGCTCACGTGGAAGCAAGAATTTCCAAAACAAACTGATGGTAGGCAAACGTATTACGGCAGGCTATTGGAAGGGGGATTGTCGTGAGCAAAAAGAAAGTCTCGTTCGTCATGTCCTCTGTTGAAGTGGTAATGCCTACCTGTTATTTCATTGCCGGAAATAAAGATCTGCCTCTCTCCGATACTCACTTAGAATGCGCTTTTGTTAAGTGTGGTGTTGCAGCGTGAAACGCATGAATTCGATTGCAATGGTTATGCCTACGCTAGGCGGGGGTGGAGCCGAACGCGTTGCCGTGGCCCTTTCCCGCTATTTTATTCATAGAGGCTACGAGTTTAGTTTTTTGCTCACAAAAAAGAATGAATGTGTATACGAACTTCCTGAAGGCGTAAAGGTGAATCCGATTTGTGATTCAGCGGGAACTTCGCTCTTTGCTCAAATTAGAGGTATTCGGCATGAAATGAAGAAGGACGATTCGCGCATCTTTCTTTCATTTTTATGTGACCAAAATGTATGTCTTCTTGCGGCTGCGGTTGGACTTCGGAATAAAGTAGTTGTTAGCGTAAGGAATCTTCCAACGACCGATTTTTATGGAAGAAAAGCACTTCAGTACGTTAGAAATTTTTTATATGTCAAAAAGAGTAGCACGGTTGTGTTTCAGACGAAGGACCAAATGTCCTATTTTCCTTCTGGCGTCCGACGGAAGGGAGTATTGATTCCCAATCCATTGTCAAATGGTCTTCCAGAAAGAAACCGCGCCTGTCCGCGTCGAGTCGTGACGGCATCGGGGCGTCTTACGGAACAAAAAAACTACCCCATGCTCATACGTGCATTCTCTATCATCCACAAACAAATTCCAGACGTTACATTTGAAATATATGGGGATGGAGAGCTGAGGGAGGACCTTGAGCTACTTGTAGATTCAGAAGGTCTGACAAACTGCGTCGTCTTTTGCGGGTTCTGTGGCGATGCCGTTCAAAGAATCGCATCATCTTCTGTATATGTGATGGCATCTAATTGGGAAGGGCTTTCCAACTCGCTCATCGAAGCGCTTGCCATGGGGGTGCCTTCTGTTTGCACGCGCTGCTTAGGGGGAGGAGCCGAGGCTGTTGTCGAGGATGGAGTTAACGGGTATCTCGTCGATCGCGATGACCATGAGGTCATGGCGCAAAGGGTGGTCGAACTTCTTCTTGACCCTGTTTTAAGGGATTCCATGTCTGCGGAAGCGGCAAAACTGGCTGATGAACTTTCACTTGAGACAATCGGCAAAAAATGGGAGGAAACTTTGTTCCCTGAGGGTTCGATACAATGAGCGACTCAATTTCTGTAAATGGAGAGACCCGTTCAGGCCTTTCTCTTGGTGCTGTATGGCAGTATGTGCTAATTTACCTCTCTCTTCTAATGCCAGGCAGTACATTTGTCTACATAAAGGGTGGGACATGGTTTAGCTTTATGCTTGTCGCGCTGTTTGCGGCAACTTTCTTACTTGCCAGGAAGTATAGGGAGTCCTATGGGGTCTGCTTTAGCCTGGTCCTTGTGTTGAATACTCTCGTTGCGCGAAGCTTGACGGGCGGCGTAGGACTTGAGGCGCTCATGGGTTTCATGGGCTGCGTGCTGATTGTGCAGATGGCGATTTGCTGCGACTTTGGCCAGTTTCTTAAACGTTGGCTTCTGACTGTCGTTGCGCTGGCGCTGCTTAGCATTTTGCTCTGGGGCGTTGGCTGTGCATTTCCTTCCGTGCTCAAGTCCCTGCTGGGTCCGACTTTTGTTGTCGATGTTATAGGCACGTATCCGTGGGAAACCTATGAGTACGGTAGCGGCTTGTTCTTCTACAGCTGGTTTGATATTCACCAGTTTAGGAACTGCGGCATCTATACAGAGCCCGGTAAATACCAAGTGGTTCTTAACAGCGCCTTGTTTATCCTGCTTTTCTGGAGGGATAAGCTCGAATTGAGAAGCGAGCGCCATTACAGGTTCTATCTTTCCGCAATCGTGGTTGCCCTCGTCACTTGTCAATCCACGACTGGCTACATCGGAGCTCTCCTTTGCGTCGCTTTCTACGTACTATTTTCCAAAGACCATGAGGGCACGAGGACGAGGCAATGGCTGGTCGCACTTGTTTGCGCAGCTGTCGTTGCTTTACTCGTTCAGTATTGGCTGGCACCAACAAACAGCATCCTGTCCGTTCAGGTGTTCGACAAGCTTTTCGGTTCGAGTGCAGGGGGCACGGGGCTTGATCTCAGCGACAGTACGGGTGTCTATAGATCCAAGATGATTGAAGTATGCGTTCGGTCGATTGCCGAGCATCCGTTAGGCGTCGGCTACGACGCTCTGTTTTCCGCGGCCTCCTCAAGTGGTGAAGGGCTCGTTGCCGCGGCGCTCGTTTCCTATGGAGCTGTATATGGCGTCGTTCCTTGGATTGTTGTCCTGTTTATGGTTTTCTACCCTGTCTTCAAGGGGCAACGCCTTCCGGTTGCGCTTCTGTATGTGGCTCTATTTGTGAATACGACACTGGCACAGACGCATTTTTTGTACACGTCGTTACTCATCATTCCTGCTTATCTCGCCATCGGACACGGATGGCCGCTTCGCAATGAAAAGGAGAAGTACCTGCCATGGAAAAAGTTCTGGTAATAGTCGCAGATACGAACCTCTACTTCTTTCCGGGATTTAAAAGCGACACAGTTGATTTTTGCCAACTATTCGTCCGCAAAACGCATAAGCCTTTCAACGCAGTAAAAAAGCTGTTTCCTTCTATTGCGCGCCTTAATTACGGTGATTGGAAAAACAGGCTTGGAGATATCGATCGCATTGTCTTATTGGATTCTCCCGTACTTCAAGACAAAACTTTAGTCTCCTATATAAGGGGTCGCCGCCGGTTGCTACCCATAGATATATATTCATGGAACATGAATCTCCTCCCTGCGGAAGTCTCCTCGTTGAAAAAGCAAGCAGAGAAGTACTCTTGTGGACTATTTTCCTATGATGAGGCGTTTTGTGAGCGCAACGGTTTCAAATTCAATACGATTATGTTTGATGAAAGATGCAAGTGCCCCCGCGTGCAACGTAAGAGCGATGTTGTATTTCTGGGTTATTCGAAGGACCGGAGCGGTACAGTCGCCAACGCGGCCGACTTGCTGTCGAGCGCCGGCCTTAAGCTAGACTTTACTGTTGTCGGCAGAGCTCCCCACGGTGTCAAAAACGCCAATATCACGTATGTAGAAGGTTATATTCCATATCGGGAGTACCTCAAGCGTGTATTTGGGAGTAGGGCAATCGTAGACATTGCCCAGCAGGGACAGCTTGGCTACTCCATGCGAGTCATGGAGTCCATCTTCTACGATAAGAAACTCATCACCACGAACGCCCATGTTGCAGATGCTCCGTTTTTTGAATACGGCAACGTTCTTGTTTTGGATGCCGGCACCACTCCGTCCGAAGTGCAGGAGTTCATGGCCAGGCCGCACATGCCTTACGGCGATGAAATAAGGCGGCATTACTCCGTCGAAGCTTGGGCGGGTAGGTTTTCGAAAAGGACGGGCGGTGATATCAATGCTTAGGGAAAAACTGAAAGGTATGAGCGTTGAGGTCAAGTCGGCGACAGTCTACACGCTTTCTAGCGTTTTCTCGCGCGGCCTTGCAATCATATCAATGCCCATTTTTACACGCATTATGTCATCGGCCGACATCGGGGTGGTTAACCTCTACACGTCTTGGTACTCGATGATCAGCATCGTGTCCACACTGGCCTTGACGTCCGGTGGATATTCGCTTGCGATGAAGGAGTTCGATGGAGAGCGAGATGCATACGAATCTTCGGTGCTGACGTTGACAACCATCATGGCTCTTGTGATAGGCGGCGGTCTCGTGCTCTTGTCGCCATGGGTTTCTCCTGCTATCGGACTGTCTCCACAGCTGATTTTTCTCATGGCGTTCGGGCTGTTGGTAATGCCGGCATGGGATTTCTGGAATCTTCGCCAGAGGTTTGAATATAAATACAAATTATCTTTCGCGCTTTCCGTTGGATCGGCCGTACTCGCTACTGTTGCATCCGTTGGTGCTGTGCTGCTGGTCAGTTCGCAACCTGAGCTGAACGTCAAGCTTTCCGAAGCGAGATTGACAGCAAACTATCTTGTGGTTTACGGCTTGAGCGCTGTGATGTGGATTCTCCTTATGGCCCGCGGCAAGAGGTTCTATGACCGTCGTTTCTGGAAATTCTCCCTCAACCTGAGTCTTCCCCTTATTGGATATTCCATCGCTAGCCAGGTTTTGAGTGTTTCAGACAGGGTGATGATCTCCTCGATGGTCGGCGATGCCGAGACCGGCGTGTATGGCGTGCTGTACTCAGCGAGCAGCATCGCGCTTTTCCTTTGGTCCGCCATTAATGCATCGTTCATACCCTATCTATTCAGGAATATCGACACGGAGGGCCATCGGGGCATCAGAAGGGCTTCAAACCTGCTGCTCGCAGTGTTTGCCCTAGTTTCGGTTCTTATTTCCTGGCTAGGTCCTGAGATCATTAAGGTTCTCGCCACCGATGAATACCTGGCGTCCATTACGCTCATGCCCCCGATTGCTGCTGGAGTCTTCCTGACGTCCATATCCAATTTGTATTCCAATATCCTCGTCTACTACAAGAAGACTAAATACATCATGTTTGCTGCCATAGCGGCTGCCGTTGTAAACGTTGCCCTGAACCTCGTGGCCATTCCATTATTCGGTTATGGGGCTGCTGCTTACACGACGCTAGCAAGCTACATCATTCTTGCCGTATCCCAACGGGCGTGGGCTACCAAGGCCTGTCGGGAGCGCGGCAGAATGGAGCCCGTATACGAGGACGGCAAGCTTGGCGCACTCTCTTTGACATGCATTGCGGCAACGATGGCCGGTATCATTTTGTACCAAACAAACGTTCTACGGTATGTGACATGCGCCGTCCTCCTGGTTTTAGTCGCTTTCTTATCTGTTAAGGCGAAGTCGAGTAGGGAGAGTTAACGTGAAGGATTCCTATCCAGCGAACTTTATTAAGGAGATGTTGACCTTATGAAAGGCATAATTCTCGCGGGCGGTTCAGGGACCCGTCTGCATCCTATAACCAGGGCCGTCAGCAAGCAGCTGCTGCCCGTATACGATAAGCCGCTGATTTACTATCCCCTTTCGGTACTCATGCTCGCCGGCATACGCGAGGTGCTGGTCATCTCGACCCCGCGAGACGTGCCCTCCTTTCGCGAGCTTCTTGGCGACGGGTCGGACCTTGGAATGCGCCTGGAATACGCAGTGCAGGAAGAGCCTCGTGGTCTTGCCGAGGCCTTCACCATCGGCCGCGACTTCCTGGCGGGCGAGCCCTGCGCGCTGGTTCTCGGCGACAACATGTTCCACGGACAGGCCCTCACCAAGATCATCTTGGCTGCCAAGCGGAGGGTCGAGGACGAGGGAGGGGCCGTCGTGTTCGGTTATCCCGTACAGGACCCCCGCTCTTTTGGCGTAGTGGAGTTCGATGCCGAGCGCCGTGTGGTTGGCATCGAGGAGAAGCCCGAGCGCCCCAAGAGCAACTACGCCGTACCTGGCCTGTACTTTTACGATGGACAGGTCTCGGATATCGCCGCTGCTGTCGAGCCCTCCGCGCGCGGGGAGCTCGAGATCACCAGCGTCAATGGCGCATACCTAGATCGAGGGCTGCTTTCCGTGGAGCTCATGGGGCGCGGCATGGCGTGGCTGGACACGGGCACGCCCGAAGGCCTGCTTAAGGCTGCCGAGTACGTCGAGGCCGTTCAGAGCCGTCAGGGCTACTACATCGCTTGTATCGAGGAGATTGCCTTCCGTCGTGGCTTTATCGACGCAGCTCGGCTCGCGTCCCTCGGCAGGAGGATGGAGAAGACGGCTTATGGCAAGTATCTGCTTGCCGTCGCCGAGGAGGTGGGACGCTGATATGCTCGGCTCCTTTGAACCTAAGAACATCATCGTCACGGGCGGCTGCGGCTTCATCGGCAGTAACTTCGTGCACTATGTCGTGAACAACCACCCGGGTGTCCACGTCACCGTCCTGGACAAGCTGACCTACGCCGGCAACCCCGAGAACATCGCGGGGCTGCCCTCCGACCGCGTGGAGCTCGTCGTGGGCGACATCTGCGACGCGGAGCAGCTGGACAGGCTGGTCCCGGGACACGACGCGATCGTGCACTACGCCGCCGAGAGCCACAACGACAACTCCATCGCCGACCCCGAGCCTTTCCTGCGCACCAACGTGGAGGGCACCTTCCGCCTGCTGGAGGCCGTCCGCAAATACGGCGTCCGCTACCACCACGTCTCCACCGACGAGGTCTACGGCGACCTGGCGCTCGACGACCCGGCCAAGTTCACCGAGGAGACGCCCTACCATCCGAGCTCGCCGTACAGCTCGACCAAGGCCAGCTCCGACATGCTCGTGCGCGCATGGACCCGCACCTACGGGCTTCGCACCACGATCTCCAACTGCTCCAACAACTACGGGCCCTACCAGCACGTGGAGAAGTTCATCCCCAGGCAGATCACCAACATCATCGACGGCGTGCGCCCCAAGCTCTACGGCCGCGGCGAGAACGTCCGCGACTGGATCCACACCGAGGACCACTCCTCGGCCGTCTGGGACATCCTCACGAAGGGCCGCATGGGGGAGACCTACCTCATCGGAGCTAATGGCGAGAAGAACAACATCACCGTGCTGCGCATGATCCTGGAGGCGATGGGGCGCGACCCCGAGGACTTCGACTGGGTCGCCGACCGCCCCGGCCATGACCGCCGCTACGCCATCGACAGCACGAAGCTGCAGCGCGAGCTCGGCTGGAGGCCGGCCCACACCGACTTTGCCGAGGGGCTCAAGCAGACGATCGACTGGTACGTGGCCAACGAGGCCTGGTGGCGCCCGTCCAAGGAGGCCACCGAGGCCAGGTATAGGGCCCAGGGACAGTAGAAACAGTTAGGATGGAAATAATGGCACAGGGTGACACAATCACTTCGGGAAATTTCACCTTCACGGACACCTCCATCGAGGGCGTGAAGATCGTTGAAGTCAAGACCTACGGCGACTCCCGGGGCTACTTTATGGAGACCTATAAACAGTCCGACTTCGTAGCTGGAGGGATAGGCTGTGTTTTCGTTCAGGATAACCAATCTTCAAGTACTAGGGGCGTGCTTCGCGGCTTGCATTTTCAGATAGATCATCCGCAATCGAAACTGGTCCGTGTCGTTTCCGGCAAGGTATTCGACGTTGCCGTTGACCTGCGCAAAGACAGCGCGACGTACGGTAAATGGGAAGGCGTGGTCCTCTCTGCAGAGAATAAGAGACAGTTCTTCATTCCGCGCGGTTTTGCACACGGCTTTCTCGTTTTAAGCGATTCGGCTGAGTTCTGTTACAAATGCGATGATGTCTATCATCCCGGCGACGAGGGCGGGCTCATGTGGAACGATCCCAAAATTGGAATAGAGTGGCCTGCGCTCGATGGGGATGACCATTTCGATGGATCTCAGCTGGTTTTATCTGATAAAGATAGACGCCACCCCCCT
The DNA here is from genome assembly GCA_900551815.1 of uncultured Collinsella sp. Classification (GTDB taxonomy): domain Bacteria; phylum Actinomycetota; class Coriobacteriia; order Coriobacteriales; family Coriobacteriaceae; genus Collinsella. The sequence continues at coordinate 28,392 of URXE01000011.1, forward strand.
CTTTCTGCGCTGCAGAATTCAAAATAGCGTTCGCCGGTTGTAATTTGTTGAAAGACTTAGTTTTCTATGGGAATGAGTAGTCAAGTTTCCTGTTCGGAGGATTCGATGAAGATAGCGGTTACGGGAGCTAATGGCTTTCTCGGTATTGGGGTCGTGGAAGAGCTGGCGAGACGCGGCAACGATGTCGTGGCGGTTGATCGGGCGGTTGACCGAATTCCGGATTGCGCCACGCGCATTCAGGCGAGCTTGTTCGATATGGTTGATCCTTATGCTGAAATGGGAAATCCCGACTGCATAGTTCATCTTGCATGGCGCGACGGCTTTAAACACAATTCGGCTGCGCATATGGAAGATCTTCCTCTGCACGTTGAGTTTGTTCGTAAGTTATCTAACTCTCCCCTTAGGAGATTGGCGATTATGGGGAGCATGCATGAAATTGGATACCATGAGGGCGGCATCCGGGCCGGTACCCCATGCAATCCGCAGAGTATGTACGGTATAGCGAAGAATGCATTGAGGCAGGCCGCTATGTTGACTTGTGCTGACGCGGATATCGAGCTTCAGTGGCTTCGTGGCTATTACATCGTCGACAACAATCCCTATGGAGCCTCTATTTTCTCTAAAATTTGCAAGGCATCTGCAGAAGGCAAAAAAACATTCCCCTTCACCACGGGGCAATGCCAATATGACTTTTTGGATTACGGTGACTTTTGCTCCCTTGTCGCTGACGTGGTTACGGGGGCTAAGGGTGACGGCATATATAACATCTCGTCTGGACATCCTGAAAAGCTTGCCGATCGCGTTGAGCGTTTCATTCTAGAAAACGGTATGGATATTAAATTAGACTATGGCGCCTTTCCCGATAGGCCGTATGATTCCCCGGCTGTTTGGGGCACAAGATGCTAATTTCATAACATCAGATCGGAATCTACCAAAGTGTATTGGGTGCCGTTGGAGTATCAACTTCTGTCGGTGTCGTGGCGAAAAGGCATTTTGTGGCTGCAAATTGCAATACGCTATACGACTTTAGTTCGTTAAGAGCTGTCTCGTTGTCGTCTGAAGAAATATTTCTTTTCGCATAGTTGGACATTATCTTTTTTGAAGATCTGTAAATCGTTGGGGAGGGGTTAACATTGGCGACTGAAAAATGCTCGGGGGGGGGCTGTCGCGATTTGGGCAGATATCCATCTGGTTCCACCTTTTGGTCTGAGCACGCTATGAGATTTATTTGGCTATTGCGCAGAGCGCAGAGGTCCAATAATCCGATTTGGAGACTAATGATTCGTCGAATGCGTGAGAGGTATGGTTTGGAAATTCCCAGGACCACTCAGATTGGACCAGGGCTTTACCTTGGGCACGCCTTTAACATCACAGTGAATGAGGCCGCTGTCATTGGTGCGAACTGCAACCTGCACAAGGGCGTGACGATAGGGCAAGAGAACCGTGGTAAGAGAAAAGGCGCGCCAGTATTGGGAGACTGCGTGTGGGTCGGCGTAAACGCCACCGTTGTCGGGGGTATTAACGTCGGCGACGACGTCCTCATCGCCCCCGGGGCATATGTGAACTGCGATATTCCCAGCCATTCCGTTGTCTTGGGCAATCCGTGCCGCGTTATTCCTCGTGAGAATGCGACGGAGGGATATATCAACCGAAAAGTTGACCTTTAGACGCTTTCATTATTTAGGAGATTGATATGGCAACTAGAAAAGTGCTCGTCACAGGAGCCGCCGGTTTTATCGGCGCGTTCCTCGTCAAGAAGCTGCTCGCGGAGACCGATGACGCGATCGTCGGCCTCGACAACCTCAACAGCTACTACGACCCTGGCATCAAGCATGCGCGCCTGCGCATGCTTGCAGAGGCTGATACTGAGGGCCGCTTCACCTTCGTTCGCGGCGACCTGTGCGATGCCGCCCTCATCGAGCGGCTGTTCGCCGAGAACGGCTTCGATGTCGTGGTGAACCTCGCCGCCCAGGCCGGTGTCCGCTACTCCATCGAGAACCCGCGCGCCTACCTCGAGAGCAACCTCGTCGGCTTCTTTAATATCCTCGAGGGCTGCCGCCACCACCCTGTGAAGCACCTGGTCTACGCCAGCTCCAGCTCAGTCTACGGCGGCAACAAGAAGGTGCCGTTCTCCGAGGAGGACCGCGTCGACTCTCCGGTGTCGCTCTACGCCGCCACCAAGAAGTCCAACGAGCTCATGGCCGCCGCCTACTCCAAGCTCTACTCCATCCCTGCGACCGGCTTGCGCTTCTTCACCGTGTACGGCCCCATGGGCAGGCCCGACATGGCCTACTTCGGCTTCACCGAGAAGCTGCGCCGCGGCGACACGATCAAGATCTTCAACATGGGCGACTGCCGCCGCGACTTCACCTACGTCGACGACATCGTCGAGGGAGTGAAGCGCGTCATGGACGCCGCCCCCGAGGTGAAGATGGGCGAGGACGGGCTGCCGCTCGCCGCGCATCGCGTCTACAACATCGGTAACTCTCACCCCGAGAACCTGCTCGACTTCGTCGACACACTGCAGCGCGTGCTGGTGGAGGAGGGCGTGCTCCCCGCCGACTACGACTTCGAGGCCCACAAGCAGCTCGTGCCCATGCAGCCAGGCGACGTGCCCGTCACCTACGCCGACACCACGGCGCTCCAGCGCGACCTGGGCTACAAGCCCGCGACGCCGCTCGAGGACGGCCTGAGGGCCTTTGCCAAGTGGTATAAGCGCTACTACAACATTTAGGAAATCATGGCCCTGTAACAGGGGCCATTTTTAATGCGAATTATTGTTCTTTGACAATTGGAGAATGACATGAAGATCGCTGTCGCCGGTACCGGCTACGTCGGCCTGTCCCTCGCCGTCCTGCTCTCGCAGCACAACGAGGTCCACGCGCTGGATATCGTGCCCGAGAAGGTCGAGAAGATCAACAACTATGTGTCGCCCATCCAGGACGACGAGATCGAGCGCTTCCTGGCGGAGGCCAAGGCGGGGGAGCGCGAGCTCGACCTGCACGCCACCGTCGACGTGGCCGAGGCATATACGGGCGCCGACTACGCCGTCATCGCCACGCCGACGAACTACGACAGCGATAGGAACTTCTTCGACACGAGCTCCGTCGAGGCCGCCATCGCTGCCGTGCGCTCGGTGAACCCGGACGCCTGGATCGTCATCAAGTCGACCATCCCCGTCGGCTACACCGCGGGCCTTCGCGAGAGGCTGGGCGACAGCAAGATCTTCTTCAGCCCGGAGTTCCTGCGCGAGAGCAAGGCTCTCTACGACAACCTGCACCCCAGCCGTATCGTGGTGGGCGCGCCGAAGGACGACGCCGAGGCCGTGGCGGCCGCCGAGCGCTTCGCCGGCCTGCTCGCGCAGGGCGCCGACCCCGCCGAGCTCGAGCGTGTGAATGCCGACGGTACCAAGGGCATCCCGGAGCTCGTGCTGGGCACCACCGAGGCCGAGGCCGTCAAGCTCTTCGCCAACACCTACCTGGCGCTGCGCGTCGCCTACTTCAACGAGCTCGACACCTACTGCGAGGTCCGCGGCCTCAACACCCGCGACGTCATCGACGGCGTGTGCCTGGAGCCGCGCATCGGCAGCCACTACAACAACCCCAGCTTCGGCTACGGCGGCTACTGCCTGCCCAAGGACACCAAGCAGCTGCTGGCCAACTACAAGGACGTGCCGCAGAACCTTATCGAGGCCATCGTGGACGCCAACCGCACCCGCAAGGACTTCGTCGCCGACGAGGTGCTGCAGATGGTGTGGGACCGCGTGTACGCCGGCAAGGAGAGGCCGGTCGTGGGCGTCTACCGCCTGACGATGAAGTCCAACTCCGACAACTTCCGCGCGAGCTCCATCCAGGGCGTCATGAAGCGCGTGAAGGCCAAGGGCGTGCCCGTGGTGGTCTACGAGCCCACGCTGGACGCGCCGGAGTTCTTCGGCTCCGAGGTCACGCACGACCTGGAGGCCTTCAAGGCCGGCTGCGACGTGATCGTCGCCAACCGCTGGAGCGACGAGCTCGCGGATGTGGCGGACAAGGTGTACACGAGGGATCTGTTTAAGCGGGACTAGGGGAGAGGCTGCCTGCGCTGGGCGCGCATTGCCTTCCGTTTGTGTAACTGTGTTGAGGATGAGGGTCTATCGGCTAACACCGATAGACCCTCATTCCTTTTAAGGCAAATAAATTGCCGCTCGATTGTCTAAGCCAATAGCACGTTCCGCTATTTGACTCCAAGCTGGTACCATTGAATTCAATTAGATGACTGCCATTGTGCGTGTCAACTACATCGGCAATGACACTTTATGGCAATCAATTACAGTCCACGCATTGAGTAACGACGGCTCTTCATCGGAAGGTTTGATTCAACTTGAGCATTTCAGACAAATCTCAACTTTCGTCCGACGATAATGCATCCGAGCTGAAACCAATGACTCCAAAGTACGATGAGAGTCAGCATAGACGATACGTTGATCGTCTTAGGAATGCACTTTATAAGCAGAATTGTAAGAGTGTGGCTCTTTCTGGATCTTACGGAAGCGGCAAAAGTAGCATTCTGGAACAGTTTGTTAAAGAGGCTAAGGAGGATGGCCACTCTGTCGCTAAAGTCAGTTTGGCAACATTTAATGCTGACCTATATCGTTCGGGCGAAAATGGCAAATCTTCACTAACAGCATTGCTTGAGCGTGAGATTTTAGGCCAGCTTCTCTACCAAGGAGACCCTACTAAAGCGCCTAAATCTTCCTTTAATCAAATACATAACGCATCGTTGCTGTGCAAGGTTAAATCGGCAATGCCCGTCTCCCTGATTATCTTAATCAGTCTTATAGGTGCTTTGATATTTCATTTTTCAAGAAGTGTCACATTTGCGTCGTGTCTTACGTTTATCGCTGACTCTAGCAAAGAACGACTCCAAATGTTTATGACGCTCGCTGTCCTCCTATTGGTGGCGGCCTATTCGGCTATTTCGGTCATATGTGGATACGTCCTCTGGGTTTTTGATAAGGCGCGTATTAAGTCATTTCTGCCTCGGGAATTACATTATCCATTGCCGCAGACGAAGATTACGCTTCATACTTCAATAAATATAGAGATGAGCTGATTTACCTGTTTGAAGTGAACGGGTTCGACACGGTGATTTTCGAAGATATTGATCGGTTCGATGACCTTGCTATTTTCGAAGAGCTTCGAAAACTGAACGATCTTCTGAATATGGCGCCCGGCATTGTTGGTAAAGAGGGCAATAAGGTTGTTAGCTTTGTATACGCTGTAAAAGACAGCATATTCGCATTAAAGAAGGAGACAACCGAAGACTCTAGGGAAGTTCTCGGTTCGGGACGCGTGAAATTCTTTGACATGATTATTTCCGTAGTCCCATTTATTTCGAAGTTTAATGCTAACGAGATGGTCGACAAGGTATTTGAGTCGGAGCTAGAGCAAGCAAAGTCCACAAAAGAAGGTCAGCGCTTTTCCGATCTGCTTTTGCTTGCGGCTCCCTATATTGCGGATATGCGCTTGATGATTAGCATTCGTAACGACTATTTGGTTATGGTTCAAGAGATGGGCACCCCGTCATTCGATAAGCCCTCTTCATTGGGGCTAACCTGTACTGGAATGCTAGCAATTGCAATCTATAAGAATTTGTATCCTCTGGAATATGAAGACCTTCGTATTCACAAGGGAAAGCTAAACGAGCTGTATGACATCCATCAAAGTGGCATTAATCGCTTGCTTCCCCAGCTTTCAGCTGCAAAAAAATTACTACAACGCTACAAAGACTCTAATGAGGTAATGGATGATGCAGCAGAAGTGCTTGGAAGTGAGCTTAAAGGAGCGCTTGATAAACGCGTTAGTTCAATTTCGCGCCTTACGATAGGCTCAGATTACTTCTATATCAATCGGAATAATTCAAATAACATTTTTGAACCGGAATTTTGGAATCGGTTCCTCACGCTTAGCCCTGCTGACTGTCTCTATATTGGTCAAAGCCATTCATCAGGCGGTGCAGGAGTGATGCTATCTAAAACCGAGTTTCTTGACTTGATAAATGTCGATATACCTAACGTTGGAATTAGAGATGTCCTGAACAAGGGGCTTAACAATCTTGCGATTATCGATTTTGATCTGGAAATAGAATCTATAAGAACGGCCGACTTTTTCACTAAACCAGAAATGGTGTGCCCAACCAATAATTCTGCAGAAGGATATTTCCTAGAGCCGTTTTCCTCAATCGTAAATCGAATAATGGGAGAGGGGCTTATATCTGAACTAATTCTTGAAGGCTTCATTGGGAAGGATTTCGATCTTTACATATCCAAATATCCTTCCGATGCTAAGCCCCGTGTTGTGAACTTTGTCTACCACTGTTATCAGCGCGGCGTTCAAGATCTTGACTACGCATTGGACAACGACGACTGTCAAGCCGTCTTAAATATCATTCCGACTACCCATCTAGCCAAATCTTGTTGCTTTAATCACTATCTGTTTGATTATGTTCTGAGCAGAAAGGTAGTGGAGTCATCTATCAATGCTCAAGACGCTACTACCACAATGGTTGATGGCATAATCGACAATTTTCCTGGATCCGGTAAGCAGCTTATAGAGCGCTTGCTAGAGGGCTATCCAAACAACCGGAACCAAGTGCAGACGCTCATTACGACACTGCTTGCCCAAACCGAACGCGCTTTTGACATCCTTGTCGATTCGTCTAAAGACACGTGTTCGCAGCGATCTCAGTATGAGCTTATGTCCTACGCCCTTGCGAACATGAACACAGATTGTTCTTACACGTATGAATTAAGTTCGCCTTGGCTTTCAAATAATATCGAATCTATGTCAATTGCTCGCATAGTTTCAGGCGAAACGAGGGCCATCGCGATTGCAGACTATCTCAAACAATGCTCAGTCACCATCCATGAACTTAGCTCTCTTGGTGATCAGCTTGGAATGTCCGTGGTTGACCTTGGAAACTATGACGTTACACGAGCCAATTTGTTGTTTGCATGCAAAACTAACCGAGTGCCAACGCTAGACACACTCGATGAGGTTTACCCCGTTGTCTATGAAAAGGTGACTTCTTCTGGAGAGGCCCTGACTTCGTATTTAAATGCCATGGAGCCTACGGAGTACACCGCTACACAGTTTGCACCCTTTGTGTTTAACGGGCTTTGTCGAGGAGTTGAGTCATGGCAGCATTCTGCTGACGTCGACAGTCTTGCTGGAACTATTATCGAACGTGTTAATCCGGATGCTGAGGCTGTTAACCTGGATGATCTCTGTCCTCTTGATTCGATCGACGAGCTTAATGTGATGGGACGAGCATTAATACGCGAGCTCATTCGCAACCAAAAAGTTGCGAAGACGTATAGAAATGCCATCTACATTTTGAAGCTCGAAAATATTGATAGCGGCTGTCGCAGCCTTAATCTATTCGACGGATTCTTGGGTCGGGGCGGCATTGGCGAAATGTTAAATAACTTAACCAGCGGAAGTTCGGACATTGGCGAGTTCACAAATGGATTGTTGTACAGGACCCTTTTATCTTCCGAAGAGCTATTAAGCGCTATGTTAAGGCTGAAGGAAATTGGAAAAGACTTCTTTCCCATCTTGGTTGTTAGCGACACCATTGGCGAAATTAATTACGATAAGCCAACCGTAGTCGCATTAGCTGAACATGGGCTAATTGGCCCACTGAGAGTTGTCTACGAATACCTAGATGGCAGCAATTGGAATTTCCGGAAGAAGATTCTCAAGAAGCTACTCCTTGAAAACCCGACCAAAGAACGGAACATCTTGCCGCGGCTGTTCGCATGTGATTTACCTCGAATTGTAGCTGCTGCCAAATCTTGGGGTTCTTGGCTAGCGGAGGATATAGTCTCTGACCCTCATTACTACATTTATCAGTGCTGTGAGGATGACTCTGAAAAAGAGAAAGTGCTTATGGAGATCAAGAAAAAGGCTGAGGAGAAGGGATTGCTCTAGACCCCTTTTAGATTCCGGACTGCATCAAATGGCCTATCGGCGCTTCATTGAAAAGCCAAGCAGAAGACTGCTCGATAATAGTTGTTGCCTAATGTCTGCCTCGACATTATCTAATTCTTCCTTTCACCGATTGGCAAAACGATTTACGCCTAATTTCGGGGTTCGTTTACAGGCAATTCGTTCGCTACTCGCCCGATCTCGCTACACTAATAACTGCTGCTACCAGGTAGTTTTCTGGCGCAGTCCCCATTGGCTCTTGCGAAGATCGGAGCGGTTATGTTTGCTTCCGCGTTCCACACTAGCCGTCACTACATCCTGTTTACTGCCATGGCCTGCCTATGCGTTTTGCTGGGCGGGCCTTCTTATGCCGCGGGCGCGGAGAGCCTGTTCATCGCGGGCGCCACGTACTACGAGCCGGGCGCGTCGGGCCCCGGGTGGGCCTGGACCGATGCCGACCACCTGGAGCTTAACGGCTACACGGGCGAGGCCATCGGCGCCGACGACGACCTGGTGGTGACGCTGACCGGGCAGAACACTGTTGTCGAGACGAGCGCGCCCGACGTGGACATCTCGCGTTGCGGCATGGAGGTGTGGGGCGATCTGACGCTCCGCGGAACCGGGTCGCTGGTGGCCACGGGCTCGCAGTGCGGGATCTACGCGTCGGGGACGCTCGCGGTGGACGGCTGCAAGGTTGACGCGCGGGCCGACGGCGCCGGCATCGCGGATGCGCGGGTGGCCGGCGTGATCGCGGACGGTCTTGCCGTTCGCGGCGGTGGGCGCGTTGTCGCCGCGGGCGCGGGCTCCGGGGCGGGCGTGCTCGCCTATGGTGTGTGTCTGCTGGGCGGGGCTGCTGGCGGTGGCGAGGCCGGGCAGCTTAACGTCGATGCGTCCTGGCTGGATGCGTCGGGCGCCGACGGCGGCGTCGCCTGCCTGGGCGGGTCGCTTGCATTCGCGCGCTTTGTGGCGCCTGCGGGCGGGGCCTTTGGCACAGGCGGCGTGGTGGATGCCGGCGGGTCCGTGGCGGCGCGTGTGACGATTGAGCCCGTGGATTCCACGGCATCGGCGGGGGAGACCGGTGGGCGCGAGGTGCTGGGCGATGGCCCATCCGCCCCTGGCACCGACCCCGCTACCAGCGAGCCAGCTGCGGATCCGTCGACGAATCCCACACCGAAGCCCGCGGCGGCGACTAAGATGGTGACCACGACCACTGTGGCCAAGACCACGGCCACCAAGACCTCTAAGCCCAAGGCCGCCACCGCGACGGCCGCCTCGCTCCCCAAAGCCGGTGATAGCTGCTGGATCGCCGTATCCCTAACGCTTTTCTTGCTCGGCATAGTGCTCCTATGCGCCGCGATTCGCTGCTAAAACGCTCGATTTCCGAAAGCGAAGAGAAAATCGAACCGTCAAGCCTAAACCGATCTCTGGCAACAAATCATCAGCTAGATATAGTCCAGGCCGATATCCCGTATCCAACTAAGCTCCTTCCCCTATGTCCCCTTTGGGGGCAGTCACTGTTGTTATGCCTTGGTGCTATACTCGGAGGCCTAAGGAAGTGGTTCGTATGTACTTGAGCGATACTAAGATTCAGGAGCTAATCGACGGCAAGGTGCTTCTCAATGCCGATGCTTCGAACATCGGAAAGGTTACGTATGACTTGCGCACCGAGGGATTCTACATCAACGAAAGCAAGCAATCCGAGGTAGAGCTTGGCCCCGGAGATTCGGCATTCGTCTCATGCGTTGAATGTGTTGCGTTGCCAAACGATTTGACCGCGAGCGTGCTTCTGCGCAATTCGCGCATTCGCCAAGGGCTTTCTTTGGATGCGCCGCTATATTTCCCCGGGCATGGAACACGGCTGTTCTACCGCGTTACAAACGTAAGCGGTAACACTATTACGCTCGATAAGTCTAAGGGTATAGCGCAGGTTGCATTCCAGCACGTTGATGGCATGGTGGCCCATCCTTACCACGGCGCTTTCTCTGATGAACTCAACTTTAACGGACTTGCAGATTATTCCGACGTCTATGCCGGAGAACTTTAAAAGGTCGAGGACAAAAAGGAAGAAATCGCGAATATTGAGTCCCGTATCTATGGCAACGTCCTGGCCCTCTTCGCCATTTACGCCGCGATCTTTACGCTCGTAAACGTCAACGCCGGAGGTCTGTCCTCCAATATAACAACTGTCAACTTTGTTGCACTCGACCTGCTGATTATTGGCGGTTTTCTGATTCTTGCATCCGCAATCGAGACCTTCCTTGTTAAAGACAGGGAAAAGAAGGCATCGCTGCCTCTCGTATTGGGCATCGCCTGCATTGTCGTGGCAGTGGTTCTTGCATTTCGGTAAGTAGTGCGGTCAAATGGTTCAACGTCGAAGGATTTACTGCTGATGACCTCAATTTCTTGACAGAATTTGTTAGCTCAAACGCCCCGTTTATCTTCGAGCTCGCCGAACACCAAAAAGCCGGACCGGCGGTTACGGCGCTGGCCCTCTGACGTTCTACTGTTGAACGGCAAATAGCCCATGATTTCGACTACCGACGGCTCACCGCCTAAGGTTAACGAAGGCGATGCGGGACTTCTTAACCCGCCTTGCATCGCTTTCCATTTATTTATATGCTTGTCCTTGAATTTGGTCGTAAGGCGCGACCAACGGAATCAAAAGAAAGCCTACCGAGAAGATCTTGGTCACAGAGCACGACCAACGCAATCAAAACAATGCTCGCGGAGAAGGCGCCTTCAATCGCATTGATTGGAGGCGCCTCTATTTTGGCTTAAAAGCCACAGTTTCGTTTCAATGCCGTCAAAGCCCAAGGCCAGCGCGAGCGGTGTGTTCCCCACACTCGCCAAAACTGCCGACTTCCACTGGATTGCAATGCCCTTGGGGCCTACGTTGGCCGAAAGCGCGTCATGTGTACGTGTTATCGCAAGTAAACGTCCTTTAGCACCTCAACGACCTGTTGCGCCCCAACGCCCTTGATCCTGATTGTTTTGGGATCGACGGGGTCCGATTCGTAGGCCTCCATGAAGCGCCTCATGTCAGCACGAACCCCCTCGCTCATGGCGGGGTGCTCGTTGCCCGCGAGCAAGGTGGCGAGGCGGCAGACGTCGTTGCGGTGTTTCTTCACGGTCTTCTTGTCGACGGCCTTGCCTTCCGCGCGCTTGGCATTCGCCCTCGCGGCCCGCGAAACGCTCCCTGAACTTATCGATTCCCTTCATAATCAACCCCAAGCACTCGATTCAAGATGTACTCGATCTCGCCCGCGACGCGCGGGTCGTCCCTCACATCATCGGGAAAGGATAGGATGGCGGAAAGCGGGTCGACAACACACCCGGGCGCTGGCTCGGGCTCGTAGCGCAGTACCTGCACTACGCACGCGGGCTCCTCTGACTCGTCGAATCCAGCGTTACGTGCACCGGTCGCCAGCCCCAGGACGCGCTCTTGCGTTTTGGTCGCGGCGAAAGTCGACCAGGGGTCGTCCTGCAGCATCGAGAGCTCGCACAGCGCCGAAACTCCTCCTGGTGGAAGGCCCACATCGGGTATGTAGGCTAGACGATGCTCCCTTGCAACCGGGCTTGCCACGTGCGGCTCCAGCCGCCGCCACAGCGCCATCTTATTCCGGTCGGGGCGTAGGACCCGTCGGCGCCCTTCGGACACGACGATCGAGGGGTCGACGGCAGCGAGTTCGTCGAACGCGCGCGAGACGGTCATCTTTGCTACAGCGAGAACGCTCGCCGCCTGAGTGACGCTGGCGCCGTCGAGTTCACCGTAGAGCGCCATGATGGCGAGACGCTGCGCCTGTGGCGAGAGCGTCTCGACGCTCACCTGCTTACGGTCGCCCGCATGGCTCTTGCCACCATTCAGCGCGACTCCCAGGAACGGCAGATACACCTGCTTGTCTGTAGCTATGAAGGCCAGGCCGGCCTCGATCATTCGCTCGACCCTGTAGCCCGTGGCGCTCTCGAGAGCGAAAGCCACGGGAATCCCCAGAGCTGCCTCCAGCGTGTTGCGGTGTTTCGCCATGGTCTTCACCGTCGCGCTTTCGATGGGGGAAGCCATCACGAACGGCACGCCGAAGGCGGTCCACCGCTCAAGGGTGTACAACCCCCTCAGATACAGAGGGAGCCCCGAGACATCAATGGGCTCACACTCGACCCTCGAATGCAGCATCTTCTCAACGAATTCCCGCTGTTAGCGTCGGATTATTTTAGCCAAATATAGTCGGCCGAGATTGACCAATCCCG
>URXE01000012.1 GCA_900551815.1 uncultured Collinsella sp.
GCCGATATGTGCGACTGCACAGATCATAAGGAAGAGATTCCTGCCTACGATGCGAAAACCATTGAGGAAAAATGGGTGAAGGCCTGGGACGACGAGAACCTTTTTGCCGTCGATACCGATCCGGCTAAGCCCAAGAAGTACGTGCTCGAGATGTTCCCGTACCCCTCGGGCGACCTTCACATGGGCCATGCGCGCAACTATACCATTGGCGACGCCATGGCGCGCCAGGCTCGCATGCGTGGCTTTGACGTGCTGCATCCCATCGGTTTTGACGCCTTTGGCCTGCCCGCCGAGAACGCCGCTATCAAGCACAATACCCAGGCTGCGGCTTGGACCTATAAGAATATGGATCAGGCGCTCGCCACGATGAAGCGCATGGGCTTTTCCTATGACATGGATCGCTTGGTCAAGACCTGCAGCCCCGATTACTATCGCTGGGGCCAGTGGATTTTCGAGAAGCTGTGGGAACGCGGACTGGTCTATCGCAAGAAGAACCCGGTCAATTGGTGCCCCAAGTGCGAGACGGTGCTTGCTAACGAACAGGTGACCGAGGGCCGTTGCTGGCGTTGCGACTCCGAGGTGGAAAAGCGCGACCTCGAGCAGTGGTACATCAAGATCACCGCGTACGCCCAGGAGCTCCTCGACGACCTGGAGAAGCTCCCCGGCTGGCCCGAGCGCGTCAAGCAGATGCAGGCCAACTGGATCGGCCGCTCCGAGGGCGCCGAGGTCGACTTTACCCTGTGCGACAAGGATGGCGAGCCCATCGAGGGCGACGAGGGCAAGATCACCGTCTTCACCACGCGAGCCGACACGCTCTTCGGCGTCTCCTTCTTTGTCCTGGCTCCCGAGTATGAGCGCCTGCACGAGCTCGTCGAGGGCACGGAGTACGAGGAGGCCGTCACCAAGATCGTCGAGGACTCCAAGCATATCTCTGCCGTCGAGCGTGCCCAGGGCACCCTCGAGAAGCACGGTGCCTTTACCGGCCGCTACGTGGTGAACCCCGTCAACGGCGAGAAGGTCCCCGTGTGGGTTGCCGATTATGTCGTTGCCGACTACGGCACCGGCGCCGTCATGGCCGTTCCCTGCGGCGACCAGCGCGACTTTGAGTTTGCCCGCAAGTACGACCTGCCGATCGTGCCGATCATCCTGGACGATGACGATCGCGCTGCCGTCGAGGCCAGCGGCGAGACCATCGATACCTTCCATGCCGAGACCGTCGACTGGGATTGCGCCCACGCTGCCGAGGGCACGCTCGTCCAGTCCGGCAAGTACACCGGTATGCGCGGCGGCAAGCACTCCGAGGGCGAGGCTGCCATCGTGGCCGACCTCGAGGCCATGGGCTGCGGTCGTCGCAAGGTCGAGTTCCGTCTGCGCGACTGGCTCATCAGCCGTCAGCGCTACTGGGGCAACCCTATCCCGGCCATCCACTGTGAGCACTGCGGCATCGTGCCCGTGCCCGAGGACCAGCTGCCGGTGACGCTGCCCGAGAATCTTGACCTGGGAGCCGGCGAGACCCTCGCCGAGTGCAAGGAGTTCTACGAGACCACCTGCCCGGTCTGCGGTCGCCCGGCCAAGCGTGAGACCGATACCATGGACACCTTCACCTGCTCCAGCTGGTATTACCTGCGCTATACCGACCCGCATAACACCGAGCTGCCCTTCTCCCGCGAGGCGGCAGACCGTTGGATGCCCGTTGATAACTACATCGGCGGCATTGAGCACGCCATTTTGCACCTGCTCTACAGCCGCTTCTTTACCAAGGCCCTGCGCGACCTCGGTCTACTGAGCGTTGACGAGCCCTTCACCAACCTGCTGTGCCAGGGCATGGTCAAGGACGAGAACGGCGACACCATGTCCAAGTCCAAGGGCAACGTCGTGCCCCCGAGCTCGGTCATCGAGCCTTACGGCGCCGACACCATGCGTCTGGCGATCCTGTTTATCGCCCCGCCCGAGAAGGACTTCGACTGGGATCCCAAGGCAGTCGAGGGCGCTAACCGCTTCATTAAGCGCGCCTGGCGTATCGTGTGGCAGCTCGTCCAGTCCGGCGACGCCAACGTGGCCTTTGACAAGTCCGCGCTCGATGAGGTTGCGATGAAGCTCTACCGTGAGCGCCATCGCACCATCGCCAAGTGCACCGAGGACTTCGACCGCGGCCAGTTCAACACCGCCATCTCGGCCGTCATGGAGCTCGTCAACGCGGCGAGCGCCTACCTCAACGCCACCGAGGGCGCTGACCGCGACAAGGCGCTGTGCTACGGCGTGGCTAAGGATATCGTGAGCGTCCTTGCCCCCATCTGCCCGTTCTGGGCCGACGAGCTGTGGCATGAGGCACTCGGTTGTGAGGGCAATGCCTACACCGCCTCCTGGCCCGAGTTTGACCTGGCCGAGTCCATCGAGGACACGGTGCAGATCGTCGTCCAGGTACTCGGCAAGGTCCGTGGCCGCATCGACGTCGCCCGCGACGCCTCCAACGAGGAGATGCAGGCTGCCGCTGAGGAAGCCGTTGCCAAGTGGCTTGAGGGCAAGACGGTCGTCAAGGCCATCTGCGTGCCTGGCAAGCTGGTTAACCTGGTGGTCAAGTAAGCGCTGCGCGCATAGCTGACATGAAAAAGCGAGGGACGATTCCGCAGGGAGTCGCCCCTCGCTTTGGTTATGGATCCTTGCGACAACACCCAATTATCCATTTCTTGTGGAGAACCTGTGCTCACGCTGACCTGCGGGTTTGTGTTGTGGTTGCACGTTTGTGCAGGTATTGGTATAGTTTGCTTGCAAATGAAGTTGTAATTGAAAGAAGTGGGGTTTCGGCCCCGCTTCTTTTTTGTATGGATGGAGGTGCCGCAATGGTCAAGACCAAGACCGAGCAGGCGATCATCGACGCGCTCGAGGCCGTCGCTCCCCAGCACGATGTCGACATCGTCGACGTCGAACTCGTGGGTGCCACCAAGGCCCCCTGCGTGCGCGTGCGTATCGAGGGTGCCGAGGGTCAGAGCCTGTCGCTCAACGACGTCACGGCCAACACCAAATGGGTCGGCGATGTGATTGAGGAGCTCGACCCCATCTCTTCGAGCTATACGCTCGAGGTGTCGAGCCCGGGTATGGCGCGCCCGCTGCGCCGCCCCAGTGACTTTGCCCGCTTTGTGGGCGAGAACTGCGAGCTCACCTCCACCGCCACCGAGGGCCGTCGCAAGTACGCCGGCAAGATTGCCGCCGCCACCGAGGCGAACGTGACCCTCGAGCTCGAGGACGGCGAGTCCGTTACCCTCGATTTCTCTGATGTTAAAAAGTGCAAGTTGAAGCCCACCTATGACTTCAAGCCCGCGAAGGAAGGAAAGTAAGATGGCAGCATCCGACATGATGTCCGCCCTGATGGAGCTTTGCCAGGAAAAGCACATCGACCAGCTCTACCTGATCGACCGCCTGGAGCAGTCGCTCGCCAAGAGCTATGCCGAGATCCTGCATCTTGAGTGGGGCGCCAAGGTGACCATCGACCGCACCACCGGCAAGATCTACGTCTACCGTCTGGAGCCGATCGACGATTCCATGGACGAGGAGGGCAACTTCACCGAGTTCGAGGAGATCGACGTCACTCCCAAGAATACGAGCCGCATCGCCGCCCAGCACGCCAAGGCCGAGATCAACGCCATCGTGCGCAACTCCGCCCGCGAGCAGATCTACGAGGAGTTCTCCGGCCGCATCGGTGACCTCATCAGCGGTACCGTGCTGCAGTCCACGCCCGACTTCACGATCGTCAAGATTCGTGAGGGCGTCGAGGCCGAGCTTCCGCACTTCGACCAGCGCCGTTACGAGAACGAGCGCAACGAGCGTCCGATGGGCGAGCGCTACCTGCACAACCAGCACATCAAGGCCGTGATCATCGACGTTCGCGACCCCAACTCCAACCTGCAGCCGGTCCGTGGCGAGCACAGCCGTCCGCCGATTGTCATCTCCCGTACCCACCCCGAGCTCATGCGTCGTCTGTTTGAGCAGGAGGTGCCCGAGATCTATGAGGGCACCGTCCAGATCAAGTCGATCGCTCGCGAGCCCGGCCAGCGCTCCAAGGTCGCCGTCCATTCGCTCGACGATCGCCTGGATCCCGTGGGCGCCTGCGTCGGCCCCAAGGGCAGCCGTGTTCGCGCTGTCGTGGGCGAGCTCCGTGGCGAGCGCGTCGACGTCATCCTGTGGGATGCCGATCCGGCCGTCTACGTCGCCAACGCCCTGTCGCCCGCCAAGGTCACTCGCGTTCTCATCGACGAGGAGAAGGCCTATGCTGGCGTCATCGTGCCCGACGACCAGCTGTCCCTCGCCATCGGCAAGGAGGGCCAGAACGCCCGCCTCGCCGCGCGCCTGACCGGCTGGCACATCGACATCAAGTCCGAGACCCTTGCCGCCGACATCCTCAAGAACGTTCCCGTTCACGAGGAGCCCGCCGCCGACCTGATTGGTGACGAGGAGGACGAGGACGTCCGTCGCTGCGAGTTCGTGTCCGAGGACGGCATCCAGTGTCGCAACCAGGCCCGTCCCGGCTCCCGTTTCTGCGGTGTCCACGACACCGACGCCTTCGATGATGCGGAGGACCTGATCTAGCGCGCGGTCGCGCCGGGCGGGTCCCGGCGCATACCCCACGCTCGTTCAGTCTCTAGGCACCCAAGGTGCCAGAAAGGGTAGGTGAAGTCATATGGCAAAAGTCCGTGTGTCCACCCTGGCCAAAGAGTTCGGCATGACCTCCAAGGAACTGATGGGTCATCTCGCCGAAATGAAGATTCCCGCTAAGTCCGCTTCCTCCGCCCTGGAGGACGCCTACGTCGCTATGGTCCGCAAACAGCTCGCCTCGGTGATCGAGGCCCGCGCCCAGGAAGTCGAGGCCGCCAAGCAGGCCGAGGAGCAGGCCGCTGCTGCCGAGGAGGCAGCGCGCGCTGCCGAGGCAGAGCGCGAGCGCATCGCCGCCGAGAAGGCACGCGAGGAGGAGCGCCGCCAGTTCGCCGCGGCCCAGGCTGCCGAGGAGGCCGCCCGCGCCGAGGCCGAGGCTAAGAAGAAGGCCGAGCAGGAGCGCCTTGCCCGCGAGAAGGAGGAGGCTGCCCGCGAGGCCCAGCGCCGCGCCGTTCCCGCTTCCGACTCCGGTTCGCGCTTCCGTTCGCTGCTCGACCAGATCGCCGCACAGGAGACCGTGCTCAAGGAGAAGAAGGACGCCGAGGAGAAAGCCAAGGCCGAGCGCGCTGCCGAGCGCGGCAACCGTCGTGGCGGCAACACCGACCGTCGCGGTGGCCGTCGTAACGATCGCAACGCCTCCGACAATAACTCCGAGCGCAACGCCTCCGAGAATCGTCCCCACAGCCATCGCACCAATGCCAGCAACAACGTCGCTGCCGGCATGGACTTCCCCAACCCCGACAAGCAGGGCAAGGGCAAGAAGCGCAAGGGCGGTCACAACAACGAAGAGGACCACTACAGCCGCATGGCTCGCGAGGCCGAGGAGTACAGCCGCGAGAAGGTGCTCGAGGAGGCTCGTGCCGCCGTCGAGGAGGCCTCTCGCGAGTCCACCGGTCGCCGCAAAAAGCGTAAGGAGAAGCGCGAGCGCGAGGCCGCAAAGGCTCAGGAAGAGCGCAAGATTGAGGAGGCGCTGGCCCAGGGCGTGAACCCCGAGGACCTCGACGCCATCAAGGTCTCCCAGGGCGTTACCGTCCAGGAGCTCGCCGAGGCGCTCGACGTTCCGGCCAACGACATCATCAAGCGCCTGTTCCTGCTGGGCACGCCGCTTACCATGACGCAGTCCATGTCCGACGACCTCGTCGAGCTCGTTGCTGACGACCTGGGTCGCCAGATCAAGATCATCACCCCCGAGGAGGAGAACACCTTCTCGTTCTACGACGATCCCGCCGACCTTAAGCCGCGCGCCCCGGTCGTCACCGTCATGGGCCACGTCGACCACGGCAAGACGAGCCTCCTCGACGCCATCCGCCATACCGGCGTCGCTGCCGGCGAGGCGGGCGGCATTACGCAGGCCATCGGCGCTTCGCAGGTCATGATCAACGACCGCAAGATCACCTTCATCGATACCCCGGGCCATGCCACCTTTACGGCCATGCGTGCCCGCGGTGCCAAGGTGACCGACATCGTCATCCTGATCGTGGCTGCCGACGACGGCGTCATGCCCCAGACCATCGAGTCGATCAACCACGCCAAGGCCGCCGGCGTTCCCATCGTCGTCGCCGTCAACAAGATCGATAAGCCGGGTGCCAACCCCGACCGCGTGCGCCAGGAGCTCACCGAGTACGGCATCATCCCCGAGGAGTGGGGCGGACAGAACATGTTCGTCAACATCTCGGCCAAGCAGAAGATCGGTATCGACGACCTGCTCGAGACCGTCCTGCTCCAGGCCGACGTGCTCGAGCTCAAGGCCAACCCCGATACGTTCGCATCGGGCAACGTCCTCGAGGCTAAGCTCGACAAGGGCCGCGGCTCGGTTGCCACCGTGCTCGTGACCCGCGGTACCCTGCGCGTGGGCGACACGCTGGTCGCCGGCCTCACCTATGGCCGCGTCCGTGCCATGCTCGACCCCAAGGGCAACGCCGTCACCGAGGCCGGTCCCTCCGACGCCGTTGAGATCTTGGGCCTGCAGTCCGTCCCCAACGCCGGCGATGAGTTCCGCGTGTTCGAGGACGAGCGCGAGGCGCGTGCGCTGGCCGACGAGCGTTCGCTCAAGGCCCGTATCGAGGAGCAGAGCCGCGTGAAGCACGTGACGCTCGAGAACCTCTTCGAGACCATCGCCGACGCCGAGGTCAAGGAGCTCAACCTGATCATCAAGGCCGACGTCCAGGGTTCCATCGAGGCCCTTCAGGACTCCCTCGACAAGATGGATCAGTCCGAGGTGCGCATCAACACGATCCACTCCGCCGTCGGCGCCATCAACGAGACCGACGTCGTCCTGGCCGACGCCTCCAATGCCATCATCATCGGCTTTGGCGTCCGTCCCGACGGCAAGGCCCGCTCCGCCGCCGAGCGCGAGGGCGTCGAGATTCGTTGCTACGACGTCATCTACAAGTGCCTCGAGGACCTCGACGCTGCCCGTATCGGCATGCTCAAGCCCACCGAGGTCGAGGTCTCCACGGGTTCCGCGACCGTTCTGGACACCTTCAAGGTGCCCAAGGTCGGTATCGCCGCCGGTGTCCGCGTCGAAGAGGGCGAGATCGCCGCGACCGATTCCGTGCGCCTGGTGCGCGACGGCATCGTGGTCTTCAACGGCAAGATCGCCTCGATGCGCCACTACAAGGATGAGGCCAAGAGCCTCAAGAGCGGTTCCGAGGGCGGCATTGGCCTGGAGAACTTCCAGGACATCAAGCCTGGCGACACCATCGAGGGCTACCGTATCGACCAGGTTGCCCGTACCGAGTAGGGGGTAGCGCTATGAAGCAAACGCAGGCAACCCGCCGTCTGGGCGAGCAGCTTCGCGAGAAGCTCGGTTATATCCTGCTCTTTGAGGTTTCCGATCCGCGTCTCGACCTGGTCACCCTGACCGCGGTCGAGGTCGCGGTGGACCGTTCGTTCGCGCGCGTGTACGTGTCATGCGACGCGAGCCGCTACGACGAGGTCATGGAGGCGCTCGCCAGCGCCAAGGGCCGCATCCGTAGCCTGTTGGCCCGCTCGCTTGATTGGCGCGTCACGCCCGAGCTCGATTTTCGCATCGATCGCTCGACCGATGAGGCCGAGCGCATCACGCGTGCGCTGGAAAACGTTCCCGCCACGCTTGCGATCGAAAAGGACGAGGACGGCTATCCCATATCGGATGCCGCCCAGGAGGCAGCTTTTGATGAGTAATTCCGCCGACCTCGCATCGAGCGAGTCTGCAGATATTCAGCGACGCATCCTCGAGCTCATCGAGGGTGCGTCCTCCATTGCGATTTCGGGGCATACGTCTCCCGATGGCGACGCCCTGGGCTCTGTGCTGGGTCTGGGCTTATCGCTTATTAAGTTTTTCCCCAACAAGGACATTGCCCTGCTGCTGGCAGACGATGACCCGGTTCCGCGCATTTACCGCTTTATGGAGGGCGCCGACCGTCTGGTGCCGGCATCTGCGTATACCGGCAATCCGGACCTGTTCATCTCGGTGGACGTGCCGGTCGTCGAGCGTCTGAACAACTCAGCCGAGGTGCTCCGCCGCTCGTCGCATGTGGTGTGCTTCGATCACCATCCGGCGCGCGAGGAATTTGCCGAGCTGAGCCTGAGGTGCGTCGGCGCCGCGGCCTGCGCCATGATCATCGACCGCTTTTTGGACAATTGCGGCATTGTGGCTCGCAACGGTGTCGCGACCTGCCTGCTGTGCGGCCTGGTGACCGATACCGGTCGTTTTCAGTACCAAAACGCCGATGCCGCTGCGTTCCATGCCGCCTCGCGCCTGGTCGCGCACGGTGCCGATCCCGCGCGTGTTGCGCTCGAGGTCTACCAGAGCATGCGCGTAGAGTTCTTGCATCTCAAGTCCATCGTTATGGGCCGCATTAAGACCGTGGCGCACGGTCGCGTGGCATATAGTTATGCGTACCAGAGCGACCTCGAGGCTTGCGGCGTCACTTCGGATGAGTGCGACGGCCTGGTCGATGTGGTGCGCTCGGTAATGGGTGTGGAGGTCTGCCTGTTCCTGAAGGGCATTGAGGGCGATACCAAGGTGCGCGGCAACCTGCGCTCCAAGGGCGACCTCGATGTGTCCGAGATCGCTGCCAACTTTGGCGGTGGCGGGCATCATGCCGCCGCCGGCTTTTCCAACAACGGAACGATTCGCGAGACGCTCGCCGTGGCACTTCCCATGCTGGCCGAGCTGGTGGGGGAGGATCCCGCTTCGGTGACCGTCGAGCTCTAACATTTTGGATGGTACATGGCTCGTCGTACGCCTTCTCAATTGAATATGCTGCTCGCCGTCGATAAGCCGGTGGGCTGTACGTCCCACGACGTGGTATCGCAGTGCCGGCGCGCCCTCCATGAGCGACGCGTCGGCCATGCCGGTACGCTCGACCCCATGGCCTCGGGTGTCATGGTGGTGGGCGTGGGCCAGGCGACCCGTCTGCTGGGCATGCTAACCCTCGATACCAAAAGTTATGTCGCCGACATTTCGTTTGGCGTCGAGACCAACACCGATGACGCGGAGGGCGAGGCCGTTCGCACGGTGCCCGTTGCCCCCGAGCTGCGCGATCTCGCTTACGCCCGTGAGCAGCTGGCCGCTATGCTTGGCCCGCAGATGCAGGTGCCGCCAGCGTTTTCGGCCATCTCGGTCAATGGCGTTCGCGCCTATAAGAGTGCTCGCGAGGGCAATGCGGTTGAGTTGCCCCCGCGCCCCGTCGAGGTCTATGCCGCCGACCTGATCGCCGTGAGCGGCGAGGGCGATACGTGCGTCTGGACCGTGGCGTTTTCGGTAAGCAAAGGCACCTACATTCGCGCGCTCGCTCGCGATCTGGGTCGTGCCTGCGATAGCGCTGCACATATTTCCGCGCTGCGCCGTACGGCCTCCGGCGTGGTTTCCATTGGCGCCTGTCATGCGGCAGAGGAGCTCTCTGCCGAGACCGCTGCCGGCTTCGCTCTGGATCCCATCGCCGCCCTTGGTGCCACGCGTGTCGATTTGCCGGGTAATCTTGCAGACGACCTGCTTTGTGGCCGCCGCATTCCCGTCGAGCGTGCGCTTGTGGACTTCGATGCGTCGAAGGCGCCGTTTGCGCTGGTGCTCGATGGTGGATTGAAGGCGCTTGCTCGTATCGAGGGCAGCCGCTTTGTGATGGAGCACGTCTTTCCGCAGGCGATCGGCGGTGTTCGATGATGCTGGCGCCCCACGAGCTCGCGCGTATTTTTTTCGCGGGTGAGTTGGATGAGGCCCGTATCGTTTCTGCCGATGCTTTTGATGGGTGCGAGTTCTTGGGTGCCGCTTCGATCGCCATTGGCGTGTTTGATGGCGTACATCGTGGGCACCAAGAGCTGATCGATGCGGTTATTCGCGATGCGCATGATCACGGCAGCAAAGCGGTCGTGGTCACCTTCGATCCTGATCCGGACGTCGTGGTGAGTCCTTCGCCCGCTCAAAAATTGATGACGACGGCCGACCGCTTGCATGCCCTGGCTCAAACCGGGGTCGATGCGGTGGTGGCCGTTCCCTTTACGCCTGCTGTGGCGGCACTCGACCATGTCGGGTTTCTGGCGCTTTTGTCGCGCGTTGTCGACATTCGCTCCATTCGTGTAGGCAGCGACTTTAGG
The DNA here is from genome assembly GCA_900551815.1 of uncultured Collinsella sp. GTDB lineage: Bacteria > Actinomycetota > Coriobacteriia > Coriobacteriales > Coriobacteriaceae > Collinsella. Next base: position 10,228 of record URXE01000012.1, read on the forward strand.
CTCGGCCGCGGCGGTGCTTCGGGCGTTGCCGAGATGCGTGCCTGGGGCACTGAGCGTGGGGTTGACGTTTACGGTCACGATCTACTCTGCGTTAACGGGCAGACCATCTGCGCCACGCGCATCCGCCATGAGCTGGGTCAGGGTCATGTGGAGCTGGCTGCCGAGCTTCTTGGCCGTCCCTATATGCTGCGCGGCGTTGTGGCTGCTGGCCGTCACGAGGGTTCCGATATGGGCTTTCCCACGGCAAACATCCAGGTGCCCGATGGCATCCAAGTGCCTGCCGATGGCGTCTATGAGGGTCTGGTGCTGGTCGACGATACCGTATGGCCTGCTGCCGTCAACGTGGGGCTGCCGCCGACGTATGCCGACGATGCCGCCTCGGCGCATCTCGAAGCCAACTTGATCGGCTATGCGGGCGACCTGTATGGCGCTTCCGTGTCGCTGGCGTTTACGCGCTGGCTGCGTCCGTCTCGCGTGTTCGATTCCCTGGACGAGTTGATCGCGACCGTCGAGGGTAATATCGACGATATCCGTCATAACTTGGGTGAGCAGGGGGTGAGTGTCCGTGATTAGCGATGAGGAAAAAGATCAGGTACGCGCGGCGTCGGACCTAGTTGCCATCGTGCAGGAAACGGTTGAGCTCAAGCCCCGCGGCCATGAGTTTTGGGGCTGCTGCCCGTTTCATGGCGAAAAGACCCCATCGTTTCACATTATCCCTGCTACGCAGGTGTGGCACTGCTTTGGCTGCGGCGAGGGCGGCGACGTCTTTACCTATATCATGAAGCGTGAGAACCTGAGTTTTCCCGAGTCGATCCGCTATTTGGCTGATCGTGCGGGCATTGAACTGCACGATACCGGTGCGCAGCGCGATCGCGGCACCAAGCGTGCCCGCATCTACGACCTGTGCGCCGAGACAGCTCAGTTCTACCACACCATGCTTATGCGCGGTAAGGACAGCCGTCCGCGCGAGTACTTTGCCAGTCGTGGCATGGGCGGAGATGTCTGTCGCCGCTACTGCCTGGGCTTTGCGCCGGGTCGCAACATGCTGGTATCGCACCTGTCGCAGGCGGGCTTTACCCCGCAGGAGATGATTGACGCCAATGTGGCCGTGAGCCGCGGGCGCGGGCAGCTCGCGGACCGCTTTTATGACCGCGTGATGTTTCCCATCTTTGATGAGCAGGGTCACAATATCGCCTTTGGCGGGCGCATCATGGGCGATGGTCAGCCTAAGTACCTCAACACCGCCGAGACGAGCGTGTTTCATAAAAAGCGAAACCTCTATGGCTTTAACTGGGCCAAGGAGTTTATCGTTGCGCAGGATACCGCCATCGTGGTGGAGGGCTATACCGACTGCATCGCCTGCTGGGATGCAGGGATCAAAAACGTCGTCGCCACGCTGGGCACAGCACTTACGGAGCATCATGTAAAGACGCTTACCCGTTTTGCCAAGCGCATTGTATATATGTTCGATGGCGACGCCGCCGGCCAAAAGGCCGCCCGTCGCGCGATTCAGTTTATCGAGCAGGATTCGATGGATCTTCGCTGCGTGGTGTTGCCCGACGGCAACGACCCCATGGAGTTCATCACCGCGCATGGTGGCGAGGCACTGCAGGCGCGCATCGATGCTGCCGAGCCCCTCATGGACTTTGTGTACCGCTCGCTACAGGAGTCGAGTGACATTACCACGCCGGGCGGTCGTGCCAAGGCGCTCGAGGACGCACTGACGCTCATCTATCCGCTGCGCGACAGCTACATGATCGACACATACTTTATCCAGATTGCCGACCTGTTGGGTTTGGACCTGGAGACCGTGCGCGCGAGTTCGGGCCGCGTGTTTCGCGATGTCGCCAAGCGTGAGGATGCCGAGCGACGGCGTGAGCAGAGCTACGAGCGTCAACGCGCGCAAGCTGAGCGCGCGGGCGGTTCGCAGGGACGAAGCTCGGGCGGCGGTGCGGCTGGTGCGCGCAGTGCCGGTCGCGGTGCCTGGGCCGCGGGTGCGACGCCGCCGGTGTCCGCACCGGTCGAGGAGGACCCGTACGACTACGTTCCGCTTGATGCCTATGGGGCCGCACCGGTGGAGGTCGACGAGGACCTGCCGCCAATCGATGTGCCAGTGGGGATGGAAAGCGCTGCGCCCGTTGCCGATAGCTCAAGCGCGGCGGCAGCTCCGTCGATGCCGATTGTTTTGACCGATCTGGAGCGGAAATCCCTGGCGGGGGAGCGCGAGCTGCTGACGATGCTCACGAGCTACCCCGATCTGTTCCGCACGTATGCCGATCGCATTTGTTCTATCGAGTGGGTCGATCCGCGTCACGAGTCCATTGCGTGGGCCGTGCTCGCGACGCCACCGGGAACCGATCCTGCGGCCTGCATGGATGCGGCGCGCGCGGTGTGTCCCGAGGCGGCGTCGCTTGTCAGCGCCGGACGCATCTCGGCAACGAGTAAGCACCCGACCGAGACGAACATCGTCTTTATGCTCGATACGCTCGAGCTCTACACCATCAAACGTCGCATGCGAGCCGCACAGGCCAAGTTGCGTCAGGACCGTTCACTCGACGATGAGGCCCGTCGCGTGCTGACGATGCAGGCGGTGCAAGATTCACAGCGCCAGCGCGAGCTCCAAAAGTCGATCGGTGGCGTGGCCGACCCGTTCCGTTTGATCGGTTTGGAGACCGCAGGTGCCGATCAGGCCTAGATGTTGTGGTCAACCAGCGTATTCTCGCCTATATCCTGTCTTTATTTTGGGTATAGAGGTCTACGTGTGTGCTAAAGTATTGAGTCCTGTGGACTACGAAGGGAGAATCTGTGCCAAAAAAGACTGAGAGCACGGGTACTGGGCTGGAATCCTACGTTGCAAAGCTCATGGGCAACGGCTCAAACAGGACTTCGGTAACCGAGGACGAGATTCAGGTCGCCCTGAAGGATATCGATGTTACTGATGAGCAGCTCAACGCGGTGTATTCCGCGCTGCGCAACAGCGGCATCCAGATTATCTCCGCGAGCGGAAACGACGACGCCCCGATGGGCGTCGACGATGACGATAACGATACCGACGATTTCGATGACGATGACGAGCACGATTCCGGCTCGCTTGACGATCACGAGCTTAAGATGGCCCGCCAGGCCGACGCCGAGATGGGCTCTTCCAAGAGCAAGAAGAAGCGCACCGTGCGCACGTCTCGTTCGCGTTCGCGCGTGCGCGGCATCGATGCCTCCACGGTGATGCTGACCGGCGACCCGGTTCGTATGTACCTCAAGGAGATCGGCAAAGTCGACCTGCTGACCGCATCTGAAGAGGTCGATCTGGCCATGAAGATCGAGGCCGGTCTCGATGCTACCGAGAAGCTCGAGGCTGCCGATGCAGGCGAGATCGAACTTACACGCGCCGAGATGCGTCGTCTTACGCGTATTGAGAACGTTGGTCTTGAGGCCAAGCAGGCGCTTATCAGCGCAAACCTGCGTCTGGTCGTCTCCATCGCCAAGCGCTATGTCGGCCGTGGCATGCTGTTCCTGGATCTGATCCAGGAGGGCAACCTCGGTCTGATCCGCGCCGTCGAGAAGTTCGACTACCAGAAGGGCTTCAAGTTCTCCACGTACGCCACGTGGTGGATCCGTCAGGCCATTACGCGCGCTATTGCCGACCAGGCCCGCACCATCCGTATTCCCGTGCACATGGTTGAGACCATCAACAAGCTCGTTCGCGTGCAGCGCCAGCTCCTCCAGGACCTGGGTCGCGACCCGACCCCCGAGGAGATCGGTGCCGAGATGGACATGAGCGCCGACCGCGTCCGTGAGATCCAGAAGATTTCGCAGGAGCCCGTGTCGCTCGAGACCCCGATCGGCGAGGAAGAGGATTCCCAGCTGGGCGACTTCATCGAGGATTCCCATGCTATCGTTCCGCCCGATGCCGCCAGCTTTTCCATGCTGCAGGAGCAGCTCACCCAGGTTCTCGATTCGCTTGCCGATCGTGAGCGCAAGGTTATCGAGCTGCGCTTTGGTCTTGTCGACGGACATCCCCGCACGCTCGAGGAAGTCGGTCGCGAGTTTGGCGTCACGCGCGAGCGTATCCGCCAGATCGAGTCCAAGACCCTGGCCAAGCTCCGCCACCCGAGCCGCTCGAGCAAGCTCAAGGACTACATCGAGTCTTAGTAGTTACGGCGTTTTATCAAACGCCGTAACTGGTCGACGCTGCGCGGGCACCAGAGCGACAACTTGTCATTCAAAGAGGACGGCATGACCAGAAGGTCTATGCCGTCCTCTTTTCATGCCAATTTGTTCACTCTGGTGCCCGCTCGCTGGCATTGTCAAAACATCGGCGTTTCCGTTGCTGGTGCCGGCAGTTAGGCCGTCCCCAAGGGATCATGGCGAGAAAATTTCTTAAAAAAGTTCTTGCCCTTCGCCCAATCGTCCGTATAATAAACTTCGTTGCTTGAGAGCACGCACCTATTCCTCGGTAGCTCAATGGTAGAGCACGCGGCTGTTAACCGCGCTGTTGTAGGTTCGAGTCCTACCCGGGGAGCCAGGTTTTAAAACCCGTCGCTTATGCGGCGGGTTTTTTCATGCCGCGATCGCCGGTGGCGAACGTTGCCGTATCAACATTTCGTGTCGAGGATGTAATCGCGAACCCCGTGGCCTTAACATGGCGCGGTCGTTGTAAAATGTTGGAATGATTGCTCCCACGACATGGTGCCGCGAGCACCAGAAAAGGAGATTCTTGTGTCTGAGACCATTAACGGCAGCCTGAGCGTCTCGAACGACGTTATTGCCGATATTGCCGGTTATGCCGCGATGACGTGCTACGGCGTCGTCGGTATGGCCGAACAGCTGCAGGGCGCCGAGAGCGTGCGCCTGCTTGCCGGCCAGCGCCTCCGCAAGGGCGTGCTTGTTTCCGCCGACGAGAACGGCCTTACGGTCGACCTTCACGTCGTGCTCGAGAACGGCGTCAACATGAAGTCCGTCTGCCACAATCTTTCGAGCTCCGTCGCCTTCACCCTGCAGGAGATCGCCCAAATCGATCCCGCCAGCCTTAAGATCGGCATTCACATCGACGCGCTCAAGAGCCGTCTGAACTAGCATCCGAATACGGAGATTTCATCACTTATGATTGCAAAGACCATTCGCACCTGTTTTCCGATCGCTGCGGCTGCCGTTTCCGAAAAGGCCGAGGAGATCAACAAGCTCAACGTCTTCCCCGTACCCGACGGTGACACCGGCACCAACATGTCGCTCACGCTCGCCTCGGTGACCAAGGAGCTTTCCGCCCTTCCCGCCGATGCCGACATGGAGGCCATTGCTGGCGCTATTACCCACGGCTCCCTGATGGGTGCTCGCGGCAACTCCGGCGTCATCACCTCGCAGATCTTGCGCGGCGTGGCCGAGGGCCTTGTCTCTGCCGATGAGCCCATTACGTCCGCCAATATCGCCTTCGCCTTCCGTCGTGCCGTCAAGGTTGCCTTCCAGGCTGTTCGTAAGCCCATCGAGGGCACGATCCTCACGGTCCTGCGTGATGTTTCGACCAAGGCAGACGAGTGCGAGAAGAAGAAGTTCTCTGCCGAGGATGCGCTCGACGCTATCGTCGTCGAGGCCTACCAGTCCGTCGCTCGCACGCCCGACCTGCTGCCCGTCCTCAAGGAGAACGGCGTTGTCGACTCCGGCGCCTTTGGCTTTGCCATCTTCTTGGAGAACTTTGTTGCCGCCGCTCTTGGCCGCAGCACCGTGGTCGAGGATTTCTCCGCTACGTTTGATTCCGCCGGCTCTGCCCGCGACGCCGCTCTTGGTCGCGTCGAGATTGAGGCCAACGACGACTGGGAGGGATCGGAGTTCCGCTACTGCAACGAGTTCCTCTTTAAGGCCGACGCCCCGTTTGACGAGGACGAGTGCCTGAAGTTCCTGGGCTCCATGGGCGACTGCGAGCTGCTCGTTGGCGCCTATCCCGACTACAAGATCCACGTGCACTCCAACACCCCCAACCTGGTGCTCGAGCACATGCTTCAGCTTGGTCAGATCTACGAGGTCTTTATCCATAACATGGAGATGGAGGCCCACGACCGCACCGCTAAGATCCATGAGGATCAGGAAAAGGCCGCCGAGCCCGCCAAGGCCCTGGGCTTTGTCGCCGTTGCGGCTGGCTCTGGTGAGGCTGACATCCTCAAGTCTCTCGGCGTCGATGTGATCGTGTCGGGTGGCCAAACCATGAACCCCTCGACCGCCGATCTACTGGGCGCCGTCGACCAGGTCAACGCGACCTCGGTCATCATCCTGCCCAACAACGGCAACATCCGCATGGCTGCCGAGGCCGCTGCCTCCGCCTGCACCGACAAGAAGGTCGCCGTCGTTCCCACCAAGACCGTCCCGCAGGCCTTCTCCGCGCTGTTCGCGGTCCTGCCCGATTCCGAGCTCGAGGACGCCGTTGCCGCTATGGTCGACGCCATCAGCGAGGCCCGCGATGGCGAGGTCACCCGTGCCGTGCGCGACTCCAGCGCCTCTGACGGCTCGCCGATTCACTCCGGTGACGTCATGGGCATCATCGCCGGCTCCATCGATGTGGTCGGTTCTGACGTGAAGCAGGTCACGCTCGACTGCATCAACCGCATGCAGGAGGAAGAGGAGGGCGACGCGCTGACGATTCTGGCCGGCGAGGAGCTGTCTGACGAGGCCTTCCAGGAGATCGTCGATGCCATCGAGGAGGCTCAGCCCGATCTGGAGATCGACGCCCATCGTGGCGAGCAGCCGCTCTATCCCGTGATCTTCTCGATCGAGTAGGCTCTGCCCATGTCCGAGCTGTGCTCCGTGCCGCGCGTCTCGGAGCGCTTTGCCCAGAGCAATGCGCTCGACGAGGATATCGCGCGACTCAAATATGTTTCGGGTAAACGTGAGGAGGCCCTTCGCCGTTTGGGAATTCGGACGGTGGGGGACCTCCTTCTCCATATTCCTCATCGCTACCTGGACTTCACTCGCTCGTGGTCCATCGAGATGGCGCCCATCGGTACCGTGTGCACCATCATCGCCACGGTCGATCGTATTGTCCAAAAGCAGCCCCGTCCGCGTATGCAGGTGACCGAGGTCTCGCTCGTGGACGAGACGGGCGTGCTGCAGGTTGCCTTTTTCCGTCAGCCCTGGATTGCCCAACAGCTTAAGCAGGGCGACCGCCTGGCCGTGATGGGCAAGGTCGAGTTTGCCTACGGTTTTAAGCAGATGGCCTCGCCTCACTTTGAAAAGCTCGAGGACGGGCGCGCCGCGGGTACCATTTTGCCGGTCCACTACGTAAGTGACGGCGTGAGTCAGGCATGGATGCGCCGTATCGTGATCGGTGCGCTCGAAGTGGCTGTCAATCCGTTCGATCCCATTCCCGCGCCGTTGCGCGCAAAGCGGAAGCTCATGAGTAATGCCCGTGCGTTGCGCTCGATCCACTTTCCCTCGAGCATGGCCGAGCGCGACATCGCGCGCCGGCGTCTTGCCTACGAGGAGTGTCTCTGCTTGCAGCTCGCGCTGCGTCTGCGCAACGATGGCGGTATGGTCGACGTGGTGCCTTATGCGCATGCCGCGGGCGAGCATTTGGTTGCGCTTAAACAGGCCCTGCCGTTTTCGCTGAGCGATGAGCAGGAGGCTGCATTTCAAGACATCCTGCATGACATGTGCGATGGCGGTCGTGTGATGAACCGTCTGCTGCTGGGCGACGTCGGTACCGGTAAGACCGCCGTTGCCGCCTGCGCGTTGGCGGTTGCGGCCGATAGCGGTACTCAGGCCTGCGTTATGGCGCCCACGGGCGTGCTGGCGCGTCAATATGCCGATAAGACCGGCCCCATGCTCTCGCGGGCTGGCATGACCTGGGCGCTCCTGACGGGCGCCACGCCGGCGGCCGAGCGTGAACAGATTCATGCTCGGCTCCAGTCTGGCGAGCTCGACGTGCTCTTTGGTACCCATGCGGTGCTTTCGGAGAACGTCACGTTCAAGCATTTGTCGCTTGTGGTGATCGACGAGCAGCACCGCTTTGGCGTGGGCCAGCGTAACGCTCTACGCGCAAAAGGCCCGGGTGCCGACTTGCTGGTCATGACTGCCACGCCGATCCCGCGCACGCTGGCGCTTTCGGTGTACGGCGACCTGGATACGAGCATCATCCGCCATCGTCCCGTTCCGGGTGCCGGCGTGACGACGCGCGTCCTTACCGAGTCGAGTCGCGACCTTGCCTATGGCGCCATTCGCGAGGCACACGAAAAGGGACAGCAAGCCTACGTGATCTGTCCGCTCGTGGAGCCGAGCGATTCGGCCGATGAACTCGAAGACGTACCCGGCATCGCTCGCGACGACGAAGGCCGCGTGACCGTGCCCGTGCCGTTGCATGACACGGCGACCGAGCTCGAACGCCTTCGTCTGGCATTGCCGGGGCTTACCATCGAGCGTCTTCATGGCCGCATGCCGGCGGGGGAGAAGGGCCGGGTCATCGATGCCTTTAAACGTGGCGAGATCGATGTGCTCGTCTCGACCACGGTGGTCGAGGTGGGCGTTGACGTGCCCAACGCCACCGTTATGGTCATCGAGAACGGTGAGCGCTTTGGCTTGGCGGCCCTGCACCAGCTTCGCGGGCGCGTAGGCCGCGGCAGCGTGTCAGGAACGTGCCTGGTCATGACGCATTCCAAGGGCAACGGCGGCGCGTCGGCGGCACAAGACCGCCTCCAGTCGCTCGAGAAGACCTCGGACGGCTTTACGCTTGCCCAGATGGACCTGCGTCTGCGCCACGAGGGTGAAATCCTGGGTTATCGCCAGCATGGCGGTGTGACCTTGCGCTTTGTTGACCTCGATGCCGACGAGGAATTGATCGAGTGGGCCCATTTGGACGCGGTCGAGCTCTTGCGGTATGCTTGCAACCTTGACTCCGTGGCGACGCGTCCCTTGCGCGATGCGGTCGCCATGCGGTATCGACACATCTTTAAGGAGGTCAGCGGAGGATGAGAATCATCGGCGGCGAATGGCGCGGTCGTAAGATCGAGGAGCCCCGTGGTCGCGATGTCACCCGCCCCACGACCGATCGCGTGCGCGAGGCGTGCGCATCTATGGTCATGTCGGCATTCGATTTCGATCTGGACGAGGTCCGCGTGCTGGATGCCTTTGGCGGCTCCGGCGCCTTGGGCATCGAGATGCTCTCACGTGGTGCCCGCTCGCTCACCACGTTCGAGATCGATCGCAACGCTGCTCGTCTGATTACCAAGAATATCGGGTCGCTCTGTCGTGACCGTGCGCGTTGGCGCGTCGTCACGGGTGACGTGTTGGCAAGCGCTTCGCGCGGCCGCGTGCCGGGCGGTCCCTTTGACCTGGTCCTGCTCGACCCGCCCTATGCTTTTGGCGCCGAGCCGGTCGAGGAGCTACTGCAGAACCTAGCTCAGCAAGGCTTGCTGGCGCAGGGTGCCTACGCGCTCTTTGAGCACGCCGCGGCCGATACGGGTGCTCACCCGGCCGGCTTTGAGACCGTGCGCGAGAAGCGCTACGGCATAACCTCGGTTGACTTGCTGCGCTGGTCGGCCACGAATGAGGCCGACAACGCCGACGACAGCGACAATGACGAGGATGCGCCTTTGGAGGACGCCCATGAATGACACCATCAACCGCGTGATTGTCCCGGGCACCTTCGATCCCATCACGTTTGGCCATATCGACGTCATCCGCCGCGCCCGCCGCATCTTTCCCAGCGTGATCGTGGCCGTTGCCGAGTCGCAGGGCAAAAACGGCGTCGGCACCACGTTTATGCTCGACGAGCGCGTGGCGCTGGCCCGTGAGGCGCTCGGTGATATTGACGGCGTCGAGGTGCTGCCCTTCACCGGCCTCTTGGTCGATTTTGCCCGCGAACAGGGAGCAGGAGCCGTGGTCAAGGGCCTGCGTGCCATGACCGACTTTGAGTACGAGCTGCAGCAGGCAGACCTCAACTACCGCCTGGATAGCGAGCTGGAGTCCATCTTTGTCATGAGTGCGCCGCAGTACGGTTATATCTCGAGCTCGGTGGTTCGCCAGATTGCCTCGCTCGGTAGCGACGTCTCTAATTTTGTTCCGTCCAATGTGGTCAAGGCGCTCAAACATCGCTTTTCGTGACGTTTTTTAATGCCTGGTGGCATGTGGTAAACTAACACGATGATATGTTACCTATGAAAGGAGACCGGATGCCGGGCGAGAATTTTCCTGGCGACAGGATCGTGAGTCTTGTCGACGAGCTCGAGGGGCTCATCGAAGAGGCTAAGACGCCGTTCGGCAAGAACGCCCAGATGAAGGTTATCGACGCCGACGTCTTCTTTAACATCCTCGACGAGATCCGCATGAGCTATCCCGAGGAATGGCAGAAGTCCCGCCGTATCCTCAAGGAGCGCGAGGAGCTTATGGCTTCCGCCGCCGCTCAGGCCGATTCCATCATCGCCGATGCTCAGCAGCAGGCGCTCACCATTGCCGGCGAGCAGGAGATCGTCCGCTTAGCGCAGCAGCAGGCTGACGATATCCGCGACCGTGCCCAGCAGTATGAGCGCGAGACGCGCTATGCCGCCGAGGACTACGCCGAGCAGGTCTTTACGCACCTCGAGGAGAACCTCAAGAGCCTGACCGGCACGGTGACCCGTTGCCGTCAGCAGCTCAACGAGGGTGCCGCCCAGCAGAATGGTCAGTGGTAATGGCTGAGTTCCCGAGCGTTACCGTCGATCTTTCCGAGCAGCTCGAGTTTCCCGGAGACTCGTATCCGCTGACCGGCAAGGTCGATGTCGCCACCTATACGGTGGGCGAGAAGGAGTATCAGCTGCAGGACGGCATTGACTACGACGTTGTCTTTACCAATGCCGGCACCGGTGTTCTGCTTACGGGTATGGTCCGCGCGCACGCAACCGGTGAGTGCGACCGTTGCCTTGAGCCCGCTTCGTTTGATATTGCCGGTGAGATTGAGGAATTCTATCTCTTTAACGAGCCCGAGGATCCCGAGGCCTACGAAGACGGCTACGAGCTGCTGGGCGAGGATCGCATCGTCGACCTGGGCGAGCCCATCAACGACGCGGTCGTCATGGACACGCCGTTCGTTGTCCTGTGCAAGCCCGATTGCCGCGGCCTATGCCCCACGTGCGGCATCAATCTCAACGTCGAGCAATGCGATTGCGCCGCTCAAGCAGAGGCCGAATGGGCCGCTGCCACGGAAAATCCATTTGCAGCATTGAAGAATCTCAAGCTTGACGAGTAAAACTGTGGTAGTATCGCTACTTGCGCGTAATCGCCACACTGGATAGTTCATAAGGAAGGTCACTATGCCCGTACCTAAACAAAAGCAGGGTCGTATCCGCACTCACACCCGCCGTTCCGCCAACATGAAGATCTCGGCTGCGGCTCAGTCCACGTGCCCCCGTTGCGGTGCTGTCAAGCTCCCGCACCACGTGTGCCCCAGCTGCGGTTTCTACAAGGACCGCGAGGTTATCGTTACCGAGTAACTGTATACTCTGGATGCGATGCCGTTCCAACTGGAACCACAATGGCCGGCTCAATGAGTCGGCCATTTTTGTATAAGGAGTATGTATATGAGTAACGTTCGCGTTTGTGTAGACGTTGTGGGTGGAGACGAGAAGCCTCAGGTTGTCCTCGACGGTATCGAGGCGGCGCTTGCGGCGGATTCCGATATCGAGGTCTTGGCCGTCGGTCCCGCAGAGATCGTGAACCCCTTTGCCGCGGCTCACGCTCGTGTTGAGGCCTTGGAGGCACCCGATGTCATCGCCATGGATGACGATCCCATTCGAGCCGTGATGACCAAGCGCAAGTCCTCGATCGTGCTTGCCTGCCGCGCTATCAAGAAGGGTAACGCGGATGCGTTCTTCTCTGCCGGCTCCACCGGCGCCATGACCGCTGCCGCTACCGCCTATGTGACGCCCTTTAGGTATCAGGCCGAGGGCAAGAAGCAGCCGGTCCGTCCGTGCCTGACCAACGCACTACCGAATCGCGCCGGCGGCCTGACGGTCCTGTGCGACATGGGCGCCAATCCCGATGTCGAGGTCGACGACATGGTACGGTTTGCCCAGATGGGTAGTGCCTATGCGCGCGTCGTCTTGGGCATTGAGCATCCCCGCGTCGGTCTGCTCGGCAACGGTACCGAGGATGAGAAGGGCTCCAACTTTACCAAGGCGTGCTTCCCGGCCATGAAGGCCGCGGTTCCCGGCTTTGTGGGCAACTGCGAGGGCACCGACCTGACCTCGGGTAACTTCGACGTCGTCGTTGCCGATGGCATGTCGGGCAACATCGCGCTCAAGGCAACCGAGGGCGCCGCTAAGTTTTTGCTGCAAGAGCTCAAGGGTGCCTTTATGGCTTCGCTCGGCACCAAGATCGCCGCGCTGCTCATCAAAAAGCAGATGCGCGAGATCAAGGCAAAACTCTCGGGCGATGCTAAGGGCGGCGCCATTCTGCTGGGCCTGCGTGGCGTGGTTCTGATCGGCCACGGTGCCACCTCGGTCGAGGCCGTCAAAAACGGTACGCTCGCCGCGGCGGAGGCCGTGCGCGCCGGGCTTGTCGAGAACGTCGCCAACTCTATGGACGGCATCGTTTTGTAGGAGCGAGTTAGAGCGCTGTTATGTGCCTCGCGGCCTTCGTCGTGGGGTAGAATCAAAACCGTGTCTTGGCGCTGCGCTTGCGGCGCCAGCTCGTTGATGTTCACGCAATATGAGAGGAAGCGCTATGGACCGCTCCGAAATCTTCGATAAGATCGCCGAAGTCACCGCTGACGTTCTGGGCGTCGATGTCGCTGACATTAGCGACGAGACTACCTTTGACGATCTCGATGCCGATTCGCTCGAGCGTCTGCAGCTGGTGACGGCCATCGAGGACGAGTTCGACCTCGAGATCGATGACGAGACCCTGCTGTCGCTCAACTCTGTCGCCGACGCTGTCGACGCTATTGAAAACGCCAAGGAGGCCTAAGTCTTGGCTTTATCTCAACGACTCGCGCGCGCCCAGGAAATCCTGGGCCACGAGTTCAATAACAAGGTACTGCTGCGCGCGGCACTCACGCACCCTTCTGCCGTGGAAGGTCAGCCCGTCTCGGCGAGCTATGAGCGCCTTGAGTTTTTGGGCGATTCCATTTTGGGCGCCGTGGTTGCCCGTTCGCTCTTTGAGTCCTATCCGGAGTTTGATGAGGGCAAACTTACGCGCCTGAAGGTGTCGCTCGTCTCGGGCGCCACGCTGTCCGAGGTGTCTCATGAGCTGGGCATCGACGACATCATCATCTTTGGTGCCTCTGAGACCGGCACGGGTGCGCGCGGCCTGCATTCGGCGCTCGAGAACGTCTACGAGTCGCTCGTGGGCGCGCTGTATCTGGATGCCGGCTGGGACGTTGCGGCGGACTTTATCCACCGTACGCTTAAGCCGCACCTGGCCTCCGAGCGTGCCGAGCATCCTGCGAACCCCAAGTCGTATTTGCAGGAGTGCGTGCAGGCCGACGGCCACGAGCCTCCGGCGTACAAGCTCGTTGGCTCTGAGGGCCCGGCGCACGCACCGACCTTTACCGCCGTGGTGCTCATCGACGGTATCCGCCAGGGCCGCGGCACCGGTTCCTCCAAGAAGGAAGCCGAGGGAGCTGCCGCGCTTGAGGCACTCGACCGCATGGGTTACACCACCAACGGCGTGATTCTGAACAAGAAGCCTGTTTAAGCGAGGAACCGTGTATCTCAAGTCCCTCACGCTCAAAGGGTTCAAGTCGTTTGCCGACCGCGCCCATATGACGTTTGAGCCGGGCCTGACCGTCATCGTCGGTCCCAACGGCTCGGGAAAATCGAACATCTCCGACTCGATTCTGTGGGTTCTGGGCGAGCAGAGCGCCAAGCAGCTGCGCGGCCAGGCCATGGAAGACGTCATCTTCTCGGGCTCGTCCGCGCGCAAGCCGGTAGGCGTGGCCGAGGTCACGCTGGTTCTCGATAACTCGGACCATATGCTTCCCGTCGACTTTGACGAGGTGGCTATCACCCGCCGCATGTATCGTTCGGGTGAGAGTGAGTACCTCATCAATTCGAGCCCGTGCCGCCTGATGGACATCCAGGATATCCTGCACGATTCGGGACTGGGCAAGGATACGCATTCCATCATCAGCCAGGGCAAGCTCGATGCCATTTTGCAGAGCCGCCCCGAGGAGCGCCGTGCTCTCATTGAGGAGGCCGCCGGCATCTCCAAACACAAGCGTCGCAAGGAGCGTGCGCTTAAAAAGATCAAGTCGATGGACGAGCACCTGACCCGTGCCCGCGATATCAATAAGGAAATCGCCCGTCAGCTGCGACCGCTGGAGCGTCAGGTCGATCGCGCGCGCAAGTACAAAGAGCTGTCCTCGCGCGCGAACGAGCTTACGCAGATGCTGGCAGTCGATGAGCTCCGTTCGCTGCAATTGCAGTGGAACGACCTGGAGAGCCGCTCTAAGGAGGGCGCCGCCGAGCTGGAGCTCGCGCAGTACCGCCTGGGTGAGAAAGAGCGCGAGCTCGAGAAGCTCCAGGTCATGCTCGAAGAAAAGGGCCTGTTTGTGGGCGACTTGGGCGAGCAGCGCCGCCATATGCAAGATGTGGTCGGTCGCATTAACTCCGATATGCGCCTGCTCGAGGAAAAGGGCCATAACATGGTGTCGCGCCTGTCCGACATGCGTGGCCAGCTCTCGAGCTCCGAGCATCAGCGCCGTCGCGTGGTCGAGGAGCTCGAGGACGCACGTGCTCAGCTCGAGGAAGTGACCGGCGCGCATATGCAGGCCCAGGAGGACGTTGACGCCGCTGGTCCTGCCGCCGCCGAGCTCCACGAGCGTCGCGTTGCGCTTGATGCGCAGATTTCACAGCTCACGCGCGAGCAGCGCGATGTGCAGCGCGTTGCCGATAATGCCGCACTCGAGCTCGCCAAGGTAAAGGATTCGCTTTCCAATGCCGAGGTCGAGGACAACATGTACGCCTCGCGCATGGAGCAGATCGACGAGCAGCTCGAGGAGGTCACGGCATCGCTTGAGAGCCGCCGCGACCGTGCTGAGGAGCTTGAGAGCGCCCTTGAGGCGGCTCGTCAGGCCCAGAGCGATGCGCGCGAGGCCACCGAGACGGCACGCGCTGTCCTCAAGGACCTGCGTGCCCGTGAGAGCGAGGCGCGCAACAAGCTGTCTGAGGTGCGCTCGGAGCTCGCGAGCCAAAAGAAGCTTGATGCTCGCATGGCCGACAGCTCGCCGCTCGTAAGCCGTCTAGTGGGCGCGCTGGGCGATGATGTTTCGGGCCGTCTGGGCGATGTGCTTGAGGCGCCGCGTGAGCTTGAAGGCCTGGTTGAGCAACTGCTCGCCGGCGATATCGATGCCCTGCTGTTCGATAACGCTGCCGCACTTGAGCGTGCCGGTCGTGCGGCTCTGGACCAAAAGAAGGCCTCGGGCGAGGCGCTGCTGGTGGCGCGCAGTGTGAGCGGCTCTGCGGCCGCCGAGGGTGCCGCCGGTACCCGTCTTGTTGATCGCCTGTCCGTGCGTGCGGGCTACGGTCCGGTCGTCGAGGCATTGCTCGGCGGCTATTACGTGGTCGATGACTTGGCCGCCGCTCTGTCCGCGCCGGTCGTTGATGGCGTGACCTATGTGACTCCCGATGGTGCACGCGTTGCCTGCGGCGGCCTGGTTCGCGTGGGGCTTGATGCCGGCGAGGCTTCGGGCGCTCTGGAGCGCAAGCGTCGTATCCGCGAGCTGGAAGGCCTGGAGCCCGATCTTGCTGCCGCGTTTGAGCATGTTTCGGATCAGGTCGTCGAGGCCAACGCTGCCGTTGAGGAGGCCCGTGCCGCCGAGGGCGATGCTGCCGGCGAGATTGCCCGCCTTGAGGGCGAGCGTCGCTCCCTGCTGTCCGAGATCGGCCGCCTGGAGCAGAGTGCCAACAATGCCGAGGTCGAGCGCGTGCGCATTTCCAAGCGCCGCGAGCAGGCCGCAGAGGCCGTTCGTGCCGCCCGTCCGCGCGTGGACGAGCTCACTCGTTCGCGTGACGAGTCCCGTGCGCAGGCGAGCGACTTAGGCTTGCAGATTGCCGAGGCCAACGACGAGCTCGATCGCGTGCGCCGTGACGATTCCGAGGCCGCCGGCAAGCTCGCCGACGCTAAGGTGCGCCTGGCTCAGACGAGCGAGCGCCTGCGTTCGCTGAAGGGCCGCGTGCCCGATCTTGAGCATCGCCTGGAGGGTATCGACCGTCGTATCCGCGGGACGCGTCAGGCCTCGCGCTCGCTCGAGCTGCTGCGCCTTCGCGTCGATCCCATGCACGAGCGCTATTCTGCCCTGTTGGAGCGCGCCTCGGACTGGGCTGCGCGCCTGCGCGATCAGGCAACGCTTGAGGAGGCAGACTCGGCTTCGCTTAAGAAGACCATTGAGGACGCCAAGACCGAGGTCGCCCGCGCCAAAGAGAGGGCCGATGTTGCCGCCACGACGCAAAATGAGTTCAAGGTGGCGCGCGGCAAGCTCGAGGTGCAGGTAGAGGCTGCCATTAAGGCCATCACCGCCGACGGCACCACGGTGCTCGAGGAGGCGCTCATGCTGCCGGCGCCCACCGATCGCGACGCCGCCGAGCGCGAGCTTAACCAACTCGTGCGCCAGATCAACAACTTGGGTCCTGTGAACCAAGTCGCCATGGAGGAGTACGAGCAGCTCAAGCGCCGCGCCGATTACATCGAGGAGCAGCTGGCCGATCTGGAGAGCGCGCGCAAGGCGCTCACCAAGATCACCGTGGCGATCGATCGCAAGATGCGCAAGGCCTTCCTGGTGACCTTTGAGAAGGTCGATGCGAACTTCCGCGAGATCTTCGCCATGCTCTTCCCGGGCGGTCAGGCGCATCTGGAGATGACCGACCCCGAGCATCCGGCCGAGACGGGCATTGAGGTCGTGGCGCAGCCGCGTGGCAAGCGCATCACCAAGATGATGCTCATGTCGGGTGGCGAAAAGAGCCTGACGGCGCTCGCCCTGCTCTTTGCCGTATACCGTACGCGCACGGTGCCGTTCTATGTGCTGGACGAGGTCGAGGCGGCACTCGACGACGCCAACCTGTCCAAGCTCATCGGCGCCCTCGATGTGCTGCGTTCCGATACGCAGCTCTTGGTAATCTCGCATCAGCGCCGTACTATGGAGGATGCTGACGTTCTCTACGGCGTCTCGATGCAAGCCGACGGCGTCAGTCGCGTCGTCTCGCAAAAACTCGATCGCGAAACCGGAAAGGTCGTGAATGCATAATGGGATTCTTTGACGCTCTCTCGCGCGGACTTGAGCGCAGCCGCGAGGCCCTTAACGAGGTCTTCTACTTTGGCGGTGAGGTCGACGAGGATTTTTGGGAGGACCTTGAGGACACCCTCGTCATGGGTGACATGGGTGCCGAGGTCGCCATTCAAGTCTCCGATGACCTGCGTGACGCCGCTGCCAAGAAGAACCTCAAGACCGCCCCGCAGCTTCGCCGCGCCCTGGCGGAGCAGCTCGAGGGCCATTTTGTGCCTGTTGAGCGCGACCCGTTTTCCGATACGCCGAGCTGCGTGCTGTTTGTCGGCATCAACGGCGCCGGCAAGACCACCACGGTCGGCAAGATTGCGAGCGCCATGGCCGCCCGCGGCAAGAACGTGGTGATCGGTTCGGCCGACACCTTCCGCGCCGCCGCCATCGAGCAGCTCGATGTGTGGGGCCAGCGTGCCGGCGTACCGGTTATCAAGCGTGACCGCGGCTCCGATCCGGCGAGCGTGTGCTATGACGTGCTCGACGAGGCCGATAAGCGCGGCAGCGACCTGGTGCTCATCGATACCGCCGGTCGTCTGCACACGAGCCCCGAGCTCATGCGCGAGCTCGCCAAGGTGGTCAATGTGACCCGTAAGCGCGCCGCCAATATGGCCGCCGGTCCCATGCCGGTCTCGGTCGTGCTTGTGATTGATGCCGCCACTGGTCAGAACGGTCTGAACCAGGCGCTCGAGTTTAACGAGGCGCTTGGCCTGGACGGTATTATCATGACTAAGCTCGACGGCACGGCTAAGGGCGGTATCGCCATGGCCGTGGCCGAGAAGCTCAAGCTCCCGATCCTGCGTATCGGCGTGGGCGAGCAGGTCGATGACCTGCAGGAGTTTAACGCCAAAGATTTCTGCCGCGCCCTGGTGGGCGAGTCCAACTAAGGAGTAACCAGTGTTTGATTCCCTGAGCGATCGCCTCAACGACACATTTGACCGCCTGCGCGGCAAGGGTAAGCTGACCGAGGCCGATATTACTTCGGCCATGCGCGATATTCGCATGGCGCTGCTCGAGGCCGACGTTAACTTTAAGGTCGTCAAGGAGTTCGTTGCCAAGACCAAGGAGCGCTGCATGACCGCCGAGGTCATGGAGTCGCTGTCGCCGGCGCAAAACGTCGTCAAGATCGTGCTCGACGAGCTCACCGAGATGCTCGGCTCAACCGAGAGCAAGCTCGTCTTTAGCAACCGTATTCCCAATGTCATCATGCTCGTGGGCCTGCAGGGCTCCGGTAAGACCACGGCGGCCGTAAAGCTGGCCTACCTGCTCAAGAAGCAGGGCCGCTCGCCGCTGCTCGCCGCGTGCGACGTCTACCGTCCCGCCGCTGCCGACCAGCTCGCCACGCTCGGTGGTGAGATCGGCGTGCCGGTTTTCCGCGGTGACGGCGCGCACCCGGTCGACATCGCCAAGGGCGCCATCCAGGAGGCCGTCGACCACCTACGCGACGTGGTCATCGTCGATACCGCCGGTCGTCTGCAGATCGACGAGCAGATGATGCAGGAGGCCGTCGACATCAAGAAGGCCGTCAAGCCCGACCAGGTGCTGATGGTCGTCGATGCCATGACCGGCCAGGATATCGTCAACGTGGTCTCGATGTTTGCCGAGCGCACCGACTTTGATGGCGTGATTATCTCCAAGCTCGACGGCGACGCCCGTGGCGGTGGCGCGCTTTCGGTGCGTCAGGTGACCGGCAAGCCCATCAAGTTCGTGAGCATGGGCGAGAAGCCCGATTCGCTTGAGCCGTTCTATCCCGATCGCATGGCCAAGCGCATTCTGGGTATGGGCGATGTTGTCGGCATCATCGAGAAGGCCCAGGAGGCGGCTGATGCAGAGCAGCTTGAGGCTGCCGAGCGTATGCTGCGTGAGGGCTTCACCATGAACGATATGCTCGACCAGATGAAAGCCGTCAAAAAGATGGGCGGCATGAAGGGTATCCTGGGCATGCTCCCCGGTGGTCAGCGTGCACTCAACCAGATGGGCGGCAACCTGGACGAGGGTATCTTCGATAAGAACGAGGCCATCATCATGTCGATGACCAAGGAGGAGCGCCTGCGTCCCTCCATCATCAACGGCCAGCGCCGCGCGCGTATCGCCAAGGGCGCCGGCGTAACCCCCACCGAGGTCAACAGCCTTATGAAGCAGTGGGGCGAGATGAACAAGATGATGGGCCGCATGCGCACGATGGCCAATCAGGCACAGGCCGGCGGCAAGAAGGGCAAAAAGGGTAAGAAGGGCAAGAAGATGCGCATGCCCAATATCCCTGGCCTGGACGCTATGGGTCTGGGCGGCATGGGCGGCCTGGGTACGGGCGGTCCCAAGTCCGATATGGAGCTGCTGCGCCAGATGGAAGCGCAGATGCGTAATAAGAAATAGAGCTGTAATTCCAGCTTGATATGGCAAAGGCCACTCGGAAGCTACCGGGTGGCCTTTGTTGTTGGCTTTGATTGTTGGGTTGCGCTTAGCGTCGCGCCTCGAGCTCGCAGTGCCGTGCCATTAGTGGCAGCCGCAGCCCTCGTGACCCTCGTGCTCGTGATGGCCGTGGCAGCTGCGGGACTCGCCATGTTCGTGGGCGTGATCGTGGTCATGGCCGTGGCAGCCGCACGTGGCCTCGCCGTTCTGTGCGAGCGTGCCGGCGATAAGGGCCTCGACGCAAGCGTCGCAGCTGCCCTGGGCGCCCGCATAGACTGTGATGCCGGCCTGGGCGAGCGCGTTGATAGCGCCACCGCCAATGCCGCCGCAGATGAGCGTGTCCACACCGCCGTTGGCGAGCAGGCCCGCCAGGGCACCGTGGCCGGTGCCGCCGGTGCCCACGACCTGCTCGTTGAGCACCTTGCCGTCCTGAATGTCGTAGATCTTGAACTGCTCGCTGCGGCCAAAGTGCATAAAGATGTTGCCGTTGTCGTACGTGGTTGCCGCCCTCATGGTGCCGACCTCCTTTGCTGGCCATACGGCCGTCGTTGTGGTGATGGGGGAGTACGCGATATTGCCGCCTTCGATGACGATCGCCCGTCCATTGACCAGCGCGTTTGCCACCTTGCGATGTGCTCGACTGCAAATTGCCGCCACCGTGGCGCGGGCTATGCCCATCTGCTGTGCGACTGCCTCTTGATTGAGGCCCTCCAGGTCGCACAGGCGCAGGACTTCGAGCTCGTCGACCGTCATGTCGATGGCGTCTCCGCTGGCTAGGCCGTCAGGGGTAAAGCCGCGGTATTCGGGGATGATCCCGACGCGGCGCAGTTTTTCGCGTCTTCCTGCCATGCGCACTCCTTATCTGACATATGTCAACAATAGGATAGCGAACGTGTAGATTTGCGCAAGGAATTTCTGGCATATGTCAGAAAACGAGGGCTTATGTTTGGGCTGTGGGGCCGCGTGCACCTGGGCTACAATGAATCTCGCTTGTAGGCGACTGACAGGAGGGTCAATGAGCAAAGCTGATCAACAGTTTGTATCCATGTGCCGCGATATCTTGGACCATGGCACCACGACCGAGGGCCAAAAGGTACGCCCGGTGTGGGAGGACGGCACCCCTGCCTATACCATTAAAAACTTTGGCGTTACGGCGCGCTATGACCTGCGCGAGGAGTTCCCCGCGCTTACGCTGCGTCGTACGGCGCTCAAGTCCGCTATGGATGAGATCCTATGGATCTATCAAAAGAAGTCCAATAATGTGCATGACCTCAACAGCCATATTTGGGATGAGTGGGCCGACGAGACCGGCTCTATCGGCAAGGCCTACGGGTATCAGATTGGGCAGAAGAGCCATTATCCCGAGGGTGACTTTGACCAGATGGACCGCGTGCTGTACGATCTTAAGCACACGCCGTACAGCCGTCGTATTATGACGAACACGTACGTGTTCAGCGATCTGTCCGAGATGCATCTGTATCCGTGCGCCTACAGCGTGACCTATAACGTCACGCAGCGTCCTCAGGACGACAAGCCGACGCTTAACATGATTCTCAACCAGCGTAGCCAGGACATTTTGGCCGCGAACAACTGGAATGTGTGCCAGTACGCCATTTTGCTGATGATGGTCGCGCAGTCGGTCGATATGATTCCCGGTGAGCTGCTGCATGTGATTGCCGATGCCCACATTTACGACCGTCATGTCGATATCGTCCGCGAGCTTATCGAGCGTCCGCAGTTTGCGGCTCCCAAGGTAACGCTCAACCCCGATGTGCATGATTTCTACGCGTTTACGACCGATGATCTGATCGTCGAGGGCTATGAGCACGGCCCGCAGGTCAAGAACATCCCCATTGCGGTGTAGGTGACGCGCATGACGTGTAAGCTTTCTGCCATTGTTGCCGTGTGCGATGACTGGGGCATTGGGTGCGAGGGTGACATGGTCGTGTCTAACCGAGCCGACATGCGCCATTTTGTGGCGTGCACCAAAGGCTGTCCGGTCATTATGGGACGCAAGACGTTGCTGAGTTTTCCCGGCGGGCGTCCGCTTAAGAACCGTCGCAATATCGTGCTCTCCCGCGACGAGAGCTTTGCTGTCGAGGGCGTCGACGTGGTGCATAGCGTTGACGAGGCCTTGGCCGCCGTGGCCGATGAACCCGTTGCCTGGGTGATCGGTGGTGGCGATGTCTATCGACAGTTTTTGCCGTATTGCGTCGAGGCCGAGGTTACGCATAACCATTGCGTGCATGACGTGGATACGTACTTTCCCGATCTGGATGCCGATCCCGCTTGGGAGATTGCGCGGGCCAGCGAATCGGCGGTTGTCGCTGCCGGAGAGGGCGATGAGGGCCTCAAATATGAGTTCGTGACGTATCGTCGCGTTGATGCGTAAACCCGATTATCGCTTCGGTATTATCGGGTTGGAATGAGTGGCGGGGCGGCGCATGGCGTTGCCCCGATATTTGTATAGGTGCTGTAAAGAAGGGTGCGGGCTGGCTGCTATGACTGATGCCGTTGAGGTGCTGCGAATTGATTCGCTCGAGGACGAGCGGCTCGATGCCTACGTGCGACTGACCGAGCGCGAGCTTCGCTGCGTGCTGGAGCCGCAAAAGGGCATCTTTATCGCCGAGAGTGCCAAGGTCATCGAGCGCGCGGTGCGCGCCGGATACGAGCCGGTGAGCTTTCTTTTGGGCGAACGCTGGCTCGACCAGATGATGCCGCTGTTTGAGCGCCTGGCGGTACGCGAAGGTGCGGGCCCGGTTCCCGTGTTCGTGGCCTCGATGGAGCTTATGGAGCAGCTGACGGGCTTTAACGTGACGCGCGGTGCGCTCGCGGCGTTCCGTCGCCCGCGTCAGATTCCGGTAGCCGAGTTCTTGGGTGGCGTCGTCGAGGCGGCGGGGGAGCGCCCGGTGCGCGTGTGCGTGCTCGAGGGCATTGTCGACCACACCAACGTCGGCGCGATTTTCCGCTCGGCGGCTGCGCTCAATGTCGACGGTATTTTGGTCAGTCCGACGTGCTGCGATCCGCTGTACCGTCGCTCGGCCCGCGTGAGCATGGGCACGGTGTTCCAGGTGCCCTGGACACGCATTGGCAGCGAGGCGCGCGTATGGCCGCATGATGGGCTGGCGGCGCTGCACGATGCCGGCTTTTCGTGTGCCGCGATGGCGTTGACGGATGATTCGGTGTCGTTGGACGATCCCGCGCTGCAGGAGATTGACCGCCTGGCAATCTTTATGGGCACCGAGGGTGCTGGCTTAGGCGCCAAGACCATTGCTGGCTGCGACCGAGCCGTGCGCATTCCGATGGCGCACGGGGTCGATTCGCTTAACGTGGCCGCGGCAAGTGCTGTCGCCTTTTGGCAGCTGTGCCCGCATGTGAGCAACGAGTACCACTACCAGCCGGGGCTGTATCACTAAACAGATATTTCGCACCGGGCTGTGGTTCGGGGCGTTTCGGCCGACGCTGGTCGGTGCTAAGCTGGTGTCGGCTTTGGTCTTAAATTGCCGTTTTGTTGTATGACGTACGCTAGTGGGGAGGGCGTGTGGCTAAGAAATCTACGGCTATCGATGTAACGCAGGGTGTCATTTGGCAGCAGCTGCTGTCGCTGTGCGTTCCCATCTTCTTTAGTTCGTTCTTTCAGCAGGCATACACGCTTATCGGTACCTATATCGTCGGTCAGTTTGGCGGCAAGCTCGCGCTGGGTGGCATTCAGGCCACGATGGTGCTCACCGAGCTCTGCATTGGCTTTTGCGTTGGCGTCGGTGCCGGCTGCGCGGTCATTACGGGCCAGTTTTTTGGCCAGCACGATGACGAGCGCCTGAGCCGATCGGTCCATACGGCCATGACGCTCGCGCTGGTGGGCGGAATCGTTTTCTCGATTCTTGGCATAGTGTTCGTTGAGCCCATGCTGGTGCTTATGAATACACCGCATGAACTATTGGCCGAGGGCGTGGCCTATGCCCGTTGCTATTTTGCCGCCATGGTTGCGGCGCTGCTGCTCAATATGGGAACGGCATTGCTGCGCGCCGTGGGCGACACGCGCGGGCCCGCTGTGATCATCGCTTCCGGCTGCCTTGTTAATGCGGTGCTGGATGTCATCTTCGTTGCCGTACTTCATATGGAGGCTCTGGGCTGCGGCATCGCGGTGGCGCTGACCATTTGCTCCAATGCCACGATGATCGTGATTCGTATGATGCACGCACCGGGTGCGTGGCGGCTTTCACTGTCCAAACTCGGCATTGATCCTGGTATTTGTAAGAGCATGATTTCGTGTGGTCTGCCGCTTGGCTTTCAGTCTGCTGCGTATTCGATTTCCAACGTTTTGATTCAGGTGTCGGTCAACTCGTTTGGTGCCGATGTCACCACGGCTTGGGGTCTTTCGGGCCGCCTGGATGGCATTGTCTGGATGGTTACCGAGGCGCTTGGCGTGTCGATTACCACGTTCTCGGCACAGAACTTTGGCGCGCGCAACTACGAGCGCATGCGAAAGGGCTACCATACGTCGCTCGTGCTGTCGTTTATGCTCATTGGTGGCCTGTCTGCCGTGCTGCTGGTGTTCTCGGGTCCGTTGTCGCGCCTGTTTGTCGACGATGCTTCGATTTCGGCGTACACCACGACCATCCTCCATTTCATTGCGCCGTTCTATGCGATTTTCTCGATTATCGAGAACGCCTCGGGTTCCATCCGCGGCGCCGGCGTGAGCTTGCAGCCCATGCTGCTCACGATTTTTGGCACCGTCGTGCTCAGGGTGATCTGGGTGTTTGCGATTATGCCGTTCGATCCGTCGCTTGAGCACCTGCTGCTGGTCTACCCCGTAACCTGGCTCATCACCGCCATAATGTTCACCATCTACCACCACAGCGGCAACTGGCTAGGCCGCGCCACCGCCTAGTCATTGGGGACGTCCCCAATGACTAGTATTCGATGCCTTGGCGGGCTAGGAGGCCTTCGTCGAAGTAGTGTTTGATGGGGCGCATTTCGGTGACCAGGTCGGCAAGATCGGCCAGTGGCAGCAGCCCGCGGCCGGTGAGCACGAGCTCCGTGGTGGTTGGTTTCATCGCGATCAACGCTTCGACATCTTCGCGCGTCACAAAGCCCCGTCGCATGGCTTCCCCCAGCTCATCCAAGATCAGCACGTCGACCTGTGAAATCTGCTCGCGTGCGAGCTCCATGATTTGTGCGGCACAGGCTTCGGGTGTGTCGCGGTCGGCTTGTACGATGCGTAGCCCCAATCGAGGCGCTGCGTCGTGTTCGGCGCAGTGCAGCTTCTTGGCAAACTGAAGCATGAGCACGTTAAGTCCATAGCCCGTGGCGCGCAGCGCGAGGCCCAGCGCAGCCGTTGTCTTGCCCTTGCCATCTCCCGTATAGATTTGAACCTTGCCGACTTCCAGTGATGCCATCTCTGTCCTTTCGTGCCCGGCGTCGGTTTATCGCCGTCCGGGTTGGGTATTCTAGAAAACATTATCAACCCCAGTAGATGGAGTTCAAGCAGATGGAGATGGATGACAACAAACGTAGAAGGAATATGATCCTCTACGTGCTCATCGCCTTCGTCGTCTACCTCGTGCTCTCGACCGTTCTGTTCCCCAACATCGGTCACACGCAGCAGATTACGAAGACCGATTACTCGACGTTTGTCAAAGCGCTCGATAAGAAGAGTGTCGACAAGGTCGAGTACAACACGGACGATTACACGATTTATTACACCAAGAAGGGCGAGGACGAGAACATCGCCTATAAGACGACCGGTGTGCCGAATGACGCGGGCTTTACCGATCGCGTGCTTGAGTCCGGTGCTTCGCTGGAGTCGGTCGTTCCCGATAAGAACTCGGGTCTGATGACCTACTACCTGCTCACCCTCATTCTTCCCATGGCGATTTTCTTCCTGATCGGCTGGTGGCTCAACCGCCGCATGAAGAAGGCTATGGGCGATGACGGTCCGTCGATGAACTTTGGCGGCGGTGGTTTTGGCGGCGGTGGACTGGGCAAGTCCGGCGCGCGTGTGATCGCCTCCAAGGACGTGGGCGTGACCTTTAAGGATGTCGCCGGCCAGGAAGAGGCCAAGGAGTCCCTCAAGGAGGTCGTCGACTTTCTGGAGAAGCCGCAGCGCTACGAGGAGATCGGCGCCAAGCTGCCGCGTGGTGCTCTTCTTGTCGGCCCTCCGGGTACCGGTAAGACCCTGCTTGCCAAGGCTGTTGCCGGCGAGGCGGGCGTGCCGTTCTTTAGCATTTCGGGCTCTGAGTTCGTCGAGATGTTCGTCGGCCGCGGTGCCGCCAAGGTTCGTGACCTGTTTAAGCAGGCCAAGGAAAAGGCCCCGTGTATCGTCTTTATCGATGAGATCGATACCATCGGCAAGAAGCGCGATGGCGGTGGCTTTAGTGGCAACGACGAGCGCGAGCAGACGCTCAACCAGCTGCTGACCGAGATGGACGGCTTCGATAACCACAAGGGTATCGTCGTTCTCGCTGCTACCAACCGCCCTGACAGCCTTGACCCGGCCCTGCTGCGCCCCGGTCGTTTTGACCGCCGCATTCCCGTTGAGCTGCCCGACCTGACCGGCCGTAAGAACATTCTCGAGTTGCATGCCAAGAGCGTGAAGACGCAGCCGCCGATTGACCTGACCGCGATTGCCCGCGCCACGCCCGGTGCCTCGGGCGCCGACCTGGCTAATATTATCAACGAGGGCGCCCTGCGTGCCGTCCGTGAGGGCCGCAAGCGCGCTACGCAGGACGATTTTGAGGAGTCGGTGGAGGTCGTCATCGCCGGCCAGCAGCGTAAGTCCACGGTGCTGTCCGACCACGAGAAGCAGGTCGTTTCTTACCACGAGATCGGTCATGCCATTGTTGCTGCCCGCCAGAAGGGTTCTGCGCCGGTCACGAAGATCACCATCGTGCCGCGCACGAGCGGT
Organism: uncultured Collinsella sp.; assembly: GCA_900551815.1. Taxonomy (GTDB): domain Bacteria; phylum Actinomycetota; class Coriobacteriia; order Coriobacteriales; family Coriobacteriaceae; genus Collinsella. The sequence goes on from URXE01000012.1 coordinate 36,768, forward strand.
GCTCTGGGATACACCATGCAGGTCGAGGAGGATGAGCGCTTCCTGACCACACGCCAGGAGGTCCTGGATAAGCTCGCCGTCTATTGCGGCGGACGTGCCGCCGAGGAGCTCATCTTTGGTGAGACGACGACCGGCGCCGCCAACGATATCGAGCAGGCCACCAAGCTCGCCCGTAACATGGTGACGCGCTTTGGCATGTCCGATGAGTTTGGCATGATGGCGCTCGGTACCGTTCAGAATGCGTACCTCAACCAGGACACGTCGCTCACCTGCGCCCCCGGTACGGCCGAGCGCGTGGACGCGATTGTCGCCAAGCTGATCGAGGATGCGCACGACCGCGCTCTGCAGATCCTGAAGGAGAACAAGTTTAAGCTCCACGAGCTGGCTCGTTATCTGTACAAGAAGGAGACGATCACGGGCGAGGAGTTTATGAATCTCCTCACGCGCGAAAATCCGCTGATGCCAAAGCAGCAGTAAGGCTGGTTGCACATTGTTGAACGCCCCATTTGAGTCTCTATCTCAAATGGGGCGTTTTACGTGGGAGGGATATGTATGAAGATCGTGGTGAGCGCCTGCTTGATGGGCGAGAGCTGCAAGTATAACGGGCTCGATAACTACCATCGCGAGCTGGTCGAAGCGTGCGAACGCACAGGGACCGAGGTGCTCCTCGTATGCCCCGAGGTTTTTGGCGGTCTTCCGACGCCGCGCAAGCCGTCAGAGATTGTGAACGGCGAGGTCCGTACCTGCGGGGGCATCTCGTTTGATCGCGAGTTTCGCCTGGGTGCCCAACGTGCGCTCGATATGTGTGAGCAGGCAGACGGGCCGGAAGAAATAGCCGCGTGCATCTTGCAAGACCGCAGCCCCTCGTGTGGCGTAGGCCGCATCTACGACGGAACGTTCAGCGGCACCCTCACAGCGGGCAACGGTGTTTTCGTCGACCTGCTCCTGCGCCACGGCTACCGTGTCATTCCGGCAAGCGAGTTCGACCCCAGCATGCTGGAGCAATAAAAAACCACCACAAAGGTGCCTGTCCCCTTTGTGGTGGTTTTGGGTTAGAGCTAGAGGGTGTGGCCGTAGGCGTCGGCGGCCTTGATGGCGGCGGCGAACTTTTCGTCGGTGAAGGGCTCGGGGTTGCCCTGCTTCCACTCGTTGGTGGCGTGGGCATACTCACACAGCGCCGGGATGTCGGCCTCGGTAAGGCCGACCTGCTCAAGCGTCACGGGCAGCCCCATCTGCTTGTTAAAGGCAGCGTAGTGCTTAAGGTTCTCGGTGTCGCCCGTGTAGGCGAACAACACGAGCACGCCCAGGCTCACGACCTCGCCGTGCAGGTGGGTGCCCTCACGCGGTATGCTGCAGGTGGCGTTGTAGAACGCGTGCGCCACGCTCGAGTTGTAGTAGTAATCGTTCTGGTTGGTCAGGTTCGAGACATAGCCCGTATTGACCACGATATCGAGTGCGATTTGCTTGACGGCCTCGCTCGACAGGTCCTGGCGCACGTCCTCAAGACCCTGGACGCCATAGGTAAACAGCGGCTCGGAGCAGGTGTGGGCGAGTGCCAGGCCAAGACCGGCGGTGTGCTCCAAATTACCGGCGCTCGTGGCGTACTCGACCTCGGGCTGCTTAGACAGGGCATCGCCCACGCCGGCCCAGAAGTACTCCGCCGGTGCCTCGGCGATGATCTTGGGGTTGATGAAGATGTGCGCCGGTCGGTTGGGGTACGAATAGCCCTCGAGCGAGCCGTCGTCGTTATATACGACGGCAATGGCTGTCGCGGCCGAGCAGTTGGAGCAGATCGTCGGCACGGTAAAGACGATCTTCTTGAGCTCGATAGCAGCCGTCTTGACGGTATCGAGCGCCTTGCCGCCGCCGCATGCGATAAGCACGTCAGCTTCCTGGCAGGCAGGGGAATTCACGACCTTGGCGATATTGGCACGCGTACTGTTGGTGCCGTAGACGCGCGTCTCGAGAATTTCGACGTCGGTACCCGCCAGCGCAGCTTCGATACCGGGAAGTGCTGCGGCCAGTGCCCGCTTGCCACCGATGATCGCGACCTTCTTCGCGCCGTACTCTGCCAGCGCGCCGGGCAGCTCGTCAAAGCAATCCTCGCCAACGGTGTAGTCGCTCATTCCAATCGTGCGCATAGCAACCTTCTTTCGTTCGATAAAGTGCTTTCAGGTATTTTGCTCCAAGAGAAGGTCCACAGCCGCGAGAAATTTCGAACGTATAAAACCAGTGTTGAGGGTTTTTCGCCGGCGCGGAACGTGCTAGCATACTCCGCATAAGCGTTGATGGGGACGAGTAGTCGGCCGTCCGCATGCTACAGAGAGCGGGGAGCGCTGAGAACCCGTGCATGCGACCGATGAAAATCACCCCGGAGCTGCGGTCCCAACGGACGTGCCGCGCAGGTTCGTCTTAGTAGACATCGCCGAGATGGTCGTCGATACAGACCAGCCGAGTAACGGATGCGAGCGCGCGGCGACGCGAGCGAGGGCATCTAAGCTGGGTGGTTAAGCGAAGAGCTTTTACGGGCAGACTGCCCGTTTTGTGGCGCTTCGTCCCAGCTTGTAGGGACGGGCGCTTTTTTGGTGCCCAGAGGGCGTGCGCGCCCACGACATGAAAGGGGTACCGTGGCAAACGAGTACAAGCAGACGATGAATCTGCCCAAAACCGGATTTCCCATGCGTGCCGGTCTTTCCAAGTCCGAGCCCAAGCGACTCAAGGACTGGCAGGACAACAAGGTCTACGAGCAAGTTCTAAAGAAGAACGAGGGTCACAAGAAGTTCGTGCTGCACGACGGCCCTCCGTACGCCAACGGCCCGATCCACATCGGCCACGCGATGAACAAGATCTCCAAGGACATGATCAACCGTTACTGGATGATGCAGGGCTGCGAAGTTCCCTATGTTCCCGGTTGGGACTGCCACGGTCAGCCGATTGAGCACAAGGTCGAAGAGAAGCTCG